>JADGBW010000006.1 GCA_015231305.1 Magnetococcales bacterium | reverse complement strand
TAATCACATACTGTGTCATGTTTACTTCTCAATTATACTTAAACTTAACAATAGTTCGTTTAATAATTGCGTGTTTTAATTCAAGCCAACACTAAACTTGTGTCTTGGATGAAGTAAACACATGTATAGCATAGTGTTACTATTGTTTGTGTTTGGATATTTACATGATTAAAACTATGAAAATTCCAAAGCCTATAATTGTATTTACATACATTTGATAATTTGCTTTAATGCCAATATTATTTTTATTATTTTCAAATGGATACATTTAAAAATGTCATCGGTGCTAAAATATGTTGATGGTTCTCAACTTCCTACTAACTGGCTAACTGAGCTTGGTGGAAGACCTGACCAAAAATATAAGGTTACAATTGAATCTGATTCAGAGGATCAAGATTTTGAAGAGGCTGCTCTTAAAGCTTTGGAATCACAAGAAAGCAGAGATGCACTTGAAAAACTTGCTTCACATTTCAAAGAAAGGAAGTTTGAAAATTCAATAAAAATATAATGAGATATATTGTTGTAACAGATACATTTAAACTGAACCTTAAAGATTTTAAAAAACAATAAGTGAAAATGATATTGTTGATGATGTTAAAGAATTTATTGATGAAGGGTTTAAACAAGGCGAAGTTTTTTTAAAAAGTGAAACTATATTTGAAATCGTAGTTGAGCATATTAAATTACGGGTTTATATACGTAGGGTTGATTTTAGATATTTAATTATAGTTGTTGATGGTACAGATTATATTCCAACATTTATTGATTTGAAAAAAGGAAAATACGGGGAAAATCTAAGCTTTAACATGAAAAGCAAGTATGTAAAAGTTGTGTAGTCCGCGATAAAGCGAGTAGTTGTGGATTATATTCAAAATAATTCTACTGTCTACGAATATAACGAAGAACAAGCCCAGCAAGGATAGTTTACTCCGTTGAGCATAACTAAGATTTTGGTTTTAGGTTTTAAAAATGTTTTATAGCTGTTTTTTTTTGTTTTAGTGATTTCAATTTCTGTCTATGTGCTTTTCATTATTAGGGCTTGCATTCCCCCAAACCCCACCCTTTTGAAAATAAAGGCAAAACCTTGGCTTTACCCAAACCAAACAGGTAGGTTATCTCTCTGGACCCATAGTAGTTTTAGTACTTTTATGATTTGAAACTACATTAAACTATCTTAAGGCAATACAAATCTCTTCTAAAACTGTTTGATCTTCTTCATTTTTTTCTGCTTTTTTTAGTAGGTCTATAGCATGTTCTGAGGGGATTTGCCCTAAACCCCACGCAGCATGGCCTCTTATTAATGGGTTTTCATCGTTAAATAGGTGTTTTAAGGCTGGCAGTGCTGCAATGTTGCCCCAGTTGCCTAGTGCTATTGCTAGGTTGCGCATAAACTTTATACGGCCAGTGCGTTTTATTGCGGACTTGCTAAAAGTGGTGCGAAATTTTGCATCGTCTAAAAAGGCGAACTCTAAAAGTTTGGGGGCTTTTAATATTGGGCGGGGGTTGAATATTGTTTCACTACTTTGGGGGGTGAAGCGGTTCCAGGGGCATATTGTTAAGCAGTCGTCACACCCAAACACCCGGTTGCCCATGGCTTTGCGGTGTTTGTGGGGGATTGGTGCTGATGATTCTATGGTAAAATAGGCTAGGCACTCTTTGGCATCTAGCTGCCACGGGGTATTTAGGGCGTTTGTAGGGCAGGCTTTTTGGCAGCGGTTGCAGGTTCCACAGTGTTCTTTTGATGGTGGGTCTGGTGGTAGGTCTAGTTCTAGAAAAAATTCTGCTAAAAAAAGCCAGCATCCGTAATTGCGATTTACCAATAAGCTGTTTTTCCCCTGCCAACCTAAGCCGGCACTTGCTGCTATTGGTTTTTCTAATACTGGTGCGGTATCAACAAAAATTCTGCCATCAATTCTACGACCTAGTAGTTTTTCTATCTGTTGTGCTAACTTTTTTAACTTTTTTTTAATAAAGCCCTGATATTCAACATTTCTTGCGTAAGCCGAAACACCCAAAGCAGCAGGGTCGTTAAGATATGGGCTGTGATTACCTTGGGGGCGATAGTTTAGCCCCAACACCATTATAGAACCCAGCCCCGGCATTAACAGGTTAGGGTCTTGGCGTTTTTCCTGGTTTTTTGCCATCCATTCCATATCACCATGGGAGCCGTTTTTAAGCCATTTTGTTAAAAATTCTCCTTGAGGTGGTTTTTGTGGCGAGGCAAAAGCTACGGGAGAAAAGCCCTCATCTAAGGCGATTCTTCTTAACTGCTCTTTTAGTTTTGCTCTTTGATTGTTAGAATGGGGCAATTTAGGGTATCCGTTATTTTGTTAACTTAAACCTGGAAACAGCAGTTGTAAACGCGCGCCTAGCGCAACCTATTGATTCACCTAGCATATCAGAAGAAAGTCTTGTCACCAACAAGGTGACCACGATATTCTACTGATACACCAGAAAAATCAATAGATTACACTATGCACGCTCTTTAAACTGCAGTTTCTAGGTTAATATTTAATGAGTTCAAATATTATCATGTCTGATCCCAGCCCGGTATTGTTAGAACCACTATATGAACTTTCTGATGCTGAATTAGAAAGTCGAATACAAGCTGCAAAAACTACCCTTGGTGACACATGTGTTATCTTGGGGCATCACTATCAACGTGAAGAAGTGTATAAGTTTGCAGATTATTCTGGTGACTCTCTAAAGCTATCTCGTTTGGCATCCAAAAGACCTGATGCCCGTTATATTGTCTTTTGTGGTGTCCATTTTATGGCTGAGGTGGCAGATATACTCTCCACCCCAGAACAAATAGCGGTTTTGCCAGATATGGCAGCTGGTTGTTCTATGGCTGATATGGCAGACCTCCCTTCAGTTGAGATAGCATGGCAGGCAATTGGTAAGGTTATAGATGTCGAAAGCGTGGTTACTCCTGTTACTTATGTCAACTCTATGGCTGATTTAAAAGGTTTTTGTGGTGATCATGGGGGCACTGTTTGCACCTCTTCAAATGCACAAAAAGTATTAGCTTGGGCTTTTGAGAAGAGGGAAAAAGTACTTTTTTTTCCAGACCAACATTTAGGGCGCAACAGTGCTGCTGCTATGGGGATAGCTCTTGATGAGATGGTTATCTGGAAGCCAAGCGAGCCTAATGGTGGTTTAACTGCTCAGCAGATAAAAGATGCTAAGGTTATTTTATGGGACGGCTTTTGTTCTGTACATCAAATGTTTCTACCTGCCCATATCGACCAATTCAGAGAGCAAATTCCTGGTATTCAAATAACTGTACACCCAGAATCCAGCTATGAAGTTTGCATGAAGGCTGACCATTTAGGTTCCACCGAACAGATTCAATCAGCAGTGCGTAATGCTCCTTCTGGTAGTAAATGGGCCATAGGTACAGAGCTAAATTTGGTAAACCGCCTAAAGCATGAGATGCCAGATAAAGAGATACATTTTCTTTGCCCTACAATTTGCATGTGTTCAACTATGTTTCGTATTGATACCCAGCATTTGTGTTGGACCCTAGAAAACTTGGTAGCAGGGCATGTTGTTAACCCAATTACGGTTCCTTCAGCTGTGGCTATTTCTGCCAAAAAGGCGTTGGATCGAATGCTTAGCGTTATGTGAGATATTTGTTTTATGGCTACTCTTCTTGAAAAAGCAATTGCCCTTGCTGTTGCAGGTCATGCAGGACAGGTTGATAAGGCTGATCAACCCTACATTCTGCATCCGCTACGCATAATGATGCGAATGCGAGATGAAACTGCCAGAATTGTAGCTGTACTCCACGATTTAGTAGAAGATACCGATACCACCTTTGAAGATTTACGAAAGGCTGGATTTTCCCAGCGGGTGTTAGATGCCTTGGACCACCTTACCCATAGAGAAGGTGAGGATTATCAAAGCTATATTTTACGGATTAAAGGAAACTCTCTCGCCCGTTATGTCAAGCTACGCGATTTGGAAGACAATATGGATATAAGGCGATTAAACCACAGCCCAAGTGAGCGAGATTGGAAGCGTTTAAAAAAATATCGTCTGGCTTGGTCCGTGTTACATGATCTTCCTGAAGGTGAATAGTATTATATGAGTAGCAAGGTTTTTAGGGATGCTGTCCATAATATGATCTCCCTACATAGGGAGCGCAAAGGACCTGCCAGTGACCCTACCGAGTGGGGCGGCGCAATGCTTTTGGATCTTATAGACACCCAAGAGCTACAAAGGTTGCGGCGTATTCGTCAACTTGGACCAGCAGCAATGGTCTACCCTTCAGCAGAACACTCTCGTTTTTCTCATGCTTTAGGTACTATGCACCTAGCAAAACGTATTTTAGCAACCTTACCTTTAAAAAAAGGTAGGTTGATGGATCGTGAGTTAATGCTGGCAGTTAAGGTAGCTGCTCTTTTTCACGATGTAGGTCATGGCCCTTATTCTCATGTTTTTGAGCACCTTGTGCCAGGTATTGAAAGCCATGAAGTATGGGGGTGGCGTGTACTTGCTGGTGATGGCAATCCTAGAGAAGTAATAATTAAACATTGTAAGCGGTTAAATATAAGTTCTGAAAAATTTTTTTCACACCTTAAAGGTATTTGGGGGCACAACCCACCCCACGGCGAAGTACACTTAGGCAAGCAGATTATCTCCAGCCAGTTAGATGCCGATAGGATGGATTATCTTCTGCGTGATGCCTGTTTTACAGGTGTATCTTATGGTAGTTACGACTTAGAGTGGCTGCTGCATAGTTTAAGAGCAGAAGAGGTTGATGGTTCATTTAGGTTGTGTGTAGATTTAGCAAAAGGTCCGGTAGCTTTAGAGAGCTATATTTCAGCTCGTGATCATATGTACCGTCAGGTCTACGACCATAAAACTGTGCGGGCGTTTGAGGCTCTTTTGATCCACATTTTTCAACTGCTTATATGGATTAAAGCTAAAGATGGTGCTTGGCCTCCAGGCATGCCAAAGCAGATGGCTGGTTTTTTAAATGGGGTCTCTAATAAAGATCAAAAGCCTATTTTAAGTGACTATTTAGCACTGGACGACACCCTATTTGACTACTGTTTTGGTCAGTGGGCAGATATGAAGCCCCAATCATACGGGCAAGCAGATCTACGTTGGAAATGCAGCCTGTTTCGTAATCGCCAACCAGTATATAGACGTATATTTTGGCAAAAAATATATTCCGATGTTATTACCGACCCTGCTATGGCAAAGAAAGTTGAACATTTTTTTGCTCAGCGAGCTGAAGATCTTCTAGAAATAAAAGATGAAAATGGCAATATACGCCAAATACCCCTACGTTTATTAGTATACGTTGATTACCTAGACCGTGCCCCTTACGCCCATTTACAGTATACGTCTGGTCATTCGGAGCCTGTATATGTAGTTTCAGGCAACGGTGAAATTCGTCCTGCCGAGGAAATTTCTGACCTTATTAGTTTTCTTGGTAAAAACAATCGCCGTCAGGTGCGAGTTTTTGTAGATCCTCAAGCTGAAAAAACCATCTTAAACATGGTTGAAAAAGAGTTAAATCAATTACTATGATACCTTTCTTAATTCTCGGATTTATTTTTTTTCAGGTGATAATAATGGGGCCTCAACAAATTGAAAGTGGGCAAATTGTCAACCTGTTTCGCCATAAAACTATCACCCAAGAGCAGTTTTACGACCAGTTAAACAAAAGACAGGTGGTGCTTGTTGGTGAGACTCATGACAATGTTCACCATCACAAGGTGCAGCTTAAGATTATTAAGGCTTTACACAAACGCCATAAAAATATTGTTATAGGTTTAGAGATGTTTCCCCGGCATCTACAACCAATATTAGACAGATGGGTCGCTGATGAACTAACCCGTAAAGATTTTTTAGAGGCAGTAGACTGGGATAATATTTGGGGCTTTGATGCAAATTTGTATATGGAAATTTTACGATTTGCCAGAGATAACCAAGTACCTCTTCTAGCGATGAATATAAAACGAGAGATAGTTAAAGAGGTGCGTCTAAAAGGTGTGGATGGGGTTGATGAGTCAATACGCCATAAGCTACCAAAAATTGCTCCGGCAAGTAGAGAATATACTTTGATATTAAAGGATGTGTTCGATAGTCACCCTATGATGTCAAAATTGGGTGATTTTAAAAACTTTGTCCAGGCACAGCAGGTTTGGGATGGGGTGATGGCAACCCAAATTAGTGAATGGTTAGGCCATAACCCCTATGGGTTAGTTATTGGATTAACAGGAAGTGGCCACATATCATACGGTCACGGTATACCCCACCAATTAAAAAGCCAGGGGATAGACAATATAGCCACAGTTCTACCGTGGAACATAGACCAAGATTGGCCAGATCAAACAATAGCATACTACGCTTGGGGGGTTCCTAAACCACCCCCACCACCGGTTAGGTTTGGCATTTTTCTAGAAGATATTGACCAAGAAGTGTATATAAAAAGTGTAATGGAAGGTTCATTAGCTGCCAAACACGGCCTAAAACCAGAAGATGAAATAACTCACCTAAATGGTCAAAAGATAACATCAAGCAAAAGGTTAGTATGGCTAACAAAAAGACTAGAGTGGGGAACCACAGCTATTTTAGACATTGTGCGTGAGGGTGAAGAGATAAAAATTGAGTTAGATCTTGAGCGTTGAGTAAGGTAGTATTTTAGCATGACACACGCTCCTTTTATTCACTTGCATGTTCACTCTGGCTACTCTTTGCTTAACTCTACTATTAGGGTTGAGGACCTTATTGCAAGGGCTGCAAAGGAGAACATGCCTGCGTTGGCTTTGACTGATCAGGGTAACCTGTTTGCTGCTGTGCAGTTTTTCTCTGGTTGTATGAAGGCTGGTATTAAGCCGATTTTAGGGGCGCAGGTATATGTTGTTGCAGACCATACTGATACTACCGTCCGTGAAGATAAAGAGATTAGAGAAGAGTTGGTGCTGCTGTGTCGTAATAATCAGGGGTGGCTAAATCTGCTGGAATTAATATCTATTGGGCATCTTGATGGTAGCCATGGTAAACCACGGGTTGATTTAGATCTTCTAAGTAAACATAACGAGGGGTTGATTGCTCTTTCGGCTGGTGTAAAAGGTGGGGTTGGTCGCCTTTTAGCTTTGGGTGAGGTTGATTTGGCTCGTGAAAAAGCTATAGAACTTGCCAGTTTATATAAAGATAAAACTACTTCAGAGCAGGGTTTTTATCTTGAGTTACAACGCCATGGGTTAGTAGAAGAAGAGGAGTTGATCCACAACACAGCCAAGCTTGCAATAGAGTTGGATATTCCTGTTGTTGCTAGTAACAATGTCCATTTTTTTGAAAAAAAGGATTTACGGGCTTTTGATACCCTTCGCTGTATCGGTTTAGGGCAGTCATTAGCTGATGATAGCAACCGGGAGAGTTTTAACGATCGTTTTCATTTTGCTACTGCTGATGAGATGGTCGATACGTTTTCTGATATACCAGAAGCCATTGAAAATACAATTCAAATAGCTAAGCGGTGTAACTTACAGTTAGATTTAGGTAAAACTGTACTGCCCAACTTTCAGCTTCCCGCTGGGGAAGATCTTGCTTCTTGGTTACGGCTTCAATCACACGATGGTCTTAAATCTCGTCTGTCAAATCACGTTCTGCCACGGTTTGATGAAAAAGAGCATGCCGAAATAACAAAACAATATAATGATAGGCTTAAGTTTGAGCTAGAAGTTATCTTGCAAATGGGTTTTCCTGGCTATTTCCTAATTGTATCAGACTTTATACGTTGGGCTAAAAAAGAGAATATACCTGTGGGTCCAGGGCGTGGTTCTGGTGCTGGTTCTTTGGTGGCTTGGAGTTTGGATATTACCGATTTAGACCCTATTCGTTATCAATTATTGTTTGAGAGGTTTCTTAACCCAGAACGTGTATCTATGCCTGACTTTGACGTAGATTTTTGTATGGATAAACGGCAAAACGTTATTGAATATGTGCAGCATAAATATGGCGATGATAGAGTAGCGCAGATTATTACCTTTGGTACTTTGCAGTCTAAAATTGTTATACGCGATGTGGGCAGGGTTTTACAATTACCCTATGGGCAGGTAGATGGTATTGCCAAACTTGTTCCCAATGTTATTGGTATAACACTGAAAAAAGCTATAGATGAAGAAGAACGGCTTAATAAATTAATACAAGAAGATAGGGAGGTCGCCGAGTTAATTGATTTAGCTTTAACCCTGGAGGGTCTTCCACGTTCTTGCGGAACCCACGCTGCGGGTGTGGTAATGGCTAATGGACCATTAACTGACATGGTCCCTCTCTATTTAGACCCGCGATCTACCATGCCTGTAACCCAGTTTAACATGATAGATGTTGAACGTGCTGGTTTGGTAAAGTTTGACTTTTTGGGCCTAAAAACCTTAACAGTCATCCATGAATCTTTACGCCTTGTTAATGGTCCTCGTATCGCACGAGGTGAAGAGCCAGTTGATATTGATACTATTGACTTAGAAGATAAAGAGACCTTTCAGCTTTTAAAAGATGGTAAATCTAAAGGTGTGTTTCAGTTAGAATCTTCTGGTATGCGGGAGATATTAAAAAAACTGGCTCCAGATACATTTGAAGAGATTGTTGCTCTTGTTGCTCTCTACCGTCCCGGTCCTTTGGGGTCAGGTATGGTTGACGATTTTATTAACCGTAAACATAAACGGGTTGCGGTGGAATATCCTCTGCCAGAGCTGGAGCCAATATTAAAAGAGACCTTTGGAGTTATCCTCTATCAAGAGCAGGTGATGAAAATTGCTCAGGTTTTAGCAAGGTATTCTCTAGGGGGTGCTGATCTGCTCCGACGTGCTATGGGTAAAAAGAAAGCTTCAGAGATGGCCTCTCAGCGAGCTATTTTTATGAAAGGTTCTGCCGAAAACAGTATTGATGCCAAAAAAGCGGAATATATTTTTGATTTAATGGAAAAATTTGCAGGTTACGGTTTTAATAAATCTCACTCTGCTGCTTATGCTTTGATCTCCTATCAAACCGCATGGTTAAAAACCCATTACCCCGTAGAGTTTATGGCTGCAACTTTAACATGTGATAAGCTAAACACTGATAAAGTAACACTTTTTGTCCGTGAATGCCGAGAGATGGGGCTTAAGGTTTTGCCACCAGATGTTAATGTTTCTGGCAGAGACTTTGGTGTTAAAGATGGTGCGGTACAATATGGTTTGGCAGCTGTTAAAAATGTTGGCGAGGGTGCTGTAGATGCCATGTTAGCAGCTAGAGATGACGGTACTGGGCCTTTTAAAAGTTTGTATGATCTTTGTCACCGTGCTGCAACAGCTGGTTTAAACCGCCGTATGATGGAAAACCTAATTAAATCTGGTGGGTGCGATTGCCTTTCTGAAAATAGAGCAGCCCTATTAAAAGCCTTGCCTTCAGCCTTAAGCCAAGGAAGCAGACGGCAGGAGGAGTCCGACCATGGTTGCCTGGATCTTTTTGGTGATACTCCTGAGAGTGAACCACAACTACCAGCAGTAAAACCTCTTAGCGATGATGTAAAGCTATCTTTTGAAAATGATGCCCTAGGTTTTTATATGTCGGGTCATCCCATGCGTAAGTATCTGCCTGAGCTTGCAGATTATGGCATTAAAGACTCGGACCATATTAAGAAAAAATTTGGCCCTAGAGCTAACCCACAGGATGATGTACGCATAGCAGGGGTGGTGGTTGACAAAAAAATTCATAGGACAAAAAAAGGTGAACTAATGGCCTTTTTCTCTCTTGAGGATATGGCTGGACAGATTGAAGTTATTGCTTTTTCAGAAGTATTTACCGCATGCCGTGACCTTCTAGACGAAGAGGGGTTGCTAGTAGTAACAGGAACCATAGAACCAGGAGAAGAAGAGCCAAAAATGATGGCTACTGATGTTGTTAGTCTAGCAGATTTTAGGGGGGGCTTTTGTCGGGAGTTGCGCTTGCAGATTAAGCATGAACAGTTAGCAAACAAAGGTATGGATAGTTTAGCAGAGCTAATATCAAAAAACAGTGGCACGGCTTGCCGGGTTGTTGTCAATTTGACTATACCAGATAGTAAAGTACAGCTAAAACTAGGGGAGGCTTATAAGGTTACCCCCAGTGAAGAGCTATTATCAGGAGCTATAGGGCTGTTTGGAACAGGTGCTGCTAATTTTAGTGGTAGAAGGACAGTTAATAGCTTGTAATTAAATCTGAAAACTATCATCCTAGAAACGGCAGTTGTAAGCACGCACCTAGCGCAACCTTTTGATTCACCTAGCATATCAGGGGAAAGTCTTATCACCAATAAGGTAACCGCGATTTCCCCTTATACACCAGATAAATCTATAGATTACACTATGCACGCACTTCCAACTGCCGTTTTTAGGATCATTAATCTAAATCAAATTGTTGTGAAAATACTGTTTATTAACTGTTTGAGTTATAATTAGTATTGGCGGAGTATTGCTATAAATACCTTGCAGGGTAGTAAACGTCACAAAAAAAGATTGAAACTCTTGCCAATTTTAGGTTAGAAAGTGTAATCTGAAGTGTATTGGTTAATTGTAATTTTTATGGGAACTTATGGCTTAACTGTCTTATTGCTTCCTTTTACTTGGAAATAGAGAATAATGTCCCGGACTTTTCTTGATTTTGAACGGCCTATCGGTGAATTGATGGGCAAAATAGATGAATTACGCTATCTCTCTGACACTTCAGACATAGATATAACACAAGATCTTTCTGGCCTAGAAGAAGAGGCGGATAAGCTAACAGACCGTATATTCTCTAAGCTTGATGCTTGGCAAAAAACCCACCTATCTCGTCACCCAGACCGCCCGTACTCACTAGACTACCTTGAGACAACCTTCACTGATTTTCAAGAGCTACATGGCGACCGTACTTTTGGTGATGATACAGCAATTGTAGCTGGTTTAGCTAAACTTGAAGGCCGTGATGTAATGGTTGTAGCCCAAGAAAAGGGCAGGGGAACCAAAGCTAAGGTTCACAGAAATTTTGGTATGCCACGCCCTGAAGGCTACAGAAAAGCCTTGCGATTGATGAAGCTAGCTGAAAAATTCAACCTACCCATAATTTGTTTGGTGGATACACAAGGAGCATATCCTGGTAAAGGAGCCGAAGAGCGAGGGCAAGCAGAAGCCATAGCTAAAAACATTAAATCTATGGTTACCTTGCGAGTGCCAGTTGTGGTTGTGGTTATAGGTGAGGGTGGATCTGGTGGTGCACTTGCTATAGGGGTTGGTAATAGAGTCCTTATGATGGAGTATGCTACATATTCAGTTATTTCACCTGAGGGATGCGCATCCATTTTATGGAAAGACGCATCAAAAGCCAACTTAGCAGCAGAAGCTTTGAAGGTTACTCCCAATGAAATTCTTGAGTTGGGTTTAATAGATGAAGTTATCCCAGAACCCAGAGGTGGTGCTCACCGCAACCCAGAAGAGGCAGCTAAACTTCTACAAATTCACATTATAAAATATCTGGATGAGTTGGAAAAGATGACTCCAGAGCAACTAATTGAAGATAGATTTAACAAATTTATCTCCATGGGTGTTGTTTTAGAAGAAGAAGAGAAAAAGCAGTAACTTTCTGTATGTATTAATGTTTTTCTAGTATTGTTTACTTATATAAATCAAGCTGCCTTTTGTTTAGTTAGTGCTTGCAATTATAAGTTTTGTTTATATATTATTTTTCAATTTTTTATATGGCTCAAGGAGAACCTTCATGCCTTTGGTATCCATGCGACAGCTGCTTGATCATGCTGCGGAATATGGTTATGGCATTCCAGCATTTAATGTCAATAACATGGAGCAGGTAAAATCTATTATGCGGGCTGCTGACGAAACTGATAGTCCGGTGATTTTGCAAGGCTCTGCTGGAGCGCGAAAATATGCTGGTGAGGCATTTTTACGGCATCAAATTTTAGCAGCTTTAGAAGCCTATCCTCACATACCTATTGCTATGCACCAAGACCATGGTCAATCTCCAGCGGTCTGTTTAGCTGCAATGCGTAGTGGTTTTTCTAGTGTAATGATGGATGGTTCTCTTCGCGAAGACGGCAAAACTCCATCTACTTATGACTATAACGTTGAAGTCACCGCCAAGGTGGTAGAGATGGCCCACTCCATAGGGGTTTCCGTTGAGGGTGAAATTGGTGTTTTAGGCTCTTTGGAAACAGGAGAAGCCGGGGAAGAGGACGGTCATGGAGCCGAAGGAAAACTAGATAAAGAGGCTCTATTAACAGACCCAGAAGAGGCAGCAAGCTTTGTAAAAGCAACAAAAGTAGACGCGCTTGCTATTGCTATTGGCACATCTCACGGGGCCTATAAATTTAGCCGTAAACCCACAGGCGATATTTTAGCTATTGAACGCATAAAAGAGATAAATTCACGGATTCCTGACACACATCTTGTTATGCATGGATCATCAGCAGTTCCACAAGAACATTTAGCAATTATTAATGAATATGGCGGTGATATTCCTGAGACATATGGTGTGCCAGTAGAAGAGGTGCAAATTGGTATAAAACACGGTGTTCGTAAAGTAAACATTGATACCGATTTGCGTTTATCAATGACAGGTGCAATTCGTAAATATTTTAATGAAAACCCAGGTGTTTTTGACCCTCGCAAATTTTTAAACCCAGCTGAAAATGCAGCTTCACAAATTTGTAAAGACCGTTATGAACAGTTTGGTACTGCTGGCATGGCCTCAAAAATTAAACCTATTAGCCTTGGTGATATGGTTATCTCATACCAGTCTGGTAAACTTGACCCTAGAGTGAAATAGACAATTTTTTTTATCAAAACGCCATTTCAATAAAAATTGGGATGGCGTTTTTTTTGTTTATACTTCGATATTATCAATTGGTTTTTTTTGAGTCGTCATTTATGCTTGATATATAGTCTAACACTGATATTTCATTCATAAAATTTTTACTGCTTCTTTCTGACATGTCTTGAACTGCATCGAGGTATTCTAACAAACTTGGGCTGTATGTACTGCCTTCTTGTGATAGTATTTTAAAAAGATATGGAGGCAAGTTTTCTATTGTATTTTGCACACTATCGTCTTTTGTTTTTGGTGTTGCTTTTTGGCTATCAGGGTCAGTAGTTTTTAGTTTTATTAAAAACTCTTCATCGTCCATCAAATTTAGTAATAAACCGTTTGCCTTCAACATGTCCGACTTTGAGGCTATAGACTGCATAACATCTTTTGGTGGCATGCTGAGTGTCTCATGTAAAATTCCCATTGATGATAATAGCATCATGGTAGTTCTCATTAACTGAAACTGTTCAATAATAAGTGATTTTTTAGCAGTATGTAGCTCATTTTCAGAGTCTAGTACTTCAACAAGAGAACGGCTTCCTATTTCAAATTGATCGTGGTAAGACTTTGTAACTGTTTTTGCAACAGATACATGTCTTTCTATGTGTTTAATGCGTCTACGAGAGCTTTTAAGAGTGTGCCAAGCAGACTCTACAGCCTCTCTTATGTTACGTTGAGTCTCTTCTCCTTTTTCGAGTATTTTACTGATGTTGCTATTTGTTTCTCGATTTTTTGCACTATCAGCGCCACCATTAAAAACATTATAGCTAAAATTTAGCATTGCAGATGCGCTTTTAGAGTAACTTTTAGTTCCGCTTACATTTCGAGTATTTGTAGCTGATAAGTCTAGGGTTAGATCAGGCCAAAAGCTGGCTTTTGAGATGTTTTTTTCAGCTATAGCAGTCTTTAAGTCTGATTGATTAGTTATAACACTTGGGTGACGTTCCAGTGCTATTTCCAGTGCTTGCTCTAAAGATTTTGGTAGTAATGTATGTTTTAATACAGGGTGAGTTAAATTTTCGCTCTCTTGTCCTACAGCTTTTAAATATCGAGCTTCGGCGGAAAGCTTTATACCAATATTTGTTTCTCTATCAGATGCAACGAGTGCAAAGCGACTTTCTGCTTGGCGCACATCAACAGCTGTTCCTGCGCCAATGGAGGTCATCTCTCTGACTTTACCAAGAATTTTCCTGTGTAAAGAAATTGTTTGATCTTGTAGGGCTAGCAGTTCTTGTTCCTGAAGAGCATCTATATATGCCGTTGCAACGGCCATGGTTAGGGTCTCTTCTGTTGATAAAAGCTTGCCTTTGTTTGCTTGCTGTTTTGCTATGGCTTGTTCAATTTTATATTTTGTCTCTTTGCCGTCATATAATTTTTGGCTAACTGTTACCCCAACTTCAGAACGACCTAAGCTAAGGCCGCTTACTTCTCCAGCGTTTCTAGTGCTTGGAGTGTTGTTCCACTCTTCACCATAAGCAGCTGTTAGATTTATAGTTGGAAGTAAACCTGCTTGTGCTTGGGTTGTTTTTTCTTTGAAGGTTTTTAGTTCCTCATTTGCGGCAAGAATTGTAGGGTTGCTATTAATTGCTAATGCTACAGCCTCTTGTAATGTCTGTGCGTAAGCAGGGGAGTATGGTAGTGGGGTAAGCCCAATAACTAGTGGAAATAAATACCTAAAATGTTTTGTGTCTTTTTTCACAGATATAATATCCACACGTCTTAACAGGTTTTTAGCCAGTTGCTACTTTTAGTTACGCTATTGAACGAGAAAATATAAAAGCAATAACTGTGCCTGTCTTAAGTTTTTGTTGATTTAATACCATGATAAAACTATAAAAATGATTGCTATCTTCTTTAAATAATTAAAATATCTCTATATTAATGTATGGTCAGTAATTAAAAATCCTTTGTTAACCAAATCTTTAAGTGAAAATGTTTATTTTTTATGTAACCTTGGGTAGCAACACAGTGAAATTAGGTGAAATTTCATATATAGTGTAGTGTGTTTTTCTAGATTTTGAGGATTACCAATATTTAGTAATTTTCATAAGAACAAATTTGGGTATGGTACTTGTAATGAGTAGCGACAATTTTTTCGCAAAAGCTGGCTGGCCAACCAGATTGACACCATTTTCTATGGTTGCTTCAACTTTGGGTGATCTTGTCTTGCTTTCTCTTATGATAAACCTTCTTGGCTTGGCATTACCCCTTACACTCTTACAAGTTTATGATCGAATTTTACAATATCAAGCTGTTAGCACTCTTAGCTGGCTTCTTATAGGTGTTGTTGTTGCTATTTTATTAGAAGCTGGCCTGTCAATGGGGCGTTCTTATATTACAGGTTGGCTAGGAGCGAGGTTTGAACATCTAGCAAGTTGCAGTGCTATGGAGAGACTGCTTACCACAAACCTAATTGATTTTGAAAAAGATGGATCAGGAGTTCATTTAGAACGTGTTAATGCTATTAACACCCTAAAAGATTTTTATTCCGGTACTGCTGTTTTGGTAATTTTGGACCTCCCATTTGTATCGATATATCTCGGTTTAGTATATCATTTAGCAGGTTTATTAGTTTTAATGCCTGTTGTTATGTTTGTTTTATTTGTAATTTTTGTATGGGCATTGGGTATTAAGCTCCATAAGCTAGTCGCTCAGAAGATTGAATCAGATGACCGCAGGATTAATTTTATTATTGAAGTGTTAACAGGTTTGCACTCAGTAAAATCTATGGCTATGGAAGCCATGATGCTCCGCAGATATGAGAGACTATCTGATGCCTGCGCTAAAGGCTCACAGGAGGTAGGGGTACAAGGTGGTGATTCACAAAATATAGGCTCTTTTTTCTCCCAGCTATCTATGGTTGGGGTGGTCTCGTTTGGTGGAATTATGGTTGTCGAACAGCAGTTGACCATTGGAGGCCTTGCAGCTTGTACTATGCTTTCTGGGCGGGCTTTACAGCCTCTGCAACGAGCAGTAGGAATTTGGACCCGATTTCAGACAATCCGTTTGGCAAAAGATCGTCTTGCCAAGGTATTTGAGCTAAAGCCAGAATCACGTTTTGGACTGCCTGAAATTCCTGAAGTTATTGGCCGTCTAGAAATGCGTAATGTGAGCTTTAGATTTACAGAAGATGGGCCAGACATCATCAAAAATGTCTCATTAGATGTTGCCCCAGGTGAGATGATAGGTATATCTGGTGAGAATGGCAGCGGTAAAACTGTTCTGCTTTGGTTGATGATGGGAGCATTAAAACCAACATCTGGCGAGGTGTTGATAGACGGTTATGACCTAAACCTCCACGACCCACGATCTATTCGCAATAAGGTAGCTTATCTGCCACAAGTTGGCATGTTGTTTAAAGGCTCTATTCTAGAAAATATACACCTATTTCGCCCTGGCTATGAAGAAGCTGCAATTGCCACCTCAGAGCTACTGCAACTAGAAGCCTATGTATCTAAATTGCCCCGTGGGTATGAAACTGTAATTGATGATGGTGCTGACGAATCCACGCCCAAAGGCATAAAACAGCGTATTACAATTGCTCGCTCATTAGTTACCTCACCAAAAATTGTGCTTTTTGATGAGGCAAACACAGCGTTAGATGGAGCTGGTGACGATAATTTAGGCAATGTACTGGCTGATATGAGAGGTCGTGCAACTGTCATCATGGTTAGTGCTAGGCCCTCTTTATTAAAGCTTGCAAAGCGCGTGTTTTTGTTAGAAGACGGTCAAGTTGTTATAAAGCCTCCTCAGCCTCCTAGAGGTGCACCACCTGGGGACAACAAAGGGGGTAAAAAATAAAATGACAAAATACCCCATTGACCGTGATCCAGAATTAGAAGCCTTTGCAAGGGCATTACGACCTACACAAGAGGTATCTGGATTGTTAGAAGAGTTCGCGCATATGTCGGACTTCGGCGCATGCATGATGCCACTTCTTATGTCCCTTGGCTATCGTGGTGATCGTCGTCATATAGCAGAAGCTCTACCCCATTTTGCCGAGACATTAGACCTAACTGGTTTACGTAACATGATGTCTAATCTCTCGTATAAAAGTAGTAAAGGTCGTATAAACGCAGCAGAAATTGATGCTCGTTTAATGCCGTGTCTTTTTGTGCCAGACGTCTCTGGGGCCATGGTCCTGCTAA
Organism: Magnetococcales bacterium; assembly: GCA_015231305.1. Classification (GTDB taxonomy): domain Bacteria; phylum Pseudomonadota; class Magnetococcia; order Magnetococcales; family JADFYX01. The sequence continues at coordinate 46,475 of JADGBW010000006.1, read as the reverse complement.
AACGTACTAAAGATGCAATCATCATTTTCAATGGTGAGCTAAACCGCTTAGAAAAATTACCTTTACGAACTCTCAAAGGAACAGGATACTTTTTTGAGTTATTAGACATAGAAGAGATAGTCTCTGATCAAAAACGATTGGGTTGGTTTCGTTTTGTCTCCCAAAGATTTAGAAAACTAATCACCTACATTATGATTGTAACTTTTTTTCTCACACTGTTACAGGTGGCAACTCCGCTATTTGTTATGACAGTATATGATAAGGTGGTTGGAAGTCGCTCAATTACTACACTAATGGGTCTGCTAGTTGGTATTGGGATTGTAATGTTATTTGATTGGATGTTGCGTAAAGTGCGTGTGCAAATGCTGATGTATATTGGTGCCAGATTAGATGGCATTGTTAGTAATGCTATATTTATGAGAATTTTATCACTGCCACCACATGTTACAGAACGCGCCCCAATAGGCGCTCAGGTATCACGTATTAAAAACTTTGACTCCGTACGAGACTTTTTTACAGGGCCATTAATGATGGTCTTTTTTGAGCTACCTTTTACCATAGTTTTTTTTGCGGTAATTATGAGCCTGGCTGGTCCTGTTGCTCTTATACCTTTTGCTACTATGGGCATGTTTGTGGTTTTGTGGATTGTAATGATGCCCATGGTTGCAAATGAGGAATCCAAAAGCCGTAGGGCTGTATCAAAAAGGCAGGAGTTTGTAGTTGAAGCTCTCTCAAAAATTCGCGGTATTAAATATAATGGTGTTGAGCAAATACTACTAGATCGCTACCGTGACTTAGCTGCTAAAGCAGCAATGACTTCCTTTAAAACTGCCTTTATTAACTCTCTTGTTAATACAATATCTACCGTATTGGTTATGGGTTCTGGAATTGCTACTATTGGTGTAGGGGTGTTCCGGGTTTTGGCTGGTGATATGACAACTGGTGGTTTGGTTGCAACTATGATCCTAGTCTGGCGAGTATTGGCTCCTATTCAAAGTGCTTTTGTTGCTATGACACGTTTGGAACAAGTTAGGGGAAGTCTAAGTCAAATTGATGGTTTAATGAAGGTAGTACCAGAAAGAGAAGAGTTTGCGGTTATTGAACCACTGAAAAAATTTGATGGATTTGTCTCTTTTATCAGGGTGAGTATTCGTTATTCTCCAGATGCAGAGCCAGCACTAATGGGTGTATCTTTTGATATTAAACCGGGAAATATTGTTACTGTTATTGGTGGTAATGGCTCTGGTAAATCTACAATTGTAAAATTAATAGCTGGTATATATGTACCCCAAGCTGGAAGTATACGAATTGATGGTTTAGATATTAGACAGATGAACCAAATTGAACTTCGTCATGCCATAGCTTATGTTCCACAAACATGTGCGCTATTTTATGGAACTATTGCGCAAAATCTACGTTTAGCATATGCCACAGCATCAGATGAAGAACTAGAAGAGGCATGTAGAGCTGCTGATGTTTTAGATGAGATTAAGGCTTTACCCCAAGGATTTTGGACTAGAGTTGGAGATCAAAAGGCCACAAGTTTACCTTCAAGTATGATCCAAAAAATATCCCTAGCAAGAGCGTATTTAAAACCAGCTAAAATCATGTTATTTGATGAACCTGCTAATACTCTGGATTGGGATAGTGACCAAGCTTTTGTTCGTTATGTAAATTCGCAACGAGGAAAAAAAACCATTTTTATCGTTACACATAGACCTAGCCACATCAAGGTTGCCGATACTGTCCTGTTTTTTCAACAGGGCTACTTAAAATTAATGGGCCCTCCTGCTGAAATAATTCCGCAAATTCCTCCTGGTATGTCATGATTGACACTAAACTTACAGACAAAAAGGAGTTATTAAAAAAAGGTGATGCCAAAGCTCAGAAGGCAGAAATACCTGCTGCCAAGAGTAGTGGTAAAGAGAAGAAGTCTGGCCTAAGAATTAACCTTGGTCAAAAAAAGCCAGCTAAAAAGAGTGAAAAAAAACCTGAGGTAAAACCTGAGAAAAAAAAGGTTGAAGAATCTCGCTTAAATTTAGAAAAAAAAGCTGTAAAAAAGCCATTAGCAGAGCAGGGTAAGACTCCAAAAAAGAAGAAAAAAGGTGGAGGCCTTTCTATCACCAGTAAAGTTCGCCCTAAGGCTAAACCAGAGAAAAAAGAGCTTAAAAAGCCACCTATACCACCAGTAGTTTCTAAAAGTGATATAGCTAAAAAGTCAAGTAAGGCATTGGAAGAAGTGGCTGAAAAAGCAAAAGTTCCTCCTTTGGCTGCTAAAAATAACCAAGGGGAAAAAACAGCAGCTACAGACAAAAAAGCTGCAAGTAAGTCCAAAGTACCTCCTTTAGCTGCTAAAAATAGTGAGGTAAAACCTCCAGCATCTTCAGCTGAAAATGATACTGGTAAAGCAAAAATTCCTCCGTTGGCAACTGATCCTGCAAAAGCTCCTGCTAATAAAGCTGGTACAGGCAAACAAGGTAAACCTTCAGAACCTAAAGCTTTAGGTCAAATACCACTTGAAAAAATGGCAGCTTCTGAGGTGGCAGCAAAAGCCAAAAAGCCACCACCTGCAGCAGCAAAGCCAACCCCACCACCACCCAAAGAAGCTGGTGGAAACAAGGCAGATAAGGGTGATAAAGCCAAATCCCCAATATTATCATCTTCCGAAGAGCCAGAATCTCTGCTGTCATTGTTGGAACCAGACCCTGAGGAGGTAACAAAGTTAAAACAGGGACCAAAACAGGACCGTTTTTTATCACAGTCAGTGGTTTTGGAAGAGTCCGGCCTTGGAACCCTGGTACGTTCTTCAATTTTGTTGGTGGCATTTCTTATAGCCCTATTTTTAACTTGGGCATCTTTTACCACAATCGATGAGATGGCCTCTACTACTGGTACGGTTATACCTAATAGTCCTGTTCAGGTAATTCAACACCTTGAAGGTGGTATTGTTGAAGAAATTTTTGTTTCAGAAGGGCAGATAATCAGTGAAGGTGGCAAGCTTGCTCGCTTAAGTCCAGAATCAGCTGAGGCAGACCTTAACCAAATGCGTGTTCGCTTGGCTTCACTAATGGCGCAAAAAATACGTATTGTCGCCATGCTTGAAGATAAGCGGGCTGATTTTTCTGAAATACCAGAAGAATATGATACAATAATAAAAGGGCAAGCTTCACTTCTAAGTGCGCAACGCAGTGCCTATACCAGTCAAATTGATACCTTTAATACCCGTATTGATAGATCAAAAGCTAGTTTGGAAAACCTTCTTGCTCAACAAGAGGCTTTGCAATTACAAATTAATTATTCTAACCAAGAGATGGAAGTTAAAAATATTGGCTTTAAAAAAGGTCTAATGTCGCGGTTAATGGTTATTGCAGCCAAAAGAGACAAAATTAGGGTTGAGTCTGAGCTGGTTAGAGTAATTGGTTCTACTGTTGGAGCAAGAAAAGATCTCCATGAAGCCTTGAATGAATTAGATGGTTTTCTTGATAAAAGCAGAGAAGAGAATTTTCGCGAGCTTGGTGTAATTACTGCTGAACTTTCCCAGGTAAAAGAGGGTATGTCTCGTCTTGATGATAGGGTTAAGAGACTAGTCATTTACTCTCCAGTATGGGGAATTGTTAAAGATCTTAAAATTAGTACTGTAGGTGGTGTAGTTGGTCCTGGTAGTCCTTTAACTGAAATAGTTCCACTGGATGAAACTCGTCGTGTGGAGACTATGATAAATACCAAAGATATTGGTCATGTAAAAATTGGCCAAGGGGTAACAGTTAAAGTTTCCACATACGATTTTGCCCGTTATGGCGGTATCCAAGGTGTATTAGAGTCTATTTCACCAACTACATTTGATGATCCAACTGGTGGTGAACCTTTTTATAAAGGTATAGTGCGCTTGCAAAAATCTTATATTGGTAACGAAAAAAATACTAATCAGATTCTTCCTGGCATGGTGGTACAAGCAGATATTCATATAGGTGCAAAAACCTTAATGGAGTATCTGTTAAAACCAATTTATGCTTCGGTTAATAAAGCCTTCCAGGAACGTTAAATCAAGGCTAATAAATTCAGTCATCTATTATTTTCCATTGGGATATGCAAAAGATGGGTCAAAAAAATATAAAACGCCGTGATTTTTTAAAAAAAACAGGTGCTGTTGCTGTCGCAGGTACAGGTGCTGTAATTGCTGCACCTAATGTGCTGGCAAGTACTAGAAAATACAGGTGGAAAATTGTCTCTACATGGCCACCAAATTCACCACTTTTTCAGGAAGGGGTAGAGCGTTTTGCTAAACGGGTTAAGGAGCTAACTTCTTCTCAGTTAACTATTCAAGTATATGCAGCTGGTGAGCTGATACCTGCTTTTGGAGCTTTTGAAGCTGTATCCAAAGGTATGGTGCAAGCTGGTTCTGCTGCTTCATATTATTGGGCAGGAAAAAGCAGTGCTGCTCAGTGGTTTTCATCTGTGCCTTTTGGTCTTAATGCTCAAGGTATGAACTCTTGGCTTTATGCTGGTGGTGGGTTAAAGCTGTGGGAAGAAACCTACGCACCTTTTAATTTAATTCCTCGGCCTTGTGGTAACACTGGTTTGCAGATGGGGGGCTGGTTTAATAAAGAGATAAACACCATTGAAGATTTTAAAGGTCTTAAAATGCGGATACCCGGTTTGGGTGGCAAGGTAATTAAAAAAGTAGGGGGAACTCCCGTACTTCTACCTGGTGGTGAAATTTTCACAGCACTAGAACGTGGAGTGCTTGATGCAACTGAGTTTGTCGGCCCTCTACACGATATGCGTATGGGTTTTTATAAAGCAGCAAAATATTATTACACACCAGGCTGGCATGAACCTGGGTCAGTGCTTGAGGTGTTTTTTAACAAGAAAGCGTATGAAAAATTACCTAAAAACCTACAATCAGCTTTAGATGTAGCAGCAGCTGATAATAATATTTGGATGTTGGCAGAATTTGACGCTCAAAACGGTAATGCTTTACGAACCTTAATCAACAAACACAATGTACAGATCCGCAATTTTCCTGAAGAAACATTAAGAAAACTCCATAAAGTAGCCCTAGAGGTGAGAGAAGAAGAAGCCAGCAAAGATGCCCAAGCACAGAAAGTACATAAAGCTTTTAACAAGTTTCAAGACAGAGTAGGGGTGTGGAGTTCAGTATCAGAGCAGGTTTATCACCAGCTAATAGCTAAAAAAGTAAAGCTATAAAATATTTTTTAATGATTATTTTAGAACGGTTAGCCGGGATAATAGACAGCATAAATGAGAGAGTTGGGCAACTGGTCTCTTGGGTTAGTTTTGTGTTGGTTATTGTTGTTTTAATTGATGTTATTATGCGATATATGTTTAACAGCTCCTATGTTTTTGTACAGGAGCTTGAATGGCATATGTTTGCCTTTTTGTTTCTATTAAGCGCAGGTTATACGCTTTTATACGATCAACATGTTAGGGTAGATCTTTTTTATCAACAGTTTAGCCCAAAAACCAAAGCTTTAATAAACCTTCTTGGTGTAATTTTTTTTCTTTTACCAGGCTGTTATCTAATAATTTGGGTAAGCATTCCATGGGTAATTACTGCTTATGAAATTGGTGAAATATCACCTGATCCTGGCGGTATTCCTGCACGTTTTATTGTTAAAGCGTTTGTACCAATTGGATTTGTATTGTTGATGCTGCAAGGGGTTTCTCTTGGTATTAACAGCTTGAAAATATTGCTATCCCCATCATGTTCATAGATTATCTTCCCCCTTTATTGGCAGATTACCTACCAGGTTGGATGTTTCTACTACTCACTTTTTTGTTGATGTTGGGCTTTCCTGTAACTTTTACCCTTCTTGGTACGGCTCTGACTTTTGCTGTTATTGGGCTTGACCTAGCTTTTTTTGACCTTCTGCCTTTGCGTTTATGGGGGATAATGCAAAACAGCACTTTTATAGCAGTTCCCCTGTTTGTATTTATGGGTTTAATGCTTGAGAAGTCTGGTTTGGCGGAGTCTTTATTAGAGACAATGGGGTTGTTGTTTAAGAAAGTTCATGGTGGTTTGGCGGTCTCAGTTGTAGTAGTTGGGGCTTTGTTGGGTGCATCTACTGGTATTGTTGGGGCAACTGTCGTAACAATGGGGCTGCTTTCGGTTCCGGTAATGCTTAACCACGGTTATGCAAAATCTCTTGCCACTGGTACTGTGGCTGCCTCTGGTACTTTGGGGCAGATTATCCCCCCTAGTATTATTTTGGTCTTACTAGGAGACATTCTTGGTGTTTCTGTTGGTGATCTGTTTTTAGGAGCTGTTATACCCGGTTTAATATTGGTGGGCTTGTATATTAGCTATATTCTATTTATAAGCAAAATTAAACCAGAGCAAGCCCCCACTGTTAAAGATAACGATAAACCCTATGATAAAGCCTTCTTGTGGCAAGTAGTAAAAACTCTGGTTCCTACATTAGGGTTAATGTTTGCTGTGTTGGGTTCAATTTTTATGGGTATTGCAACACCTACAGAATCAGGAGCGATGGGAGCTGTGGGGGCATTGGTTTTGGCTGCTTTCCATGGTCGTTTAAATATAGAAGTAGTTCGTCAAGTATCACAAACTACCACAAAATTAACCAGCATGGTGTTTATTATATTGGTTGGGGCAAATGCATTTGGTCTGGTTTTCCGCGGTATGGGCGGAGATATGGTGATCAGAGATTTTTTAGAAAATCTAGACTTTGTCGGTTGGCAGGTTTTGCTAACTGTAATGGTGCTGGTTTTTATCCTAGGCTTTTTCCTCGATTTTATAGAAATATGCTTTATCCATATTCCTATTTTAGCTCCAATTATTGCTGATTACGGTTATAACCCACTGTGGTTTGGTATTCTCTTTGCCATCAACTTGCAAACATCATTTATGACTCCTCCTTTTGGTTTCTCACTATTTTTTTTAAAAGGTGTCTGTCCGCCCCAAATTCGCACAATGGATATATATAGAGGAGTAATACCATTTGTGGCAATTCAAATTTTTACCCTACTATTAGTAGCTCTTTGGCCCCAAATAGTTACGTGGTTGCCAGCTATGGCTTATGGTGAATAACTTAGCATGACGAACTATTTTCTAGTTGGTTATGGGATAGTTAATACGAAAAGAGTAAAAATATATTATACATTGCGGAGTAATTTCATGAGAGTATGAATGATGCTGCTTTAAAAATATAAAATAAAAAGTACTAATCTATATACACATGTCTTCTGTAATAATTTTCATGTATGATCGTGACGTAACTTTGTTATACGTGAATTTTTTATTGTAACTATGATAGTTAGATCAATGCCATTATGAAGAAGAATAAATTTGACTCACTACTCTTTTTAAGAAAGGAAATATTGTGAAGTTTATTAATCGCATACTTTCAAATGGTTTGGCCATGTTGTTTCTTTTGTTGTTAGTTGTGATGCCGACAAATATCTGGGCTAGTGATCTTGAAGATGATAAGGCGATGGCAGAGTTAGAAGATCTCCTTGAAGTCGACTTTCATGAGTTAGCTGAAATTACACTAACAACAGCATCTAAGAAAAAACAGAACCTGAAAGATGCTCCTGCTGCCGCTTATGTAATCAGTAATGAGGAGATTCGTCGCTCTGGCATGAAAAGTATCCCCGAACTATTGCGAATGGTTCCAGGTCTTGATGTAGCAAGAATAAATAATAGTACCTGGGCTATCTCTTCCAGGGGATTTAATGCGCAATATTCTAACAAACTTCTCGTTCTTATGGATGGTCGTACTATCTATAGCCCATTGTTCGCCGGTGTGTTTTGGGATGTACAGGATGTTATGATTGATAATATAGAACGCATTGAAGTAATAAGAGGGTCAGGTGGTAGTTTGTGGGGAGCCAATGCTGTAAATGGTGTCATAAATATCATTACAAAAAATTCAGCAGATACCCAGAAAGGTCTAGTTAGTATTGGGGTTGGAAGTGTAGAAAGACTCCATGGAGCTGCCCGTTACGGCGGTAAAGTTGGAGAAAAATCAACATTTAGACTCTATGCTAAAAAGTTTGACCGCAATAGCTTCGACCTGGCTAGTGGTAGTGATGCTAATGATGGATGGAGTAGCCAGCGTGGTGGGTTTCGTGCAGATTTAAATATTTCCACAAATGATACTTTGACTGTTCAGGGAGATATTTATCAAATGGAACATGATGCCAGCACATCAATTAAAAATGGAGGAAACCTTCATATCAGTTGGGATCGTGTATTATCTGATACCTCTGACCTCTCTTTGCAACTCTATTACGATAGAAATGTACGCACCGAAAATGAGGAACGAGATACTTTTGATTGGGATTTCCAGCATCGTTTTTCTCCCAAAGATAAACATGAAATTATCTGGGGGCTAGGATACCGAATCACTAAAGATGATATGACAAATAACAGTACATCAAGCTGGATACCCTCATCAGCAAATGATGAGACATTCAGCATGTTTGTTCAAGATGAGATTTCTATGGTGGAAGATAAGCTAAAGCTGACTATAGGTACTAAGGTAGAGCATAACGACTATACTGGAATGGAATACCAGCCAAATGCCAGAGCTTTGTGGTATATTGATCCTAAACAGTCAATGTGGGTAGCTACTTCAAGAGCTATCCGTTCGCCAGCAAGGGTTGATAGAGACTTTCACCTAAACACTATGACTGGAGCCACAACAGCTATAACCATCAGTGGTAACTCAGAAATAAAATCAGAAATTCTTCAAGCCTACGAGGTTGGATACCGGGCTAAGCCAAATAATAGACTTTTCTTTGATGTTTCTGCCTTTTACAACAAATATGATGACGTAGTATCCTACGAAGATAGTACCTCCTTTTCAGGTGGAGTTTTATCAATTGCCCAGGTTTTTGATAACAAGCTTTCTGCTACTACTTATGGTGTGGAAACTGCTGTAGATTGGCAGGTTAATAAAAAATGGAAGCTGCGGGCTAGCCACACATGGTTGAAAATGAATATGGAGTTGGATGCTGATAGCACTGATACAACAATTTCAGCTTCTAATGGTGATATACCTCAAAATCAATTCCAGGTGAGATCCTACTTTGATTTACGTGATGACCTGGAATTTGATACTTCTGTGTACTACGTTGATAAAATTTCCAATTCAGATATTCCTTCCTATATTAGGCTTGATGTTCGTCTTGGCTGGACCCCTAAAAAAAATATTGTAGTTAGCCTAACAGGGCATAACCTTTTAGATGATTCTCATCTTGAATTTATTAGTACAGCAGTTACAAGCAGCGAAATACCAAGAAGTATATTGGCTCAGATTGATTGGAATTTTTAGTTTAGATTATGATGTTGTTAAAAAAAATATTTGCCTCCAAAATAGCAGCTATCACTCTTGCTGCTATTTTTTGTGTAACTACAAGCGGGGTTGCGTATGCTGGTTTATCCAAAGAGCATCAACTTAAGGTCGCTTATCTGTACCATTTCACTAAATTTGTCAAATGGCCCACAACAGCTTTTTCTGATAATAATGCTAACTTTCAACTCTGTATAATTGGTGATGACCCATTTGGTAAATTATTGTCAGTTCTCTCTAAAAAAAAGGTAAAAAAGAGACGGATAACTATCCGTAGATTAGATGATGTTAAAAGTGTGGCAGATTGTCATATACTATTTGTTAGCAGATCTGAAGCCAGCAACTTACAATCAATTTTTACAGGTGTAATAGGCAGCCCTGTTCTAACTGTTGGTGAGATTGACAGTTTTGTACAACATGGGGGAATGGTTAACTTTACAACAAGAGAACAAAAGTTACGCTTTGAAATAAGTCAAGAAAGGGCAGAAGATGCTGGCTTAAAGATAAGTGCTACCATGCTGCAGGTGGGTATAAACGTTCAATAAGGTTGCTAAAAAACCATGAATTTTAGAGATCTCTCAATTCGGAAAAAGCTCATAGGGATAATGACCCTTATAAGCTGTTTAACCCTGCTTTTGGCTAGTACGGCATTTATTGCGACAGACTATTTTATTGAACGAGAAGAGATTAAAAAAGATATCCTTATACAGACTCGTATTATAGCACTCAATAGCAGGGCAGCTTTGGCCTTTAATGACCCTGATACCGCCTACAATATTCTTCAAGCACTAGAGACTGCTACCACAATAGATTCTGCTACACTATTTACAGCGGATGGAGATTTGTTTACTGAATATATTCGTTCAGATCATAAGTCATTTAACCCTAATCATGCATCTCTCTCTCAAGATGAAAATTTTTTGTTTGATTCTGACAGGCTGATTTTAAGAGAAAAGATAGTTTTGGAAGAAGAGGTTATTGGGTCAATTATAATTCATGCTAATCTGTCTGAGTTAAAGGAGAAGATTTGGAGAAGTATCTTTTTAGGTTTAGTGGTGCTGTTTATTTCTCTTCTAATAGCAATATTTCTAACAATTTGGTTTCAAAAGATAATATCAACCCCTATAGAAGCTCTTCGAAAGGCCTCAATAGAGATTGGTAAGGGAAAATTTAATACAGAAATTGATGTTTCATCTCAGGATGAAATTGGAGAATTAGCAACTGCATTCCGTAAAATGACATGGGATCTGACCGATCAGAGATCAAAGTTGGAGAAGGCAACTAAGGCTAAGTCCGAATTTCTTGCTAACATGAGCCACGAAATAAGAACTCCTATGAATGCAGTTATTGGCCTTTCTGAGTTGGCTATTCAAGTTGAGCAATCACAACAAACCCTAGATTATTTTAACAAAATTTCAAACTCATCTCGATCCTTACTTAGAATTATCAACGATATTTTGGATTATTCCAAGATAGAAGCTGGTAAACTTGAATTAGAGAACAGTGATTTTCTAGTAAGGGAAATATTTGAACATTTATCCGATCTGTTTCGTGCAAAGGTAGCTAAAAAACACCTAGAGTTTATTTTATGTGTTTCAGAAGAGTGTCGTTACGAGTTGCATGGAGACTCCCTCCGTCTTGAGCAGGTTTTGCTTAACCTAATTGGCAATGCCATTAAATTTACTGATGAAGGAGAAATTGAAGTTCAGGTAAAAACTGTTCAAGAATCAGCGGACAGTGTAACACTGGAATTTTCAGTTCGTGATACCGGAATAGGGCTGACCAAAAGCCAGGCAGATAAGCTTTTTCATGCTTTTGTTCAAGCTGATAGTTCTACAACCCGTAAGTTTGGCGGAACAGGCCTTGGGCTGTCAATAAGTCAAAAGCTGGTGACAATGATGGGGGGCAAGATTTGGGTAGAATCAAAATCTGGGCAAGGAAGTACATTCTATTTTACAGCAACTTTCCAACGCAATCTGGGTGGCGAGGATGTAAATATGATTCCCCCAGAGGATATGGAGCATCTTCGTGCTTTGGTTGTAGATGATAATCTATCTGCTAAAAAATCATTAATAAAGACACTTGAAATGTTTGGGTTTATAGCAACTGGTGTTAGTTCCGGGCAAGAAGCTTTGGATGCAGTAAGGGAGGGCATAGACAAAGAGAGGCCATATCAATTGGTTATAGTAGATTGGTTTATGCCGAATATGGATGGGCTTAAAACCATTGAGCAGATAAATGAGACTTTTAAGGGTGAGGTTGTTCCCAAGATGATTTTACTGACACCCTTTGATCGTGAAGAAGAGCTACTGGAAAAGGGACGTTTAGTGGGAGTGGATGAAGCTGTTAGCAAGCCTGTTAATTGTTCAATAATATTTGACTCCATCATGGATGTTTTTGGCAAGGATGTCGCTAAGACTTTCCGGGTTAAAGAGGGAGTTGTTGATACAGCCCAAATAATCAAACATATTGGTGGAGCCCGCGTCTTGTTGGCAGAGGATAATTCTATCAATCTTCAGGTTGCAGTAGAAATTTTAGAAGGTGTAAGTCTTATTGTAGATCAGGCAAAAGATGGTTTAGAAGCAGTAAAAATGGTCAAAAAGTCGAGTTACGATGCAGTTTTGATGGATATTCAAATGCCAGAAATGGATGGTTTACAAGCTACTCGCCAGATTCGCAAAGACTTACAATACAAGGAGTTACCAATTATCGCCATGACTGCTCATGCAATGAGTGGTGATCGTGATAAAAGCCTTTCTGTTGGTATGAATGATCATATAACCAAGCCTATTGACAGGGCAAAGCTCTATGCTGCATTGGTGGAACATATCAAACCACGTGATGGGCTTGGATTAGCTACTCCTCCTAAGCAGAAAAGAGATCTAACAAATAATATTATTCCTGAAAATCTATCCGGAATTGAAGTCGATGAGGCTCTAGAAAGGCTTAACGGCAACCATCGTGTGTTTAAGTCGCTATTGTTTGAATTTCATCGTAATCACTCCCAGACTGCTAGTAAAATACGCTCATTATTGGCGACACAAAAGAATGAAGACTTGATCAATGCTAGTAATATAGCTCATACGATTAAAGGTATAGCCGGAAATATCTCTGCCAAAAGAATTTTTGTTGCAGCATTGGCTTTTGAAAAAAGTTTTTCACAACCTGTAGAAGGGCGACTTAGATTAGTTGATGAGCTTGAGAGTTCTATTGAAGAAGTTGTAAGTGCCATAGAGATTCTGAAAAACAGAGATGAGGAAGCTAATGCTAAGATAATAGAATTAAGTGGTGGTAAAGATGCTCACAATTTGGATATAGCATTAATAACCCCTGTAATGATTGATCTGCTAGAGAAGTTAAAAATCCAATCATTTGATGCTGAAGAAAAATTTGAAAATCTTAATAAATTATTAGTTGGGGTAGATAATAAAGCCAGGTATGAGTTGCAACGACTAGAAGAACAGATAGGAAATATAGATTTTAATAGCGCAAAAGCTACTTTGGCTGTTATTGCAGATATGCTAGATATTAATATTGAGTCTAAATAAAGTAGTTACTATCTAACTTAATAATTCAGTGCTACATACACTATAAAATCAACAAGTTGGTTTTATAGTGTATGTTTTGGTTTGAGATCACTATAAATTTTTAATATTTTTCTACACTATACCACCAAGATACTTCTCTATATCAATACGAATAGGCATAAAGTAGATGTTAGTATTGCTGGCTTTGGCATATTTTAGGGCTTGACTGGCAAACTTTCGGTTCCACTCTAAGGTTGGTTTAAATTCTTGGGGGAAGACTACGCAGTTTCTTTTTTCCCAGTATGCTTTCGATTTTTCAGATGTTACAGGTGACACTCCCCAAAAAACCTCATAATCGGCAAGAATTTCTCCATAAATTTCCATAAAGCGTATGTCAAAAAATGGTTGGGTAAAAAAACCAACTGCTCCAGCTGCCTGTTTTTCCAACAGATAGTGCATCTCTTTTTGAAAACCTGAGCGGTACTGGTCTATAGCAGCATAGATCTTAATATCAGGCATTTCTGTTTTAAATTTTTTAATTATATCAACAGAGTTAACATTATACTGAGGTATGTTGGGGTCAGTATGTGGATCACCTGTTACTACTAGAACTTCATTGATGCCACTATCAATTAAAAATTGTTTCATAGGTAGAGGGCTATTGGGATCAATATCTTTTGCACGTATATGGGGGATTGTATGGGTGAAATATTGTGAAGCAACTGCGCACCCTTCCCAGGAACGAATGTCAAAGCTGGTCAAATCGGGGATGTTAATCAGGTTTACAGTTTTAAACTGTTCCTTAAGGAGATTAAGCTCTTTTTTTAAGACTTCTTCGTTACGGGGCACAAGTTCTATGGATATACGGGTTTTATTGTTATGAATCATAAATTATCTATTCTTTTTTTATAGTTAAACTAAATATTTTCAATAATATAATGTTGCTTTGATAATTAAAAGGCATGAAGTTGTGTAACTTAATAATTTTCAAGCATAACAGAAATATATCTTTTCACCAACAAGCTGAGATGTGCTTTATATATTTTAATTTACATAACAAGCTCTTACTTAATGAAAGCATATACAAGGATCGAAACAAATATAATATGTTAAAATTATTGACAAATTCTTGGCATTTATAGGTTTTTCATAGTTATATAATTTTATCTTTCTTTGGTAACGTATTGAAAAATAATGTCAAAATTATTTGCTATTGATGTGGCAAGGTTATTGCGAGTTAGAGTTTCTACGTGCCACTAATACTATTGATGAAGCTTTAAAGAGGAATCAAAAATGTTCAGTTTTGAGTTGGTTTTCCTTAAGAAAATTTTCAAACCACTATATTTAGCTGTTCTGGTCTGTCTATTTTCTGTTGTCTTTGTGCCCAATTATGGTTCAGCAATTGAAAGAGGGATGGGTGCAGTTATTATTGATAAGCCAAAAAAATCCACACGAACAGCTCTTCATAAAGCTATTGAAAATGAAAATTTTCAAGTTGTTACTAGGTTGATAAATGAAGGCCAAGATGTAAATGCAGTCGATGGCTTTGGGCTTACTCCCCTCCATTTTTCAGTAATTAAAAATGATCTCTCTGTGGTAAATTTATTATTGAGCCATGGAGCAAAAGTTAATGTGCAAGATAAACGTGGTGATACACCAATCCATATGATTGCAGCTGCTAGTGGTTCTTTGGAAATTTCCCAAGCTTTATTAGAAAAAGGGGCAAACCCAAATATTGTCAACTCAAAAGGTAATACTGCTCTACATTGGGCAGCAGGTGAAGGTAACATTGAGTTGGTGCAACAGTTGGTAAGTTATGGTGCAGTAATAGATGTTCAAGACATATCAGGTGATAGTGCTCTGCACTGGGCAGCAGAAGAGAACAATCAAAATATAGTAAAGCTTCTTATAAAAGGAGGGGCAAATCCAAATATTGCTAACCTTCATGGTCGCACACCACTATATTGGGCTGTACGTCGTGGAGCCTTGGAGACAGCTCGTTTTTTAATTGTTGAAAGTGGTGTATCTGTTAACTCTAAGGGCGTTTCTGGAGATACACCTCTACATTGGGCAGCTGCTGAAGGTTTCTCTTCTATTATTAAATTGTTGTCTAGTTTAACTAATGATATTGATCCTAAAGCTCAATATGGTGAGACCCCTCTACACTGGGCAGCAAGAAAAGGCCGTTTAATGGCTGCTACTACTTTAATAGACTCTGGTGCTGATAAAAATGCGGTTGATTCTCTTGGTAACACACCTTTGACTCTAGCAAAAATTGGAGGTTATCAAGATGTCGTAGAGTTATTGTCACCATTAAATTCTGGCCATGTTGAATCTTCATTGAAATATAAAAAGATGGTTAATTTGGCTGCTCGTTGATAGTAAACCAGTTAAATATTTTTTTTCTGTGACCATAAACCTGTCTTTCCTCAAGGAAAGACAGGTTTTTTTTTGTATTGGGTAGATATATTTTTAAAAAATTTAGATGCCTGATGGGGGGATAATGCAAACTATCAGTTTAATGGTTGCTTTGATGAGAGAAGGGGTGTATTTTTCTTCGCAAATTCAAAAGAATATTCCTGTATGGAGTTAGCAGTTTTTTTTAAGTATTAGCAATACCCTGACATCCCCTCACTAAGAGCCCCTTAAAGTTATAGCTATGTCTATCGATAAATTAAAGATTTTTTCTGGTACTGCCAACCCCGAACTTGCCAAACGGATTTGTACGTATCTCTCTGTTAATCCTTCTGCTGTAACAATCAAGCGGTTTTCTGATGGGGAAATATTTGTTCAGATCGATGAAAATGTTCGTGGAAAGGATGTGTTTGTTGTTCAACCTAGTTCATCACCAGCCAATGATCATCTTATGGAAATTTTGATTATGGTTGATGCCTTACGCAGGGCTTCTGCTGGTCGAATAACGGCTGTTATACCATACTATGGTTATGCTCGCCAAGATCGTAAAGAGGCAGGTAGAACACCTATCACAGCTAAACTTGTTGCAGACCTTCTCCATGCTGCTGGTGTGGGAAGAGTATTAACTATGGACCTGCATGCAGGACAGATCCAAGGCTTTTTTAATATGCCAGTTGATAATCTTTATGCAACACCAACCCTATTAGGGGCTATACGAGAGCTTGATACTTCTAATATAGTTATAATCTCCCCAGATGTTGGTGGTGTTGTGCGTGCTCGCTCATATGCAAAACGTTTAAATGCTGATCTTGCAATTATCGATAAACGCCGTCCAGCAGCGAATGTTGCTGAAGTTCATAATATTATTGGTCATGTAGAGGGGAAAGATTGTATTATCGTCGATGATATGGTTGATACAGCAGGAACACTAACTAAAGCTGCTGATGCTTTGTTGGAGAGAGGGGCCAATTCAGTTATAGCGGTTTGCTCACACGGTGTTCTATCCGGTCCTGCGGTTGATCGGATTCAAAACTCCGGCTTGTCCCGTTTAATTGTAACCGATACAATCCAGTTGAGTGAAGCTGCCGTTGCTTGTGATAAAATTCAAAGCTACACCGTCTCCAACCTCCTAGGTGAGGCCATTCGCCGAGTATGTGATGAGGAGTCCGTTAGCTCTCTATTTGTTTAATAGTATTTGTTTTATTTTATGTTTTGCAGGATCTTGCCTAAATATTTATTAATTAGGCATTTCATTTTCAAAGCGTTATCAGCACCCCTGGAGGCTGGACGTTTGATATTCTTTATTTAACCAGACATTTATATTTAATGTCTTGGTAATAAAGGCTATTTTTTGTGAATGGTTTGGTAGATATTCCTGTTTTTTTTTATTGTATTATTTTTTGAGGAGTCTGTTTCATGGCAACAATTAAAGCTGAAAAACGAGAGGGGACCGGCAAGGGGGTGGCCCGCTTGATGCGTCGCGAAGGTAATCTACCAGCAGTACTTTATGGTGGTGGTAAAGATAACGTTAACTTATCTTTAAACTCTAAAGAGTGGATGGAAGTTGTTGAGAAAAACGGCTCTGCACTCCGTACCCAACGGCAGACGCTAGTTATAGGTAGTGCCAAACAGATGGTTCTGTTGCGTGGTTTTCAAACTCATCCCGTAACTGGTGACCCTGTTCATGTTGATTTCATGCGCTTTAATCCTAAGCAAAAAGTTGAGATTGAGGTTCCTGTTGTCTTGCTTGGTGAAGAAGTATGCCCAGGTGTTAAGGCAGGTGGTATGGTTGAGCAAATCCGCCGTACACTTGAGGTTCAATGTTTAGCTGGTGATATTCCTGAGAACTTTGAGATATCTGTGGCCGAGATGGATATTGGTGATTCTATCCATATTGAGGATATTGAAATGCCAAAAGGTGTTGTTGTTAATACAGAGGTTAACTTTACCATTGTTAATATCAGTGCGCCTGTGATTGAAGAGGTAGAGACTGATGCACCAGAGGCTATTGAGACTGAAGTAACAACTGAGAAAGCATCTGACGAAGGGGAAGAGAGCTAATTTTGGCTCTTTTGTTTTTTACGTGAATTTGTTGGTAGGATTAGGGAACCCTGGTGAAAAGTATCAGGGTTCCCGTCATAATTTGGGCTTTGATGCCATTGACTTATTAATCCGTGAATGTGGGCTATCTGTTGGCTCGCAGCGGTTTAAGGGAGTTTTTGGCACTGGTAGAGTTGGCACACAAAAAATTGGCTGGTTAAAACCCGAAACATTTATGAACCTCTCTGGAGAGTCAGTAGGTGCTGCAGCCCGGTTTTTTAAGCTTGAACCAGAACAGGTAATTGTTTTTCATGACGACCTAGACCTTGTATCAGGTCGAGTTAGGATGAAAAAAGGTGGTGGTAATGGTGGACATAATGGCCTTAAGTCTATTCAACAGATCATAGGTTCACCAGATTTTATAAGGGTTCGTTTAGGTATAGGCAGACCACCGGGCCGTATGGATACTACAAATTTTGTTCTCTCAAAGTTTAATAAAGAAGAACGAGAGTTGATAGATCCTAGGCTTAACGGGTTACCAAATGCACTGTCAGCTCTACTTGATGGTGATCTGCCCGGCGCGATGAACCAGTTGCTTAATTCTTAGGGCTTAAAGCGATATGTTTAATTACTCCGCTTAGGCACTTAGGTGTTCTCTTTTCTATCATTATTCTAGGATTCCCATGGCACTTCAATGCGGTATAGTCGGTCTGCCTAATGTTGGCAAATCTACAATTTTTAATGCTTTAACAGCGGCTGGTGCTCAGATGGCCAACTATCCATTCTGCACCATAGAGCCAAATGTTGGTGTGGTTACGGTTGCTGACCCTCGTTTAGAACAGCTAAAAAAAATTGCCAATCCACAACAAGTTTTACCAACAGTAATGGAATTTGTTGATATTGCTGGTTTGGTAAGTGGTGCCTCCAAAGGAGAGGGGTTAGGCAATCAGTTTTTAGGTCATATACGACAAGTTGATGCTGTTACCCATGTGGTGCGCTGTTTTGAGGATGATGATATCACCCATGTGGAAGATAGAGTTGATCCTGTTGCTGATATTTTAATTATTGAGACCGAGTTAATGTTGGCTGACTTAGCTAGTGTTCAGAAGCGGCATGATTCTGTAATTAAAAAAGCACGAACAGGTGAAAAAGAGGCAAAAATTTTAGTTGATATTTATGCCAGAGTTATAGCTGGCTTAAATGATGGAGTACCAATACGCCAGCAGGATCTATCTCCTGAAGATAAAGAGGGGCTGCGAGATCTTTTCATGATTACCGCAAAGCCTGTCTTGTATATTTGTAACGTATCAGAGGCCGATATAGTAACAGCCCAAACTCCCGGCGCACACCCAATGACCGATGCCGTACGCAAACAAGCAGCCGAAGAGGGGGCTGAGGTGGTAGTAATATGTGGAGCCATTGAGTCTGAAATATCTGAGCTTGATGCCGACGAAAAAGCAATGTTTTTAGATGATTTAAACCTAGAAGAACCAGGCTTAGACCGTCTAGTTCACCAAGCTTATGAACTGTTAGGTTTAATGACATATTTTACTGTTGGCCCCAAAGAGGTAAGAGCCTGGACAGTAAAAAAAGGTGCGACAGCACCTGAAGCAGCAGGTGTTATCCACACAGATTTTCAAAAAGGCTTTATCCGCGCTGAGGTGATAAGTTTTGATGATTTTATCGCTTGCAATGGTGAGCAGGGAGCCAAAGAAAAAGGCAAAATGCGCTTAGAGGGTAAAACCTATCAGCTAAGCGATGGGGATGTAATGCATTTCTTGTTTAATGTCTAATTTTTTATTTGAGTGTATAAAGATATTTATGTGAATTTAGTTTAAATTTAAGGTTCCGTATGCGGAACCACGGCTGCATGAGTAAAACTGAAAAAATCTTGTAAAAGATGTGGAATAACCAGCAAGACTGGCGAATAAGTGATGTACAGTTTTTGGCTGAGCGTTTTTTGGGCCTTTGCGACTTCTTTATTGGTCGAAGAGATAGGACGACATCAATGATCTTAAAAATATTTAGTAAAAAAGCGTAGGACGAATGTTGGTAGGTTGAACAAACAAAGCCCCATTTCAAACTCTGAAATGGGGCTTTTTATAACTGCTCTTATTTACGAATACCCTCTATAAACAGATCTAAATCCATGCTTTGTGCCGCTGGCCCTAGATTGTAGCTTATGCCGTAGTCGCTGCGTTTGATTCTTACTTTGCCTGCAAACCCCATGCGATATCCACCCCATGGATCTTTTCCTGCACCTACATAGGTGATTGGAATTTTTACCTTATTTGTTTTACCGTGGATGGTAAGTTTACCTGTTAGGGTTCCGGTTTTGCCATTACCCTTAAACGATGTAGTGGTAAAGGTGGCTTCTGGATATTTTTTTACATCTAGAAAATCTTTGCCGCGTAGATGTTTGTCACGCTCAGCATGGTTGCTATCTATGCTAGCAGTTTTAACCAAAACAGATATTTTTGCAGTTTTGGGTTTTTGTTTGTCGTAGTTAAAGTTGCCGGATATATCGTTAAAACGGCCTTTTAGAACACTTATACCAAGGTGTGAGATACTAAACTCAATGAATGAGTGAGTAGGGTCTATACGATAGTTATCTGCTTGAGCTGGTGTTGCTAACCAGCTTAGTGCTGTTGCTAAAGCTATAGCTATTAGGTTTTTGGCTTTTAGGGAGGTTTTCATTGTTGGCTCCTGGTTTTATTTTAATAATATTAATTAGTTATAACATTCGTGTAAGTGTATCATCTTTTTCAATAAAATGGTGTTTTAGTCCTCCTGCAATGTGAAGAGCAACTATGACTAGTAAAAATACTGCCAACCCAAAATGAATAAACCCTGCTATATCTTCTAAGTTTGCAACTGGCTGTTTCTCAAATAGAGCAGGTATTGTAAACAGGCCAAAAACATTTACTGCATCTCCTTTAGCAGTAGTAATAAAATATCCGCTAATGGGTAGTATAAAAAGTAGTCCGTAGAGGAGATGATGTACCAAATGTGCTGCCATCTTCTCTATTGGTTTTAAAGTTTGCGACATTGCTGGTGGTGGTTTTTTCTTGCGCCAAACCCAACGTATTATAACCAAGATAAATGCGATAACCCCAAAGGAGCGGTGTAGGTCTGGTGCTGTTCTATACCATGGGTCGTAATAAGTGAGAGTGACCATATAAAAACCTAAAGCTGCTAAACCTAGAACTAAAACTGCCATAAGCCAGTGGAGTAAGCGGGCAAAACCGTTATAGCGGGCAGGCATTTTTTTTTCAGTTTCATTTAACATAGCTTAGGTATCCTTAGCTAAAAAACATGTTTGTTATAGCTTAGATGGAATTTTCATAGATTTTTATGAGAGCCATCACAAAATGGTGCTGTGTTGCTCTTACCACAAGCACATATAGCAACCTGTTCAGGTTTATTAAGTTCTACCGCAGCAGGGGTGATGCCGCTACCTTTGTGGGAGCCATCACAGTATGGTTTGTTTTTACTTTTTCCACACATACAAACATGATGAGAACCTGCTGGTAGTTGGGCAATTACTGGTTTAGACATGATGTAACTCCTTAAAATATAGTGTTAACTGGTTTTTTAGCAATTGTTGCTTTGCAATTACTGCTAACTGTTAAATATTTGATAAGTGTTAGTTAAGATGATTTGCAATATACAGTCGATATTTGATGTTGACAATATAGTTTATTGTGACATTATTGTTCATAAAATGTAGACAATAGAAAGGGTGGTTTAATGGACAGATTTCGCTTGATGCAGACATTTGTAAAAGTAACAGAAGTTGGTAGCTTTTCTGCTGCTGCTCGTAATATGCGGTTATCTAAAGCGGTAGTTAGTAAATATATTGGCTTGTTGGAGGAGCAACTTTCAGTAAGGCTTTTTAACCGTACTACCAGACAGATTCGCCTAACTACAGAGGGGAAGGATTATCTACAACGATGTAAATTGATTTTAGCAGATTTGGAAGAGGCGGAGAGATCTGTTAAAGACCTTCATGCAGCACCTAGCGGGCTATTACGAATTAGCGCACCAATGAGCTTTGGTATTTACCATTTAGCTTCGGCTATTGCAGAATTTATGGCTATTTGGCCTGATATAGAGATTGACCTTGATATGAGTGATAGGTTTGTAGATATTTTAACAGAAGGTTTTGATTTGGCTATTAGAGGTGGTGATATGGTTGATTCAAGCCTTATTGCCCGTCGTTTAGCCCCATTGAAGTCTGTGTTGTGTGCTTCTCCACAATATTTTAGTGAGCATGGAGAACCTAAATCTCTTGATGATATTGTTAAACATAACTGTATTGCTTACAGTTATAGTCGTAGCGGAGATAACTGGCACTTTCAATCTGAAAAAGGTGATGAAGTAGTTAGTATAAAAAGCAGAATTAGAGTAAATAGTGGTGATGCTATTCGTCAGATTGTTTTACAAGGACAAGGGCTTGCTATTCTTCCAACATTTATAGTTGGGCAAGACCTTTTAGCAGGAACTCTTAAAAAAACGTTGTGTGAATATCAAATTAAAGAGACAGGTCTTTATGCACTGTATCACCACAATAGGCATCTTTCTGCTAAGGTGAGGGTTTTTGTTGATTTTTTAGTTAAAAGATTTGGCAACAATCCGTATTGGGACCATAAAAAGTAAGTAAATTATAACTGACGAAAATATTTTAAGCGTTCTATAAAAGGTTGAGGATCTTTTTTTGTTACTGTTTCTCCGCTGCGGGGAAAATAATTGTCGTGAAGTCTGGTTAAGGAAAAGCGCAGCGCAGCAGCGCGAGAGGCAGTTGTTAAATGTTTTTTTTCATTTTCAGTTAGGGCTCTTACCTCTGTATATCCACTAAGAAGTTTTTTCCAATATCCTGGAATAGACTTACCATTAACATCAAAACACCATGCATTTCTAATTACGGCAATATCGTAGATATACAGATCATGACAAGCAAAGAAAAAGTCAATTACTCCTGTTATCTTTTCTTCTAAAAACAGGCTGTTATCTGGAAATAAATCTCCATGACACAACCCACTTGGAAGCTCTAAATTTTGGTAGTTGTTATCTAGCCATTTTAGTTCATTTAATAATAGTTCCAAAGTAGTAGGGTCTTTTTTTTGCAACAAAGGGCCAATTTTATTTAGTAGCTTTAACCACCTGCTTGGCCCCATAGAGTTTTTTCTTGATTGTGGAAAATCTGCCCCTGCAAGATGAATTTTAGCCAATATTTTGCCAATTTCAAAACAGTGGTTTGAAGATTGTAGTATAGGTGAGCTACCAGTTAAAAAGCCTGCAAGTAATGAAGGTCTATCTTTGATAATAAAATAGGCTTTGCCTTGTTGGTCTGTAACAGGGTGGGGGCAGGGTATACCTTTTTTTGCCAAGTGTGTTAACAAATCAGCTATAAAAGGTAGAGCGTCTCCTTCATGGGGATCTTCAACTAGGGTAAGTACATATTGTTGAGTTTCAGTCGTAAGTTTATAGTTAGTATTGACAACCCCTGCTGAAATTCCTTCTAAGCTCTTTATAGGGTCTAGTTTCAACCGGGTGACAACTGTGCTTAGTTCGTTTATGTTAAGATGAGTATAGACAGACACCACTTGTTCCTTTTTTTTTGTAGCTATTATATTTAACTTGATATGCCAAAAAATCCAATCCTTGTAGCTATAACGGGAGCCTCTGGTGCTCTATATAGCTTACGCTTGATAGAGTTACTCTTAAAAGCTGACCGCTCAGTTGACTTGCTATTGTCTGACCCTGCCCGTGTTGTTATTAAACAGGAGTGTGGCCTTGAGTTGCAAGGTGATGGAGATAACGTGGTTAAAGATATCTTAGCATATTTTAATTCCACTGCTAATAACAGCTTAGATAATAAAAAATCTAAAACTCTAAAACATTATGGGCTAAAAGATTGGATATCTCCTGTTGCTTCAGGTTCTGGTGGTCGCCGAGATATGGTTATATGCCCATGTTCAATGGGTACTTTAGCTAGGGTACGCCATGGTATATCTGAAAATTTAATAGAACGTGGAGCTGACGTAACCATCAAGGAGCAAGGTAGATTGATAATGGTACCACGAGAGAGCCCTTTTTCTCCTATTCATCTTGAAAATATGCTCGCTTTGTCGCGTCTTGGTGTTATTATGTTACCAGCTGCACCGGGTTTTTATAATCGCCCTTCAACTATTGACGAACTTATCGATTTTATTGTAGGTCGCATTCTTGATAGGCTAGAGATACACCATGATTTATACAAGGCGTGGCCAAATATTTAACCTTAATTGGGTATTTTATATATTTAACACCTAATGAAAAATTTAATTTATTAGTTTAAATCATAATTTTGCCTTGAACCAACAAGGTGATATAGACTCTAATGGTAGACACTATTAAAAAGTATATTTATTCATCATGTATCTATTATTAAATTATCGAGATTAACATGAACAAAATTGAAGTACTTGCCCCCGCTGGAAATTTACCATCTTTAAGGGCAGCAGTTGATAATGGGGCTGATGCTGTATATTTCGGGTTCCGCAATGCCACTAATGCACGTAACTTTGAAGGTTTGAATTTTAGTGAAAAAGAGGCTATTGAGGGGTTGCGATATGCCCACAGAAATAAGGTTAAAGGCAATGTAGTTTTAAATACCTTTCCCCAGGTTGATAAGCCTGATATCTGGTATAAAACAGTAGATATTGCCGCCAAAATTGGTGCTGATGCTATTATTCTAGCAAATTTAGCCCTACTTAAATATTGTCGCGAAAAACATCCTGACCTACCTATTCACCTCTCTGTACAAGCCTCTGCTAGTAACTATGAGGCAATAAATTTTTATAAAAAGCATTTTAACATCACACGGGTTATTCTACCGCGAGTTTTAACCGTTGAAGAGATTAAAAAGCTTGGAGAAAAAACCGACATTGAGATGGAGGTTTTTGCTTTTGGAGGTTTGTGTGTAATGGCAGAGGGGCGTTGTTATCTCTCTTCATATGTCACGGGAGTCTCACCTAACATAGAGGGTGTTTGTTCTCCAGCGCGGGCTGTTCGTTTTGAAAACCGTGGTGATAAGTTGCAAACTAGGCTTGGCGATGTATTAATAGCAGAATATGAAGCAGATGAAGATGCTGCATATCCTACTATTTGCAAAGGACGCTTTGAGGCTAATAAAAAAGTTTATCATACCATGGAGGAGCCTAGCTCTCTTAACGTACTTGAAATGTTACCAGAGGTTATTGAAGCAGGTGTTGTCTCTTTAAAAATTGAAGGACGACAACGTACAAAATCTTATGTTGGTACAGTAACTAAGACCTTCCGTAAGGCTGTTGATGCCTATTATAGCTCACCAGAAAAATTCCGCCCCAAGGGTAAGTGGATTAAAACATTAAACACCACTTCTGAAGGTGCAACCCACACATTGGGAACTTATCAAGAGGACTGGCAGTAATTATGAGAATTTCCATTGGGCCTTGCCTCTTTGATTGGGGTAAAAAGGGCATTACCGATTTTTATAAAAAGATGGCTTTTGAAACCGATGCTGATATTCTCTACATAGGTGAGGTTGTCTGCTCTAAAAGGTTACACCTAAGCCCTAAAGAGTTGGTTAAGCTAGCAAAGGAGCTGAAAAGTTCTGGCAAAGAGGTTGTTTTGTCTATGCTTGGCTTGGTTATGACAGAGGAAGAACAGGTAGAAATTCGTAAAATGGCAAAATTAGCAAAAGATGCCGGACTACGTATAGAAGCTAACGATATGGCTTCAATTGGGGTAGGTGAAGGACAACCGATGGTAGCCGGCCCTCATATTTGCTCATACAACCCTGAGACTTTGGACTTTCTTAAAGAAGTTGGTGTTGAACGTGTTGTGCTTCCAGTAGAGCTTTCTGCTAATTACATATCTGGCGTTTGTCGAGATGTTAAGAGTATAGAGTCCGAGGTGTTTGCTTATGGTAGACTGCCATTAACTTTTTCTGCCCGTTGTTATACTGCCCGTGCATTTAATCTGCCTAAGGGAAATTGTCAGTATAAATGTGGTGATTATCCTGATGGTATGCCTATGCATACCCAAGAAAACAAGCAGTTTTTGGTTATTAATGGCATAGAAACAATGTCAGAATTAGTCTACAATCTAATTGCAGATTTAAAAACATTACAAAAAATGAAAGTAGATATCCTGCGTTTGTCGCCACAAAGCAAAAACATGAAGGACGTGGTGAAAATTTGGAAAAGCACTATGGACGGCAAAATAGAAAGCCAGGAAGCCATAGCAAAACTGTTGGAAATAAATGGTAACGATCCATTTTGCAACGGTTATTTTCATGAGCGACCAGGATTAGAATTTGTTCAGTAACTAGAGAATAACAAGAGGCAACAAAATGCAAATTGATAATGTAATGCTAGACCAAATTACCCAAAACATTATGGGTGTGGTTAATATGGTTGGTGAGAGTCGCCAAGAGATGATCAGGCAGTTACGTGATGTTGTACGGGAGGGGGTTGAGCATTTTGATTTGGTAACAAGAGACGAATTTGATGCTGCCCAAACTTTGTTGAGCAACACCCGGATTAAAGTAGATGATTTAGAAAAACAGGTTTTAGAGTTAGAGGCAGCTTTAGCACAAAAAAGTTGAGCTAATTTAGGGTAACAATAAATAATATATCCATATTTCTCCTGTTTTTTTATTTTACAGTAGCTTTGAAGAAAATAGATATACTCATTGTAATTTATCAAGGCTGATCCTTGGCATAAAATATAACTACAATGGATGTGCATTTTTTATTGCCCTTATACCGGATAGGAGATTGTTATGAAAGAGGCCTATTTAGCTGGAGATTGGGTTAGCACTGGTAAAACTTTAAATGTGGTTAATCCTTATAACGGTGAGCTGGTAGATAGTGTTGCTCAGTGTGGAACCCATGAGATAAATTTAGCATTAGATGCCGCAGTTGCCTCTCTTCCTGAAACCAGTAAGCTAGAACCTTACCAGCGTGCTGATGCCTTGGCTTTTATCCGCGATGGTATGGAAAGGCGTAAAGAGGAATTTGCTCGTGTTTTAAGCCAAGAGAATGGTAAAACAATTTCTGAATCACGCTTAGAGCTAGCAAGAGCAATTGCCACATTTGACATAGCAGTTGGTGAGGCTACCCGTATACAGGGTGAAGCGTTTGACCTTGGGGTTAACTCCATGGGAGCTGGTCGTAGGGCTTTGGTGCGTAAATATCCTGTTGGTGTGGTATCTGCCATTGCTCCATTTAATTTTCCGCTAAACTTGGCAATTCATAAAATTGCTCCAGCAATTGCGACTGGTTGTCCTGTAATTTTAAAACCTGCCTCTAAAACTCCTTTAACCGCACTAATGTTAGCAGAGATTGTTCAAGATTCTGGCTGGCCAAAAGGTGCTTTTTCTGTTTTGCCTTGTGATAGACAAGCGGGGCAGATGTTAGTTGAAGACGATAGAATAAATTTGTTGAGTTTTACCGGTTCACCAGAAATTGGCTGGCAGATGAAGAGAGATGCTGGCAGGAAAAAAGTACTGTTAGAACTGGGAGGCAACGCCGGGCTTATTGTTGATAAAGATGTAAAAGATTGGGACTGGTTGATTGCAAGATCCGTAATGGGGGCGTTTTACCAATGTGGGCAGGTATGCATCTCTGTACAGAGAATATTTCTACATCAAGAAATTATTGGCGAATTTAGAGCTAGGTTTAAAAAAGCTGCTGAAGCATTGGTTCCTGGTGATCCCCTTGACCCTAAAACCACATTAGGCCCCATGATTGATAGCAACAACAGGCAACGTTTGTTGGATTGGGTTCAAGAAGCTGTTGTGCAAGGTGCAGAGGTTATTACAGGAAACAGCGTAGCTGATGTAGGGCAGGGTAATAGTATGGCTGCAACCATATTAGAAGAGGTTGATTCTAGATCTAGAATATCATCTGAAGAGGCCTTTGGCCCTGTGGTTACTTTAACTGCGGTGGATGATATGGAAGATGCTTTTAATAGAGTTAACGATTCAAAATTTGGTTTGCAGTGTGGTCTTTTTACTGACGATTTTTCCACTGTTATGCGGGGGTTTGATGCCCTTGAAGTAGGTGGTGTAGTTCATAACGATGTACCATCGTTTAGGGTAGATAACATGCCCTATGGCGGTTTAAAAGATTCTGGCTTGGGCCGGGAGGGTGTACGTTATGCCATGGATGATATGTTAGAAAAACGGGTTTTAGTATATCATTCATAAATAAAAAATTTTAAAACAAAGCCCCTACAAGTTAGGGGCAATGCTAGTCATTTTTCTTGCGCCTTTGAGCAAGCTCGATATTTTGCTTTTTTCTTTTCTTCAAAAACCTCCTCTTATCCAAAATATCCTCAAATCACTGCAAACTATTTATATTGATGGGGTTATTGCTGTTTATCTTTCTTATTAAAGTTATCCTGTTGCAAAATGACAATTTCAGTTGTAATATGCATAACTAAACTATAAGAAAGCCAATTTTTCTTTCTATGTGATGGTGAATTTTGGTTGAAAACTTAAAATAAAATTGAAAATAAAAAAACATTTAGATTTATCACATAATCTCAAGGAAAATTTTAACTATGCTGGCTCGTATTAACACCATTGCTCTTGAAGGAGTGGTTGGGGTTCCTGTTGAGGTTGAAGTTGATTTAAGCCGTGGTTTGCCAGCATTGAGTATAGTTGGACTTCCTGAAGCAACTGTACGTGAGGCTAAAGATAGGGTTCGAGCTGCACTTGTTAATTCTGGTTATAAAATTCCCACTCGGCGTATCACTATAAATCTTGCTCCAGCTCATCTACCTAAGGTTGGTTCGGCTTATGACCTGCCTATGGCTTTAGGGCTTTTGGTAGCTATGGGTAGTTTGCCACAACAGGTTATGGATAGCCGAGTTGTTATGGGTGAGCTTTCTTTGGATGGTCGCTTACGGCCCATAACTGGAGCATTACCAGCTGCGCTATATGCTAAACGTGATGGTTTTACTGAGTTAATTGTACCAAAAGAGAATGGAGTAGAGGCAGCATTAATTGAGGAGCTTAGTGTTGTTGCTCCTACTACTTTTCTTGAGCTTGTTCGTCACCTTTTAGCCGAGGAGCCTCTTAAACCAGTAGTGACAACTGGCCTACAAGATTGGGTGGGTGAAGAGAGTCGTTTGGTGCGGGATATGGGTGATGTAAAAGGTCAAGAGCATGCCAAGCAATCTTTAGAGGTAGTAGCTGCTGGTGGCCATAACCTTATTATGAGTGGTCCTCCGGGTTCTGGCAAAACTTTATTGGCTCGTTGTCTTCCTGGCCTGCTGCCAGATATGTCTCTTGATGAAGCCTTGGAAGTAACTGCTATCCATTCAGTAGCAGGAAAGCTCCATGCTGGACAGCCTATTGTTGGTGTGCGTCCATTTCGATCTCCTCATCATAACTCATCTCAGGGAGCATTGGTTGGTGGTGGTAGTATACCTAAACCAGGAGAGGTGAGTTTAGCTCATCGTGGGGTGCTTTTTCTTGATGAAATACCAGAGTTTGGGCGTAGTACCTTAGAGGTATTACGAGAGCCTTTAGAGGCAGGGGAGGTGAATATATCTCGTGCTGCTCGTTCTGCTAGGTTTCCTGCTGACTTTCAGCTTGTAGCTGCTTTTAACCCTTGTCCATGTGGTCATCTTGGTAACCCATATCGTGAGTGTCGTTGTAATCAGGCGCGTATAGAACAATATCGAGCAAGGTTGTCAGGGCCTTTAATGGACCGAATTGATCTCCATGTAGAAGTACCTCCAGTACCACATGAAAATTTAATAGAGCTACCTACAGGTGAGTCTTCATCTGAAATTAGGCTGCGTGTAGTTGCTGCTAGAGAACGACAATATGCACGTAATGGAGCTGGAGTTTTAAATTCTTCACTCGATGGTAAAATATTAGAAAAAAATGCAGCACTTGATAAAGATAGCCAATCTTTATTGTTGAATGCCGGAAGAAAGCTATCTTTCTCAGCTCGCACCCACAACCGCTTGCGTCGTGTAGCTCGAACCATTGCAGATCTTGCTGATTCGTCCAACATTGGCGTAGAACACCTTGCTGAGGCAATTCAATATCGGGTTGGGGGGAGTTATTCTGGGGATTAAGGTTTGCTTCAATTGTGTTATAGCAAGCAACATTTAGCTGTTTATTAACTGTGGTAGTCTGGTTTTATTATCTTCGGTTGATTGTGTATTTATCTAAGTGAGAAATAAACGGTAGTTTTAGCAAGCCGGGTAATGTGCTAACCAGTTTTGGTTCTCTGGGTTCATTTAGACCGATATCCATCTCTTCATGGCCTGTTAATGGTTGGGCTGTATAAGTACCCATAATGCGGTCCCACCAGGGTAGGTTGAAGCCAAAGTTTGAGTTTGTTAAAGGTGCGTGAACAGAATGATGAACTCGGTGCATATCAGGGGTGACAACAAACAGACGTAGTCTTTTATCTATCTCTATTGGTAAATATATATTGCCATGATTAAACATAGCCATGGCATTTAGTAGCACTTCAAATATTAGTACAGCTTGTGCTGATGGTCCTAGGGAAAGCACAACACCGAGCTTGATAACCATTGATAGTATAATTTCAATAGGGTGAAAGCGTGCTCCTGTTGTTACATCATAGTCAAGATCTGCATGGTGTACTTTATGTAGTCGCCATAGGGTGGGAACAGAATGAAACATTACATGTTGAGCGTAGATTGCAAAATCCATAAAACCTACACCGATAATAACCCCTAACCAGGGTGATATCTCAAAGTTATTTAGTAAACCCCAGCTTCTCTCTTCGCCAACTAACGCTAAGCCTACCGCAGCAGTGGGAAACAGCAGACGTAATAAAATAGTGTTTAAAACGACCACGCCAAGGTTTGCGCTCCATCGCATGCCTTTGCTAATGGATAATTTGCGTCTAGGGGCAGTTATCTCCCAAATTGCAACTAATGCAAAAATTCCAAAAAAAAAGCTGAGGCGGATAACTTTTTCCTGTTCAAGTAGCGTCTGCTCCATAACTCACCATCCCAAGATAACTAGTTTAACCTAGATTTAAAGGTGTCTTACCAAGGTGATCAATATACCTGTCTACTAACTATAAGCCAACCTATCTTACCAATAACAATCCAAGAGTCCTTTGTTTGTTGTTAAGGTCCAAAATGTCTCCATAATTATTAATGTGTAATTGACAAAGTTATATTTGGGTAGGGTCTCTATGCCATTACAATGCTAAGTGAATTATTGATAAGTAGACAAAGGGTGCAATATATAGGAGTCTTTTGAATATATGCCTAGCACATACTAAATTTACAGTCCAAATCTCTTATTATCACTTATCAAAAATAAGTTAATACAGGCTGTAAAAAATTTATTTTAACATATAAATGGTGTTTGTTTTAAGTCAGGTATGAAAAAAAATTTAATTATTATGTTCATGATTAAGACAGAGATATTTTACTGTTTTATTTTTAAAAAAATCACACCCAGCAATTAACTACTATTATATTTTTTACAATTTCTAAAGTTATTTAGGATTGTGTTGTTTTTTCATTTTACCACATATTATTACAGGAAATATGTGGGGGTATTTTGTTTCTAAAATGTACTGTTTTTTAGGTTGGTTTTATGGAATTTAAAACGTTAGCACTTCTTATGGTAGCTGCTATATTTCTTGATAGATTGTTCTCTGAGGTGAGACGATATCACCCTTTAGTTGGTGTCGGGAATATGGCAAATTTAGTAGAAGAAATACTATATGTTGCATCAAATGATAAAAAGCGTTACAATATAATTAGGATGCGTGGGGTGATTGCAGTTATTATCATAGTTATACCGATAACTATTGCGAGTTCTTGGATTTCTAATATAGCATTTTTAGGTGAATTATTTTCTGTAGTTGTCCTTTATTTTGTGTTGGGAGCCAAGAGCCTAGCTACACATGCTCATAATGTAGTTAAAGCCATGGATTCTGAAGGGCTTGAAGCTGCTAGGCAAAGTGTGGCTATGATTGTTAGCCGTGATGTTGAGGCTATGGATGAAACAAATATTGCTCGTTCTACTATAGAATCAGTTTTGGAAAATGGCTGTGATGCAGTATTTGGTGCTCTGTTTTGGTTTTTAATTTTGGGTGCTCCAGGAGCAATTATCTATAGGTTAGTAAATACCCTGGATGCAATGTGGGGATACCGCAACCAGCGTTATCTACATTTTGGTTGGGGGGCTGCCAGGCTGGATGATCTACTTAACTATGTTCCGGCTCGTTTAACTGCTTTAACTTATTTATTAGTTGGAAAAAGCCAGCCAGCCTTACGGTCTTGGTTTTATTGTAAAAATCGTAAAAGCCCTAATGCTACTTTGGTAATGGCTAGTGGAGCAGGTGCTTTAGAAATCATTTTAGGTGGTGAAACTGTTTATCATGGTGTTGCTCAACAAAACCCAATTATGGGTGAAGGCACTCCACCTAGAATTGCAGATATACCAAGGGCAGTTGGGTTAGTTAGGCGGGGCATTGCGCTTTGGATTGTGGTTGTGTTTATCATAGGAGTGTTGGTAATTGCTTAATCATGGTGGTGGAATTCAACAGGCAGCACTGACTTTTGGTTTGCCTCCTAAGAAATGGCTGGACCTTTCTACAGGTATCAACCCAATTGGCTGGAGCATTCCACATATTCCTGCTGATAAATGGCTACGCCTTCCAGAAGATGAAGATGGCCTGTTACAGTCTGCATCTGCTTACTATGGTAGTGAAAATATACTTCCTGTTGCTGGTTCTCAAGCAGCAATTCAAGTTTTATCTCGTTTAACAGAAAAGTTTAGGGTTGCTGTTCTCTCTCCAACATACTCAGAGCATGCTCACTCATGGGGTTTTATTGGTAAAAAACATAAAAAACCATTTTATTCTACACCTCCCAGCCATCAGGTAGAACAGGTAACATTAAGAGAGCTTGAGAAAAAAATAGAGTTATATGATGCTGTGGTTGTAGTAAACCCTAACAATCCGACTGGAAAAATAATTAGTAAAGAGAAACTATTTGAATGGCGTAAACGTCAGGCTGTTGCTGACAAGGCATTTGGAGGGGAAAGATGGTTAATAGTTGATGAAGCCTTCATGGACTCTACACCACAATTAAGCATGATTGGTGAGACAGGAAAGCCAGGGTTAATTGTGTTACGTTCCTTAGGTAAATTTTTTGGCTTGGCTGGAGCAAGAGTTGGCTTTGTCTTTGGTTGGCCAGAACTACTCGATAGTATGAGGCAGCTACTAGGTCCATGGCAGATAAGTGGACCATCACGCCATGTAGCTAAAAACTGTTTAAATGATACTGCTTGGCATGTTGAAACACGTAGTCAATTAGAAGAAAAACAAAAACAACTACATAATATGCTAAGCAAATATAATTTGACCCCAATTGGAGGAACAACTCTATTTAAATGGGTTAAAGTTTCTCGTAGCAAAGAGTTGTTTAACAAATTTGCTCAGCATGGAATACTAGTCAGACGTTTTAGTGATCCCGGAGGTATCCGTTTTGGGTTGCCAGGTGACAAAGACCAATGGCAACGTCTTGAGAGTACACTTAAATCAATTTCAAAATAGACTTAATAATAACTACCAACTTGCTAATGCTAATTGTTGTGAGGTCTTAAGTTAAAACTCAATGCCCCTGCCAGCGGTGATGCCAGCTTCATAGGCATGTTTAACCATACCCATTTCGGTAACAGTATCGGCAACTGCAATTACCTCTGGTAGAGCATCCCGCCCCGTTAAAATTAGATGTGTCTCATAAGGTTTTTTATTTTTGATAAAATCGGCAATTTCAGCTCCTGATATCCAACCATAGCTGGCTGCATAGTTTATTTCATCAAGTACTACCAGATCAAATTCACCACTGCTGATTTTTTCTTGGGAAAATTCCCATATTTTTTTGTTGTTGCTTGCATCTTGCTCAGGATTTTTGGTTATCCAGGTAAAGCCATCACCTAAACAGTGCCATTCTATACCAGATAGCTTAGCAGCTGCCATCTGTTCTCCTGTTCTGCGAGACTCTTTTTTAATAAATTGAATAACACAAATTTTATAGTTCCACCCGGCTGCTCTTAATACCATACCAAATGCGCTGGAAGACTTGCCTTTACCAGGACCGGTTAAAACCACAACCCGACCTTGACGTTTTTTTGTTTTAGAATTTGCTGTAGTATTAGAGTTATTCATTTTAAATTCCATTATAGGGGTTGCTAGCTTTTATATAACCATGTTATCTGAATCATCAATCTATTGATATTATTTTATAAAAAAAAGCATAGGCAGCAATGGCAATTGAACTTATTCTTGGAGGTGCTAGGTCTGGTAAAAGTAGTTTGGCTGAAGAGCTGGCTAAAAAATCCGGCCTTGATGTTACTTATATCGCCACTGCCCAAGCCAAAGATAAAGAGATGCAAACACGGATATTGCTCCATAAACAAAGGAGACCATCCCATTGGCAACTAGTTGAGGAACCTATTGAATTATCTTCAGTTTTGGCAAAACATGCTAAAGCTGATAGAGTGCTGTTAGTTGATTGTCTAACACTTTGGCTGAGTAATATTTTATTACAGCCAGATTGGCAACAGCTATGGGAAAGAGAAAAAAAAGAATTGCTGGAACTTTTACCTGCACTTGCATCACCAATAATACTGGTAGGTAACGAAACTGGCCTGGGAGTTGTACCAATGGGAGATCTAAGCCGAAGTTTTGTTGATGAGAGCGGGTGGTTGCACCAAGATTTAGCAAAGGTTTGTGATAGGGTTATATTTACTGTGGCAGGGCTGCCAACAGTTTTAAAAGGAGTAAAATTGTGAGACCAGACTGGTTGGATGCACCGATAGTTGTGCCATCACAAAAACATCGTCAGGACGCTTTGAGCCATCAACAACAGTTGACTAAACCTCCAGGGTCACTAGGGGTGTTAGAAAAAATTGCTGTGGACTTTGCTGGATGGCAAAACAAGGTATTGCCTGAGCTTGAAAAATTAAAAATTGTTGTGTTTGCTGGTGATCATGGGGTAGTAGCATCTGGGGTATCGGCTTTTCCTCAGTCTGTAACTGTTGAAATGGTAAAAAATTTCTCCCGTGGTGGTGCTGCAATAACGGTGCTTGCTAAAAATTTAAATGCCAATTTTGAGGTGGTAGATGTTGGAACTGTAACTGACCCTGGCCCACTGCCCAGTGTAATCTCTAGCAGGGTAGGCGCGGGAACATCAGACATGAGCCAAGGTGCTGCTATGGATGAAAAGCAGCTATATACAGCTATGGAGGTGGGAAGACAAGCAGCTATTAGAGGCCACAAAGAAGGGGTTCAGCTTCTTATTGGTGGTGAAATGGGTATTGGTAACACAACCGCTGCTGCTGCTGTAGGAGGAGTATTAGCGGGTCTGTCTCCTACTTTAATGGCTGGCCCTGGTACTGGATTAGATAGTGAAGGTGTTGCCAAAAAAGCAGAAGTTATTCAAAAAGCACTGGATAAAAATATGCCAGATGCTAAAGACCCTCTTTCAGTATTGCGTAAAGTAGGTGGTTTTGAGTTGGCGGCTTTAGCTGGCTTTTACATTACATCAGCCCAACTTGGTATACCTGTTTTGGTAGATGGTTTTATTACTACTAGTGCAGCTTTAGCTGCTGTTAGGCTACGTCCTGAGCTAGCAGACTGGATGCTGTTTGCTCATTTATCAGAAGAGCCAGGACACTCTGCACTATTGGCAGCAATAGGTGGTCAAGCTTTAGTTGACCTTGAAATGCGCTTGGGGGAGGGGAGCGGTGCAGCAGTTGCTGTTCCACTTCTAAAAATGGCTTGTACACTCCATGCTGGTATGGCTACATTTGCTCAGGCAGGTGTTTCCCAGGGATGACCCATTCTGGCTACCAAGCCACATTAAAAACCAGTGTAGGAGTTATCGACCTGTTACGTCATGGCGAGGTAGAGGGTGGCCCTTGCTTTCGAGGTTCTTTAGATGACCCTCTTACTGCAAATGGTAAAAAAATTATGGAGTCTACTTTAAATAAACTGGCTCCGTGTGATCAGATAATTACATCACCTCTGATTCGATGTCATCAAGTTGCCTCAAAAATAGCCAAACAGTACTCCATCCCCCTTAAGATTGAAGAGGGCTTTAGTGAAATTTGCTTTGGCGAGTGGGAAGGTAAGTCAGCTTCACAAATTTTAAGGTATGATAGTGAGCCTCTTAAGCTTTTTTGGCAAAACCCAGATATTCACTCACCTCCTGGTGGAGAAAAAACATCTGATTTTAAAAAAAGAGTGTTAGTAACTTGGGGTAAGCTCTCTAATAAGACAAACACAAAACGTAAAATTATAATTACCCATGGAGGTGTAATTAGGGCTATTTTAGCTGAAATACTTGGCCTATCCTTAACTGCTAGTTTTGCTTTGCATGTGCCTTTGGCTTCTGTTAGCCGTATTCATTTAAAGCTTGATGAACATGGGCGAAATATTGCTCCCCATCTTGCCTTTATGGGGTTAAGATTATGATATCACCTATGGTTTTGGCTTTTGGCTTGTTAAGTAAAATCCCCATGCCTGCTATTTCTACTCCATCTCCAAGAGCATATGGCCTATCTATACTCTTCTACCCGTTAGTTGGTGTGGCGATAGGCCTATTATTGGCCAGTGTAGCATGGTGTTTAGAAGCGGTTGACCCAGCAATGCGTAGCGCATTGGTGCTTGTGGTATGGGTATGGATAACTGGTGGATTGCACTTAGATGGTCTAGCTGATGTAACTGACGCTTGGATTGGTGGTATGGGGAGCCGGGAAAAATGTTTAGCGATTTTAAAAGACCCTCGTAGTGGCCCAGGAGCAGTTGTTGTGGTTGTACTTCTGCTTTTAGTTAAATTTGCCGCTCTGTATACACTATTTGCTAACAATAACGGGGTTTGGTGGTTACTTTTTGTTCCTCTGTTTGGTCGTTTGGCAATGATATTTCTGCTATTAACTAGCGATTATATTAGAGACTCTGGCATGGGGTCGCAAATGGCTGCCAATATTCCTCATAATTCTGCCTGGGTTGTACTTGCATTTTTTACCCTATTACCATCTCTTTTTATGGCTAGTGGTGAAATTCCCCTTTTAGGTGTAGCTATTTTTTTAACATTTTTTCGTAAAAAAATACAAAAACATCCAGGTGGTATAACGGGTGATTTTTTAGGGGCAAGTTGTGAGCTGAGCGAAGGTGTCTACCTTGTCTGTTTAGCACTTATTCCTCTGTTTTAACAAAACTCTATAGCCGTATTTATACTCCTTTAAAAAGCAAATATTTAGCTTAAGAATAGAAAAATTCTTAATAATTAATATGTTAAGTCAGTTTATCATAGCTATACATAAGATAACCTATACTTAACAACGCTATAAGAGCATCGTTTGTAACTTTAAAATTAAGATACTCTTAGTTTAACTTCTGCTGAACCAGTACTCATATTATTTGTTGGAAATATCCCCTAGCATCTTCCATAAGTTTGAAACAATTCAGAGGATAATATTATAAAAATGCAGTTATTTGCCGCTACACAATCAAATATTGATGAACAGTATATAACAGGTGTTCACTCTAGCAATAAATTAATATCTGGGCAGTTAGGTATGTGGGTTGTATGGGATGTAAAGGTAGGTCAAAACGGATATTATGCCCGTTTGGTTCCTGAGCATAACGGTAAACCTTTGGGGTTTAGTCCATGTACTGTTAATGGTGAAGTGTACGGTTATATACGACAGGAGGACAGTGGAAAATGAAGGAAAATAAAAAATTAGAGTCTAAGCATCTTTTAAATTTTGCAGAAGGTTATGCTGCTTGCATAGAGGCTGCTTTTGAGGAGGGCTATAAGATTGATGATGAGTGCCCATATGAGCATGGCTCTTATGAAGAACAGAGTTGGCAAAATGGTTGGGAAAAAGCCAAGAATATTATAAGATAAAGTTAAAAAATCAAACCCTTAAATGAGCTTGATTTTTATAAAAATGCCAAAATATATAAGAAAAGGTAGTTGTGAGCTACCTAATCTGTATTGACTATTTTTTTAATCTTTTGGTTCTGGTACACTATTTTCGTGGATCGGATCGTCTTCCAACAATCTTTGCCCCTCTTCTTCAAAACCTTTTTTATGGCTTGGCCAGTAGGCCCATAAAACTATTCCCACAAATATAAGGAAAAACCAAATGAGAGAAAACTGTTTGGAAAAGGAAATCATTGTATCAAAATCCATAATTATTTCACCTCTGGTTTGCTTTGTTGCACAGTTATTCGTTCCACATATCTAAAATCTGCACTGGCAGATTTAATAGCACGAATTTTAACATCCCAATTTCCCTCTTTAGGTGGGGTTATCATAGCGGAATATAGACCAGGTTTTTCTTCTTTTAAAAGAAACGCTATGTCAATTCCCTCACCAACTGGACGAAAAAGAATACCCTCAACTTGAGCTTTTTGCACAGCTATATTTTCTTTCCCGGTTATGGAAACACTTATTTTTCCTTCTTGGCCAGCTACAAGACTTTCGCTATTTAGTTTTATACTCCAGCCGAGTTTGTCTTGTTTATTCTGGGCTTGGATAACTTTGTTGTAGTTTATCCCATTTTGATAAGGGTTTTTGTTAACTAAGCCAGGCCATGAGTTCAAACCCATTGTTATCATTATGGCATCAGCAGAAAACACCACTAGAAAAAACAGTACTATAGCGGTAGGCCACGGTTCAAAACGGCGGGCTGGTTTCTCTTGGGTTTCTGTAGTTTGTTCGTTCATCTATGGCCTCATAAACTTACTGTCATAAGAGTGGGTAAAGTCTGTGTTATCAGTAGCACGAAGTAGGAATGTTATATCCTTTGATCCAGACTTTACACTATTTTTTGCTTGTTTTAAATAGAGAGTAAATGTCATTACAGCTCCAGAATCAACAGTTATAAGAGGTCTTTTTTCACTATCAAAATCATCTACAGCTACAATAGATAGTGATGCATTTTTTAAACCTTCAACCTCTAATGAGAAGGTTCTTGCTTGTGTATGCATATTTAGAATACGAATGGTAAAGTTGTTTTGAATACTACCATCAGACTGCATAATATAGATAGGCTGGCGGTGTTTTATAACATTTAAAGATAGCGGTGACTTAACAGCTAAATAAACTGCTATACCACCAAGAAAAATAGTTAAGAGTGTGCCATATATGAGAATTCTTGGGCGGAACCAACGGGTTTTCTTGCCTTCAATCTCTCGCATTGATGTATAGCGAATTAACTCATTTTTCATGTGCATACGGTCTTTTACCGTATTGCAAGCATCTATACAGGCTCCACAAGTAATACATTCATACTGTTGACCATCACGAATGTCTATACCAGTTGGACATACAGTTACACATGCGTCACAGTCTATGCATAGCCCTGTTTTAGTCTCACTACTCTCTCTAACTCTGCGGTTGGACTCTCTTGGTTCACCCAACTCAGGATGATAAGCAACAATTAAGGAGTCTTCATCAAACATTGCTCCTTGAAACCTAGCGTAAGGACACATGTAAATACAGACTTGTTCACGCGCGATACCTGCCATTATGTAGGTGGTTGCTGTAAGAAAAATAAGGGTAAACCAAGCAGGCCCAGGGGCTGTCCCATCTAAAAATTGCCAAAATAGGGTTGGGGCATCAGCAAAATAAAAGACAAACGCCCCGCCTGTTGCAATTCCAATTAATATCCAGACAAAGTGCTTTGCGACTTTTATTAGTAATTTACGCAAGCTCCAGGCTTCAGAATCTAGTTTTATTCGTTGTTTTCTGTTTCCTTCAAAAAACTTTTCAACAAAAAGGAATAGATCTGTCCAAACTGTTTGAAAACACATATAGCCACAAAATATTCTTCCAGCCAATGCAGTCATGAAAAATAATGCTAGAGCAGCTGCAATTAACATGATTGCTAATAGAAAGATATCCTGGGGCCATATTACTAAATCGAACATGTAGAATTTACGAGCTGGTAGGTCAAATAGAATCGCCTGATCTGGCAGACCTTCCGCACGATTCCAGCGTATAATAGGTAATAGGTAATAAATTCCTAAAAATACAGCGACAAGTGACCAACGTAATCTACGGAAAAAGCCAGTTTGATAACGAGGATAAATCTTCTTCCAGTCGGCATATAAAGAGCTGGGCTGTTCAGACATTAATTTTTTCCTTGAGGCGAGGGCTCTACATGTTGAGACTCTGTTATTTTATATTTTAAAATAGAACATTTGCTTTGTCGATAGCCTTATGACAACTAATTGTTAGTTTAGTTTCAATTTTTTAAGTTCTATATATTATTATCTAGTGTTCGCTTGCCTATTATAAATAGCAATAAATGCATCTTTAATTTTATCTGCATCATGAAACTGTGGTTGAAACAGAGCAAAGAAGCGACCTTTGGGGTCAATTAGAAAAAATGCAGAGGTATGTTCAACCAAATAGTTGCCATCAGTATCAATAGCAGAAGATATTTTATAGCTAGCTTGAAGCTGTTTGACTAGGGATAATAAAACATCTTCACTGCCAGTAACCCCGATAAAGTCCTTGTGGAAATATTGAACATACTCTTTTAAATACTCATGGCTATCGCGTTTTGGGTCTACAGAAATAAAAATAGCTTGAGCATTGTCAAGTATTTGAGGGGTATCTTCTAATGCAATAAATGTGTTTGTCAATAAACCCAGAGATATTGGGCATACATCAGGACAATTGCTATAACCAAAAAAAAGAAAACTCCATCGACCTTTCAAATTATCCAAATTAAATGGATCTCCAAAATGATCAATTAGCTCAAATGGCGTTAAAGCAATAGGGTGGGGAAGGGTAATGCCGTTAAGATTATAAGATGGTTTTTTTGCATAGAAATAGTGCTGTACAAGTTTAAAACAGCTAAAAAGCCCAAAAAATATTAATAAACTAACTACAACGAATTGTTTTTTGGTGAGTTTAGTTTG
This sequence comes from Magnetococcales bacterium, assembly GCA_015231305.1. Taxonomy (GTDB): domain Bacteria; phylum Pseudomonadota; class Magnetococcia; order Magnetococcales; family JADFYX01. Next base: position 6,164 of record JADGBW010000006.1, on the reverse strand, counting down.
CACACTTTCCAATCCATAAACGGCGTTATATTACACAGAAGCTCTCCAAGTTATACCTGGAGAGCTTCTGTGATTTCATCATTTTGATAATTTTTTTGCTGGTAAAAAATTATGGTCCGTAATGGCTAACTTTATAATAGATGGATATGTTGATTAAAACAGCTAATAACATCAACAACCCAGCAGTTATCCATATTTTTTTTTTCGGTATTTTATTTCCTGTAGTCATAAGGCGTCCAATCTTTGTCAACTACTACATCTTTTAAGAAATTACCTGGGCCAGGAGGGCTGACTGTATGGGTCCATTCCAGAGATTTAGAATTCCAAGGATTGTCAGAAGCAGGCTCTCCTTTGTATGCACTCATAATCCAGTTCAAAACAGTAATAATCATACCGGCTGCAACCAATATAGCACCTAACATTGCAACAAAATGCCATGTTTCAAACTGAGGATACATCTCGTAGTTCCAATATCTACGAGGCATACCTTCAACACCAATTTTAAATAGTGGCAAGAAAGTTACATTCACACCGACAAAGTTAAGCCAAAAACCGATAGTTCCCCACTTATCGTCATACATTTTGCCAGTCATTTTTGGGAACCAATAATATACAGCAGCAAACACGGAGAAGGTAGCAAATATACCCATGATATAATGGAAATGAGCATGGATAAACGACGTCTCAGAGAGATGTAGATCTAGTGCAGTAATGGCTAATGGAATACCTGTTAAACCACCAACCAGAAACAAAAACAGACAAGATACTGCATATTTCATTGGTAGCTCAAAAGTTATAGCACCTTTATATAGAGTACCAAACAGAGATATAGCCAATAGACCAACTGGTAGAGAGATAAGCAGGGTACTTATCATCTGTCCAATTCTAATCCAGTTAGGCATACCGGATACATATAGATGGTGAACCCAAACCTCACCAGAGATTAATACAACACCCCACATACCACCATAAACACAGACTTTATAGTTAAACACCTTGTTTTTACTAAAAGTAGCTACTACTTCGTAAAGTATACCCAAGGCTGGTAGCAAAATAACATACACAGCTGGGTGAGAATAAAACCAGAATAGGTTCTGATAAAGTAGAACGTCACCGCCGGCACTTGGGTCAAAAAAGTGAGTTCCTAAATATTTATCAAATAGCAACATGGTTACAGCAGCAGCCAAAACAGGAACAAAAACCAACTGAATTACAAATGCTGTAACAGTTGACCAAACAAACAAGTTTAGCTGGTTCCAACCCATGCCTGGTGCGCGCATGTAGATAACAGTAACAAGAAAGTTAACAGCACCTAAAATGGATGCAAATCCTAATAGGTGCACTGTAAACACATAAAAGGCCGTGTTACCACCCGAAAGAATGGAGTATGGCGGGTATCCAGTCCACATGATGTCTGGGCCATCAGGAATGACAAAACCTAATAGCGCGACAATGATGCCACACCAAAAGAGCCATACACTCAAGGCATTAATACGAGGAAATGCAACATCTGCTGCCCCAATCATGAGAGGCAGAAAATAGTTTGCAGCAAATCCTGTGAGGCCAGGAATAAGAAAGGCTAAAATCATGGCAGCACCATGGAAATATAGCCACTGGTTGTACTGTTGACCTGCTGTTAATCCATCTGCAGCCAATGTAGGACCTAAGCTGGATTGTTCTATACGGATAAGAATAGCCATTATTCCGGCTACACCAAATGCAGCTATAGATCCAATTAGATACATAACACCGATACGCTTGTGGTCGGTAGTAAATATCCACTCATACCAATTGATCTTTTCTGATTGCGCGCTCATTCTTCTGCCTCCTCCTTAGCCCTTTTAACCAGCCACTTGTCATATTGCTCTTGTGGTATAGCTTTGACTGGTGCATACATTCTGGCGTGATTTGCTCCACAAAATTCTACACATGTTACAAAAGATTCAGCTTCTTCTTTTGGATAGAACCAAATATAGGTAATTCGGCCTGGCATTACATCCTCTTTAACACGGTATTTTGTAATACCAAAGGAGTGAAGAACATCAGTGGAGGTCATACGTAAAACGACAGGGGTTCCAACAGGAACAACCAAGCCGTCACCTTTCTCACCTTCATCGCCATCTACATCATATGTTGATGTTGTACCATCTTCATATTCAAATTCCCAGTTCCACATGCTGCCAGTTACTTTAACTTCCATGGCATTTTCAGGAACAGTACGATAGACGTTCCAAGCTGACCAGCCCATAGCACCTAAATAAAGGTCGTCGGCTAAAAATAGTACACATGGAACAATTGCCCATGACCATCTTTGCGCTCGTGTGAGGGTTGGACCTTCGCCAACTGCATCGGGGCTTTTAGCTCTGTATTTAAACAGCCAGTAAATTGCTAAAGCACCAAAAATTCCGCCCATGATGTATAGATCGATAAGAACTTCTGTCCATAGGTGTTCCCAAACTACGGCAGGATCCTTTATGGTGTCAGTAGTTTCAGAAGCCATCACGATAGCGGACGACACAACCAATGCAATCCCGGTCAAGGCCGCAAGCATCTTTTTCATTGTTACGTTCCCTCCTTAAATTTCTTTTTTCTAAAAAGCAAAACTGAGCCTAACAACATTGACAACCCAATGAAAAGCGCGCCCAGTCCAACAAACAGTGGGATATTATATGTATAGCGACCTTCAGCATAGTTGTAGCTATAACAAAGCCCTATTACAAAATCGAGAGTTTCATTTACTTTAAAATTACCCTGTCTAGCTTCTAATAGAGCCAAACTCATATCTTTCTCGTTATTGGTCAAAGCATAAATATAACGGGTAATTCTTCCTTCAGAAGAAAGTATTATGAAGACATTAGGATGGTAAAAAGTTTTATCTTGTGGTGCCCAGAAAAAATTAAAACCAGTACTTTCAGTCTTCTCTTTTACTAAATTTGGATCTTTTAAAATAGCAAAAGTCCAAGCTTTCTCCCATTCAGGTGTAAGTTCTAAAAATGTTCTAAATTTCTTTAGTGAATCCAGGGTATCATCCTTATCGAATGATATTGTTAAAATCCTGTATTGTTCACCAATTTTTTGTCCTTTAATCTCTTCTAGAAGGGCTTTTAGTTCTGCATTTACAGCAGAGCAACTGCCGTCGCATGTATAATATGACCAGACTAGAATTGTCGGTTTTCCTGTAAGATCCTTAAATTTGAATTCTTTGCCATTCTGATCAATTAATTCAAGGTTAGGGTCAAATTTTACCCCCATAAAATCTTTTTCAACAATGCGAAAGATATTAGGGTCAATATCTGACTCACGTTGCCGAAAATAGTTTGCCTCAACAGGTAATGAAACAATAAGGACTATAAAGCCAATGAGAAAAACCAGAAGTCGTTGCATACCTATTTATTAAGCCTTTGTAATTCTTTACCAAAAATAGACTTGTGATGCGACAAAAAACCAAATTACATCAACAAAGTGCCAATATACACCAGCGCAGAAAACAAAATATTTATTTGTTTTACCTGAATACGCCGGTATTAAAATAGCTATAAACATTCCCAAGCCAATTACAACATGGGATGCATGAAAGCCAGTAATTGTGTAAAAAATTGTGCTATAGGCATTGGTTGATGGACCAAAGTCTAGGTGCAATAAGTGGCTATATTCATAAAAAGTACAACCAAGGAATATTCCACCAAGTGCAATTGAAATTATAAGCCACTTACGAAATCCTGCAAGATCATCGTGGTCATATTTTTCTTCTGCAACATGATATGTCCAGCTGGAACCAACCAAAATTACGGTCATAATGATTGGCATCCAAAGGTTAATTTCTGGTGTTCCTTCAGGGGGCCATTCGTTACCAGCTGAAAGACGTATTGTCCAGTAGGAGACAAAAAAGCCGAGAAAAATGAAGACCTCAGAAACAATGAAGTATGGTAGCCCAGAAGGAGATACCCCCTCTAGTAATGGTTTCTGTGATATCCCCTCACTTACCCATTTAGCTATACCAGCTAATAAAAGAGGAGTGCCAATACCAGCAAATATTATTGCTAAAAAAGAGTCCTCATAAACATAATATGCGGAAAACGTAAATGGTATTAAGAATAGAGCACCGAAAGTTGCGACCAAAGGTGCCCAACTAACTTCCCAATGATGAGCATGCTCGGCTGACGTAGGTTGCGACATGTTTCTTCTCCTTAGAATATCCCCGTACAAATTGTGTGTCTATTTTAACGGACTAAAAAAATTTAAAACGATAAAATAAGCCACTTAAAACTTTACAATTGATATTTTTAAATGTACTTTTTATTTGATATCAAATATATGCATGGACAACCAAAAAATAAGACCACATTTGTAGTTTCTGTGTCAACAATAAAGATGCTAAATTATTTACTAACAAAGCAACATAAGCTCTTTCCATCAAATCAAATTGATGTTAGCTTGTCGGTGTAGTGTTGATTAAGATCAATTTAATCACTAACTATCAGTGGTTTATATGTGATTTTCTACTAACTAATACTTATTAGAAAATCGAAAACAATCTCCAAAAAATAATATGAAAATATTATCAAATTTTTTTTTTAGTTAATTTATAAGTACAGGAGGAGATCGTGGGTCAAAAAAATGATTCAATAGCAACCTATGACTATGACGTAGTGAAAATGTTTTCCGTCATGGCCATAGCATATGCGGTGGTTGGTTTTTTGGTGGGTATTATACTCGCTTTGGAACTAGCTTTTCCCGAGCTAAATGCTGGAATACCCTACATATCGTTTGGGCGGTTAAGACCGTTACATACGTCAGCGGTTATTTTCGCATTTGGTGGTTCTGTTCTATTTGCAACTACATATTATGTAGTTCAAAGAACTTGCCGGGCCAGACTGTTTTCGGATTTTCTCTCCAAGTTGACTTTTTGGGGATGGAATCTGATTGTGGTTGCGGTGGTGGTAACCTATCCTCTTGGTCTCTCCCAAGGTCAGGAATATGCAGAGATGATATGGCCTATCGATCTACTTATTGTAGTAGTGTGGGTGGCTTACTTTATCAACTTTGTAGGAACCCTCGCTAAAAGAAAGGAACCCCACATTTTTGTGGCTAACTGGTTCTTTTTGGCGTTTATAATTACTGTTGCTATCCTACATATCGTTAATAATCTTGCTGTACCTGTTAGTATCACAGCCTCGTATCCAGTTTGGTCTGGAGTACAAAGTGCTATGATTCAATGGTGGTATGGACATAACGCAGTGGGCTTTTTCTTAACAGCAGCTTTTTTAGGTCTGATGTATTACTTTGTTCCTAAACAGGCAGAACGACCAATTTACTCCTACCGCTTATCTATAGTCCATTTTTGGTCTTTGGTATTCTTATACATCTGGGCTGGTCCTCATCACCTTCACTATACAGCACTTCCTGATTGGGCTGGAACTTTAGGTGCAACATTCTCTATCATGCTTCTTCTACCTTCATGGGGTGGTATGATCAACGGAATTATGACCCTATCAGGTGCTTGGCATAAGCTACGTACTGACCCAATTTTAAGATTTTTCATCATTTCTCTATCCTTCTATGGTATGTCAACATTTGAAGGTCCGTTGATGTCTATCAAAGAAGTTAACGCTCTTTCTCACTACACAGATTGGACCATTGGTCATGTTCATTCAGGTGCTTTGGGCTGGGTAGCAATGGTTTCTTTTGCTGCGCTTTACCATATGATCCCAAAATTGTGGGGGACCACTATCCATTCGGTTAAATTGATCAATTTACATTTTTGGCTCTCTACTGTTGGTGTGGTTATCTATATTGTGGCTATGTGGATTTCCGGTGTTATGCAGGGTTTAATGTGGCGTGCATATGATAATTTTGGCAACTTGACTTACTCATTTGCTGAAACTGTAGCTGCTATGCATCCTTACTATATTATTCGTGCAATCGGCGGCATAGTCTTTCTTTTAGGGGCGTTAGTCATGGTCTACAATGTATACATGACAATCGCAAATGCTAAAGATCGTCCCTCTGTAGCCGCATGAGTGTGGTACTAGCTAAACCGAGCAAGGAGAAACAACGGTGAAACACACAACCATTGAAAAAAGTATTCCCTTAATGGCGGTCTTGACTTTGGTCTTGGTCCTCATTGGAGGGATTGTGGAAATTGTTCCACTTTTCTTTATTAA
>JADGBW010000135.1 GCA_015231305.1 Magnetococcales bacterium | reverse complement strand
ACTGGGTGTTCTTCTGGTATTGGCAGGCATACTATAGAAGCTTTGCTTAACAGGGGTTATAACGTTATTGCTACTTCTCGCAAGCAAGAAGATGTTGAATGTTTAAGATCTGCTGGTTTCAATAGTTTTCAGCTTGATGTTACGTGTGATAACTCTATTCAAAAAGCTCTAGAAAAAATACTGACCCATACCAACGGCACTTTATATGCTTTATTCAACAATTCAGGTTATGGTTTGCGGGGGGCGGTTGAGGATTTGCCAACCCAAGTGTTGCGAGATCAATTTGAAACTAATTTTTTTGGAATGCATGCACTAACTAAAAAAGTTATTCCGATTATGCGTGCCCAAGGTTATGGCCGAATAATACAAAATAGCTCTTTGATGGGATTTGTTGGACTAAAATATCGTGGAGCCTACACTGCAAGTAAATATGCGATGGAAGGGTGGTCTGATGTTCTTCGCCAAGAGCTTGCTGGTAGTGGTATCCATGTCTCGTTAATTCAAACTGGCCCTGTTCTTTCCACAAATTTTCGCAAAAATTCAATGCCAGCATTTAAGGGTTCAGTAGACTTAAGAAAAAGTGTTCATAATAGTGGTTACAAAAAGATGATAGAGCAACAAAAATCCACAAGACCTATGAATTTTTCAGTATCCGCAGATGCCATAAGCTCTCAAGTAATTCATGCACTAGAAAACCCAAGGCCAAAGGTTAGGTACAGGGTAGGTTTTCCTGTGCACCTTTTTGCAATTATGAAGTCTATATTGCCAAACTATTTAATGGATTATTTATTAGTTAACTGGAGCCACTCTTTTTTCACAGTAAAAATAACCCAAACAAATACATGGGGGGCAAAAACTAAGGTAAATGCCTCAAGTCAGCTTTAAACCTGAAGCTTGTATTTGTCTAAATATATATGATGTTAATTATTAAAACATCATTACAGGTTAAAAAAATAAAATCTAGCATAATTATAACAATTAATAGTGCAGTTAGTGTTTGTCTTATAAAAAAATAAGGAACTAAATATGAAGGTTGTATGTCTTGCTATCCATTCTGAAACCAAGCAAAACCCAGGTATGCCAACTTGGAATTATTCTCTTCCTCATGCTTTTCTACAAGCTTACATGACAACATCATCTTTTTATTCTGAGTTTGAGTTTTGTAACCTAAATTTTAGAGAGTTTGATGATCCCAAAGATATGGCTAATGAAATTGCCAATCTTAAACCAGACATAGTTGCTGTTTCTTGTTACGTCTGGAATATGAGGGCAGTAGAACAGGTTGTGCCAATGGTTAAGGAGAAATTGCCCTATGTAATTTCTATTTTAGGTGGAGCAGAATTAAACCATAACTCACAGTTTCTATTAAAGGATGCAGCTGCAGACTTTTTAGTAATAGGTGAGGGGGAGAAGACCTTTTTAGAGCTTATGGAACATCTATTAAAAGGTGATGGTAGTGACCCCAGTAATATTTCTGGATTAATTTTTAAGAATCAGGCCAACGAAATTGAGAAGACACCTCCACGACAAAGATTTACTGACCTCAATAAAATACCTTCTCCATATTTATTAGGGCTTGTGGACCCGAAACATATTCAAGACGGCTTGGTGGGTTTAGAAACTCAAAGGGGGTGTATTCTTAACTGTGCCTTTTGTGATTACCAAAAAGGTTTTAAAAATGTTCGTTTTGTTGATGTTGATAGAGTGCTGAAGGAAGTCGAATGGATTATATCTCATAATCCAAAACAGTTATATCTCATGGACCCAACCTTTAACTCTAACCGTAAAAGAGCTAAGGCTATTTTATCTGCAATTATTAAGGGAAAAAATCCCGAAAAACCAATAGCAGTAAATGCTGAGATGATACCAGATATGCTAGATGAGGAGCTAATACACCTTGCCAAAGAAGCAGGTTTTAATTATTTGGAGGTGGGAGTCCAAACCTTAAATGAGGTTGCAGTGGAAAAGATGGATCGTTATAGAAATGAAAAAAAGTTGTTTAAAAATATTAATATTGCATTACAGTATAATTTACCTGTTGTGCCACAGATTGTTTTTGGGTTGCCAGGAGATAATTTTGATTCATTTTTAGCAACATTTGATAGGATTTACGCCCTGCCAACTGCAAATATCCAGGTTTTTCATCTACTTTTACTGCCAGGGACTAGATATCGTGATGAGGCAGAACTATATGGTATTAAATTTGATGCCTCACCACCATATCATATTATACAGAGTAACGACTTTCCTGTGGACAAAATTGTTGTGCTAAAATTAATTGCACTGATTGTTCTTATTACTCAACCTATGAAACAGTTATTAACACAAATAAGTATAGATACTAGACACAGGCTGCATGAGATGTTTTTGGGTTTTATTCAACAATGTAATGCAAAAGAGTTGGCATTTTCTCTACCACTAAATAAGCAGGAAGAGAAGGTGATAGCTATGAATGCAGTTGGCCTTTTTTACAAATATGTATGTCTTGCTGTTTTATCATCTATTAGAGATGAAGAAGATAGATTTAATAAAGAACAAAGCTTAAAAAAGGCTATGAAACTTTCTCAAATTCTCTTGATGTAAAGCTATATATCATCTAAACAATCATAAATAAAAGTCTGTCAGTGAGTTGGTGTTGCAACCCTTTTTTATGCAATTTTAATTTCAAACCAAGCTCATCTATCAAGCTGTACATAAGCCATACAGTTGATAGATGAGTGTTTGATTTTATTTTTGTTGTACACTTCAAAATCAATTTATAAGGACTTGTTTAAAAAACTTACTGTTTGGTGGAATTATCCTCTGTTTCATCCTTGTTGGTTTTTATCAATTTGTCACGAGATGCACCGTTAACCAATGCTTCTCCAAGATATTTTGTGACCTTAAAGTATTCTGGTCTTGTTGATGTCTTTACAATGTAGAATTCACCTTCATCGTGCTCTCCTATTTGATAAATAATTTCACCTTTTTCTTTTTGAGCAAGTTTAATAGTCAACTTTGGAGTTTTCAATCCATATTTATCGTGAGGCTTTATTCCTAACACCTTGTCAATTCGTAAATGAGCTATTTTTCCTGTTAGAGTCTCTACCTCGCCTGATTGTAAAATTTCTTTATCATTTAAACCATCAACATGCCAAATAGGGGGGGTAGTATCTGCTTTGTCCGCAGTTTTTATTTTGTCATCTTTGTTTTTATTAGCTTCTTTTTTATACAAAGTTAAACCTGATACTATAATTTTTTCTATCTCATTTTCGGGAATGTTTAGAACAGATTTGTCTTCCCAATCGTTTGGATTAAGTGGAAGGTCGTGGGCTGCAAATTTAACATTATAAACGGCATCATCATCAGATGCGCGAGCGTGTATTTGTCTAATACCCGGTGAACTGCCCAGGAAAAGCTTTGTTACTTCATTATTATTAACAAAAAAGGTGATACGTCTTTCATAAGTGTCATCACTAACTTTAAATCTTTTCAATGCTCCCGCTGTGGTAGTGACGGGAATACCCTTTTTTAGGGACTTGAGTTTATATAATGTCCCTTCTATTTTACCTACATCCACAACAAAATTATAATGGTCTGGCATTATCCATCGTTTGTTCTCTTTTTTTAAGACAACCTTTTCATTTTCTCCCCTTTCAATAACAATTCTGTCTAATTGGTCTTTTTCAAATTTTACCAATGGTGTATCAGACTGAACAGCAGCTATGTCTACTTTAGTAGATGACAGAACTATTGCCAGTAAAACCTGTGCTGAAAGAAATATTGCGAGATAGCGTATGTTCTTCTCCATTTTACGCCTCCATTAAAATGGCTTGGTGACGGATTTTGGTAATGCGTTGAATCTGTTTTTTTACTATCCAAACAACAAACAGTCCAATTAACGCCAAGCCATAGCTTATATATTCAATAATCATCTGATCGGTTTCGGTTATTTGTAGCAACATGCGTGAAAAGTGGCTCCTGGACCTAATACTTAATAGACCTCGATCCTCCAAAGACCAATCCACAGAGTTTTGGATAAATTCTAGGGGTTTGGTGTATTGGGTTCCCATACCTTGAGAGGCAATTCCTAAAATAGAATCTTCCCCAAAACCGTTGCTGCTTATTAGGATTATCCGGGCCGATTCTGATGAACGTTCGATTATAGATGAAACAACCATATTTTCTTCTTTTGGTTTATTCTCATCTTTATCATTTTCTTTTTTTTCAGCACCATCATCTTTTTTTAGCAGTGGAGACTCTTTGTTAGTGAAGTAAGAGTCAAAACGACCCTCAAAAACAGCAGCCATTATTTGGGGTTTGGGATCACCATCGGTAGCAAAACCAAGCTTTGGATAAAGCTGTATATTAGGAGTTATGTTTAAACTATCAGAAACCCAGCTGTTTTTTGATGATGTTAAAAGTGGAGTAACGCTTCTATCTTTGTTTTTTTCTTTGTTCCAAGATATAGGCGAAGCCCAGTTGAGGGTAACCTGCCCCAAACCTGAAGCTATGGAGTTGTTAGAGTTTAACCCTTCATTTCTAACATCGGCAAAATAACTGTAGGCAAGCATACGGATCTCTTGAACAGCTATAGGGCCTATATATCGTTTTACAGGGATGGGGAGCGATCCATTTTGGGCATCTATGATCATTTTTTCTTCTAGATTAATGCCATTATGTTCAAACCATTTTTTTAATCCTGACGATGTTTTTGTTGCTGTTAGTGAGCCGCTTATAGATGCATCAAATGGAGATGTTGCCATTACAATACTACCGCCACGCATTAAAAATTGATCGATAGCAAATAGCTGTTTTTCGTTCAAATCCTTTGGTGCAAGTACCATGAGAAGATCTGTCTCTTCAGGGACAATGCCGCCCTTTAAATCATCTTCTTTAATACGAACATTTTCAGACATAAAATCCTTTAGTGTGGAATATCTTTTTCCTCTCATACCATAAGGTGAGGGAGTAGCAGGTAAAACCATGGTGACGGTTTTTAAAAAGCCAGGAGCCATCCGTTTTAACCCAGCTTCAATTGATTGCTTTAGAGCACTTTTTGAGAGATCTTTTGGTAGTGGAACCTGGATGGTTTCGGAATCATCTTGCAACACCATGTAGAACCAGAATGGTTTTGGATCAAACAGGCTGGCTATCTGGGGGCCAAAGCCATATTTCTTTTTTAGCTCTTTACCCAAGGCCCCATCGCCAGCATCAGGATTTTGAAAGCTAACGGTAAATTTGCCCATAGACTCTTTTTTTAAATCGTCCAACACTTCATTTAGAGATTTTCTAAACTCCAATAGTCCATTTGGTAGCTCGTTATTATCAGACATATACCCGGTGAACGATACCTGTTTTTTAAATGTATCAAATGGGGTTCCTCCAGACTGGTATCCGGTCAATGTTTTGCGAATTCCACTGGTGATGGCATATTCAGGATTTTTTAAGGTAACGTCCAGGTCTTGACCAGCACCTTTGACCTTTATTTCTATTAAATCTGAATAACTAAGTACCTCATGTTTATCACCGTAAGCAATAAGGATATCAAAGTAAGAGTTAACCACCGATGATTGATATTTACTTGCCATCTGGAAGGCAACTGGTTTTATTCCATATTTGCTGGCAGCTTCCTCTTCTATTTCTGCACTCTCTTGGGGATCGACAAATTCAACATGGACTCGGTTTTCTCCCAGAATGGAATATTCTTCTAAAAGATCTTTTAATTGGGGAACCAACGGTGCTAAAAGTGGGTGAGTTTTGCTGGTAAAATAACCCCTAATTAAAAGTGGCTCATGAAGCTGTTTTAGGTATTGATCCGTTGCTGGTGATAGGGAGTAAATGTTCCCTTGTGTGATATCGGCCCTTGCCCACCCAATAGGGTGCAGCCAGAGGTTGCCAGCCAAAAAATTGAGAATGGCAAGAGTGGTCACCAATACCCACTGGCGATGTTTTTTAGATGGCGGATTTCCTGCCCAGCGTAATTTTTCCAGTGTAAATAGGTTTAGGGTCAAAAATATTCCTACTATGGAGATGTAATAATAAAGATCCCTAAAATCGAGCACACCACGTGTTATGGACTCAAAACGTGATCCACTACCCAATAAGTTAAAAAAGCTACCCAATGAATGGCCAAACAGTGTGGTTAATGTTGTGGAGCCAACCAAATAAAATAGACCACAAACCACCGATGACATTATAAGAGCAACTATTGGGTTGTCGGTTCTTGAGCTCATAAATAGACCGATACTTACATATGCAGCAGCAAGGAACATTGCAGCAACATAACCACCAATTACCGGCCCCCAATCTAATGGGCCAAGAAAAGATATTATAAATGGTAGTGGTATGGTTATTAAAAGTGCTATGGCAACCAAGCCTAGACCAGCAAAAAATTTACCCAATACAAGTTGGGCGGGCCTGATGGGAGTGGTCAAGAGGGTCTCAATAGATCCAGACCGCCTCTCTTCTGACCATGAACGCATGGTTAATGCCGATACTAAAAATATCAACAATATCGGCATCCAATGAAACAGTGGTCTTACATCTGCGATATTTCTGGCAAAAAAAGTCTCCACCCAAAAAAATACAAAAAGAGTGACAGCTATAAATACACCAAGAAATAAAAATGCAGCCGGGCTGGAAAAAAAGGTAGAAAACTCTTTTTTGGTGATTTTTAGTATAGTCTTCATTTTTTAGCTCCACTCTTAATTCCAATTTCATTGGCCTTGGCAAACACTGTTTCCAGATCATGTTTTTCTTGAGCAAGGGCAAAGAGTTGAATATCTGATTTTATAAGGGTTGAAGCTATAAGAGGAGCCATATGCAATTTGGCATTCAAAATGTAGGAGTACTTACCGTTGACTTTACCAGCTGGTGTAACCAGCTCAACCCCATCAATGTCTCTAAGCAACTTCTCCCAGTCACCATCGATGGTTACTCGTATTTTTTGATCATTTTGAAGCTCTTCAAGATGAGAGTCGATTGCTAGCTTGCCGGAGTGAAGTATCAAAACCCTCTCACAAACTGCCTGCACTTCTTGCAGAATATGAGTTGATATTATAACTGTAGCCTCTTTTGCTAACTCTTTTATAAGTGAACGCATTTGGCGGATTTGGGTTGGGTCGAGGCCGTTGGTTGGTTCGTCCAAAATTATTATTTTAGGCCGATGAAGAATCGCCTGAGCAACACCTACCCGTTGGCGATAACCACGGGAAAGAGTGTGAATTGCTTGGCTTGCTTTTTCTCCTAAAGCCGTTCTTTTAATTGCCTTTCGAATTGCCTCTGTTTTTTTGTTATCTGCAATTCCATGCATTGTGGCCTGAAAATCTAGATAGTCTATAACAGTCATTTCCGGCCATAATGGGCAGTTCTCCGGTAGATAACCGATTCTGGATTGTATTGCGCTTTTATCTTGTTCTATATCCAGGCCGTCAACCTTAATTGTTCCTGATGTGGGTTCTAAAAATCCAGTCAACATTTTCATGATGGTGGTCTTACCTGCACCATTGTGTCCTAGTAGTCCTACCACTTCACCATGACCGATATTAAATGAAACATTATCTACCGCTTTGAACGCTCCATAATTGCGGGTCAAATTGGATACGTCGATCACATTTTTCCTCCTGTTTATTCTATTTTGTTTTTATGTTGCTGCTATCTCTGGGGTTTTTGGTTTTAGAACAGCTTTTTGAAAAAACTTCTTTTTACCAAATGCTTTTAAGAGATGGCCATTATATATAGCTTCTATATTCTTGTGTTTCTTGAAAATTATATTAACTTCTTTGCTCACTGTTTGTACCCTAATAGTTATACCTAGATTTGGCAGTTGGCGGTGCGGGCATGGCGTAATATATTGGTTTATCTGGTGTATTTAGGAAAATCGTGGTCACCTTGTTGGTGACAAGATTTTCCCCAAATATGCCAGGCTAATCAATATCTTGCGTCTGTTGTGTGGCGACAACTACCTAATCAAGGTTAAAAAACCTAGTAAAGTAAACCTTCTGCTTTTTTAGGGATGCTGATTGTTATTTGGTCCTTGTCAAACTTCACCTCCATGCCTGCTTCGTCAACGTCTCCTGGTAGGGTTATGTGTTTTTCAAAATGGCTGGAAAACATGCTGTGTCTTGAAAACATTCCCTTGCCCATCTGATCGTCTTCAGTAAGGTTTTCTTTTTTAGAAACTGATTTTATACTCAACCGCCGTCCCTCAATAGTTATATTGATATTGGACTCTTTAACACCAGAAATTTTACCAGTAACAATATATTTGTCACCTTCTTCTTGTACCTCAAAACCAGACACAGAACTAAACCCGAAATTATCAAAGCTTTTGGGGAAATTGGCAAAACCATTTGGCATTCCAGATCTTTGCATCAATTCATCCATCTTTTTTTGCATCTGCTCCATACGTACGAACGGATCATGGGAAAATCCTTGCCACAAATCGTTTTGTAAAGTGGTGGGTGGAGTTATGGGGTCGGGATTAGTTTCAGTTCTTGGCTCTATGATAGGTGGATCATCAGCTATTAACCTAGAAACGACAGATGGATGTGCGTGCATAGTGTAATTTATTGATTTATCAGGTGTATCAGTAGAAATCGTGGTCACATTGTTGGTGGTAAGACTTTTTTGGGATATGCTAGGTGAATCAATAGGTTGCGCTAGATGCGCTCTTACAGTTGCTGTTTCTAGGTTTAAGGCATCGACCTCACCTGAGAGGCTGGAGATAAAGAAGCTCTGCACACCTATGACTAATATCAGTATGAGGAAAAGAAAAATTGTCCATTTTTTGGTTTTCTCAAGATTTTCAGGAGGTTGTACTTTCAATGGCAGATTCATAACTAGATCTCCCTTATCCACTTTGCATATTTTTATCGCTAAATTTACTTCCACCAGCCAAATTAACTTTTATCTCATCTGCTACAGCAACCACATGCTGATTACTCAGTATTAATTCTGATACAATTAACAACATGTCCAACGTTACACCCTCCAACTGTTAGCGTTTTCTTTAAGAACACGGTTATATGCCGATTCATCACCATATTCACAAAAAGAGTCGTAACGCTCATGTGAGCCTTTTATTTTTTCTTTATGTTTTATAGGACACCAATAGCTCTCTGTTTTGCTTGCTATTTCGCTAACATAGTACAAAACACCGTTTCCGTAACCACAATAGATACAGTTAATTTTTTCTACCCACGATAGATAAGATAGTTTATGGCGGTCGATGACCACATATTCAGAGCGGCTGACTTTTTTTATGCCGTAAATAGGAAAGCAAATAGCCTGATAGATAGATGCCATCAGGTCTAAGAGTGAAAGTGGAATATATACTGAATATATAATAGGAGCAGTGATTATTGATCCCAGCAGTGATAAGAACCTTCTTAATATATCAGCCGCCTCAATATTTCTAGGTGTAGCACCTGGAAGTTGCTGATCAAAAACTAAAGATAGGCGAGAGGAAAGCTCTCTTATTTGTTGAAAATCTTTTTTCTGCACAATACATGTAAAAAGTTCCTTAACCATTTCCAAAACCTACATTAATAATGAGTTTAAACTAGCTCATAACTTGGTACGTTTAAACTAATGCTTTATCAGTATAAAATTGTTGTTTATTAGTGTCTATTATCAAATTAATATCATGTTATAAATACTGCCCAAAATTATTTTGTAACATTTTTGGGCTGGTCAAAATAAAGACCAGCCCAAGTAGGTTGTATATTAAACCATGTATATTATTGGGAAGAGGGGATGGACAGGGTTTAATTTATCTGTACCTGTATAGAACGTGGTTTTGCCTCTTCTCGTTTTGGCAGTGTGACCTCTAACACGCCATTTTTATAGGTCGCACTAATATTCTCCGGGTCAGTAGTATTAGACAACTGAAAAGAGCGACTAAACCGCCCATAAGCTCTTTCGACCCTATGATAATGTTTTTTGTTCTCCTCATCGCTAAATTTACGCTCGCCAGATATGGTCAACATACCGTTATCAACATTTACGCTAATATCTTTTTGCTCCATACCAGGAACATCGGCTTTAACAACAATCTGGTTTTCATCCTCGCGAATGTCTACTCGCAGTGGCAATTGAGTTAACTGTCCAGTGGAGTCATCAATATCCCGGTCAAACAGACGGTTTATTTCACCCTGAAGTGAGCGAACGTTTCTAAATGGATCATAATAAGAAAGTGTAGACATAATACCCTCCTATAAAAGTATAAATTGTTTGTTTATCATCACTATAAAGGTGTTAGTAGCTACCTTATGCAATAAGATAGGAACGGTTTTTATGTTTTCAAGAGTTTTG
>JADGBW010000134.1 GCA_015231305.1 Magnetococcales bacterium | reverse complement strand
GATTTCAGACATCGTATTCCCGATCTCAACCTTGCGGTCCCAGTTTAACAAAAAACAAAAATATTATATTACAACCCTACAATACTAACTTGGGGGAATCCTCCCTCCCAATCGTAGAGATCTTGTACTAAATTATCTTTACAACCAAACTGACCGAAAACTACTCCTTCCGGTACTTTTTCATCTATCTTTGCTGCTATTTCGATACTTCTCTCACCACTAATCAACCTTACCTGCTGACCATCAACAATTTTCTGTTTGCTGGCATCTTTAGGGCTAATTTGAACAGAGTCACCATCGCACAATAGATCTAGTGTTTGCGAACTTCTAGCAAGACCATTATCTTTATAAAAAGATGCCTCTATAATTAAGGTCATACCCTTTTTGCTTTTCTTTGCACCCGCAATTTTTAACCCTGTAGTTACAGGTGAGTGGTCACAAGCTGGGGCCATCTCATTTGTATCAAGGTCTGAGAGGTCATAACGATGATCAGCTTTTGCCATTGAGGAACGAAGAGCTTCGATGTTGTTATAAGACAGTGGCTGGGCAAAACGATCGCTCAAAGCCCTTAATATCCGCCAATCTTCTTTAGATTCTATTGGTCCATTAACTGCTTTTTTAGCTCTTTGTACTCTGCCTTCACAGTTAGTAACAGTATTCTCTTTTTCACCTAATGCTAAACCGGCAAAAAGGACATCTGCCTGTTGAGCTACTGGTGTATTGTGAGTACCTATGTAGATTACTTTTGCCTTATTAAGTGCGGCATTAACAAGCTGACTGTCGATAGAGTCTATACCAGGGTCACCACCAAGTAAAAATAGTACTTTTATTTCACCAGAAGCAGCAGCTTTAAAAATTTCTAAAGCATTTTTACCACTTGCCTCAATTGTCTTGTGACCAGGGCCACGATGAGGTACTACCCCTAGATCTTGAGCAGCAGCAGAATTGCCTCTTGAAATTATGCGATTAAAGCCATTCCATTTACCATTTAAAGCACCAGCTTTTTCGGTAATAGCAACAGCCAAACGACGGATTGATTCTGCCTCTGGATGATAATTACCATAGTCGCCAATTAAGACAACTGGACGTTCACCTTTTTTAAGAGCAGTAGCAATAGCACCCGCTTCGCTAGTTTTATTTGGCTTATCAAACCCTGCCAAAACACTTTTCAAGAAAGTAATTTCATCTCCAGGTGAAACGATAGACTGGGTTATACCTTCTAAATTTGCGTCTATCATTCTTGGGTTTACACCAAAAACTTTTGCTCCTGCAAGTGATGCTTGACGCAATCTTAAATTTAATAGAGGTGTCTCAAAACGTGGGTCACAACCGATTAAGAAGATAACATCAGCCGTTGCCATGTCAGTAAGGCTGGTGTTCATCATTAAATCAGCACGGGTTAATTTAACTTGATCACCACTGAAATCTTGAAGTCTTGTGCGATGGTCGATGTGGTTGGTTCCTACAGCATTGCGTAAGAAATCTTGAAAAGCAAAAAGCTCTTCTGCTCCACGGCCTGATGGATCTGCAATTCCTGCGACCTCTTCAGGCTTAACGCCTTTAATTAACTCAGCTGCTTTATCAATTGCTGACTGCCAAGTTGCTTCACCCTTACCATCTTTAACTGCTGGTTTCTCAAGACGGTTAATTGCCAATCCATCGTATGCGAAACGACCCTTGTTACATAACCAGGATAGGTTTATCTCATCACAGTTGCGAGAAGAGACTCGCTTAATGCTATTGTCTAGGTGGTCATTACTAATTTGACATCCAACGGAACAGAGACCACAAACACCATCTGCACTATGTAATTCCCATCCACGAGCTTGAAAATGGAAAGGTTTTAAATTTAGAGCACCAACCGGGCATGCTTCGGCAATATTCCCTGCCATTTCAGATGTGAGAGTAAGTTTCTCGACGTATGGACCCACCTTCATGTGGTCTCCGCGGCCTACAGCACCCATCTCCTCAACACCTGCAACTTCGGTGGAGAACCTGATACAACGAGTACACTGTATACAACGGTTCATCTCTGTTTCGATCAGCGGTCCTAGATCGTAGTTAGGGAACTGACGTTTTTCTTCACGATAACGACTACGGTCGGGGCCATATTTCATGGCTTGATCTTGTAGAGAACACTCGCCACCCTGATCACAAACTGGGCAATCTAATGGGTGATTTATAAGGAGGAACTCCATCACACCCTTTCTTGCCTCTTTGACCATATCAGAGTCAGTTTTAACGACCATTCCGTCGTTAACAGGCATAGCACAAGAGATGACTGGGCGAGGCATCTTTTCTACTTCAACCAAACACATCCGGCAGTTACCAGAAACTGTTAGTTTAGGATGATAGCAAAAATGGGGGATGTAGACACCAAGCTGCTTGGCTGCCTCCATAATGGTGGCACCCGGCTTGACGCTAATCTCCTTGTCGTCGATGATAAGAGTTGGCATCTTCTTCGGTTTGCTCCTCAGCCTACCATGCAGCGGCCGTGTTCTACGTGATAAATATATTCGTCCCGGAAAGCTTTAATTGAGCCACTTACAGGCCCAACTGCTGCGTCACCGAGGGCGCAAATTGTTTTTCCTGATATATTGTTACCAATACTAAGTAACAGATCGATGTCATCTTCAACACCTTTTCCAGCTTCAATTCTGGTCATAATTTGAGACAACCAGCCTGTTCCCTCACGGCATGGTGTGCACTGCCCGCAAGACTCATGTCGATAAAATCGAGAAAGTCTCTCAATTGCCTTAACAATGCATACTGAATTGTCCAATACAATCATAGCACCAGAACCAAGCATACTACCTGCTTTGGCAATAGCGTCATAATCCATGGTGATAGTTTCACAAACATCTTTTGGCAATATAGCCGATGAAGCGCCACCAGGAATAACACCTTTTAAATTTTCCCAGCCGCCTTTAACACCACCAGCGTATTCTTCGATTAGGGTTTTCATTGGAATACCAAGCTCTACCTCATAGTTACCTGGCTTATTAACATGCCCAGAAATTGAGAATAGTTTGGTTCCACTGGATTTTTCTACGCCAAGCTTGCTATACCATTCGCCGCCATTTTCTATGATGGAAGGAACAGCAGCGAGAGTCTCAACATTGTTGATAACTGTCGGGCCACCCCACAAACCTATATTGGCTGGAAATGGAGGTTTAACCCTCGGTTGACCTTTTTTACCTTCTAGGGATTCTAGAAGTCCAGTCTCTTCACCACAGACATAGGCTCCTGCTCCACGGTGAATTGCAAGCTCGAACTTTACATCACTACCGTTTATTTTTTCACCTAGAAAGCCATTTTCTTTTGCTTCTTTAATGGCTTGTTCTAATATTTCTGCTTCACGGACAAACTCACCACGAATATAAATATAACCGCGCTCTGCACCCACAGCAAAAGCAGCAATTATCATCCCTTCGATGAGAAGGTGTGGAGCATAGCGAATTATATCTCGATCTTTACAGGTTCCTGGCTCACCTTCATCTGCATTACAAACAAGGTATTTTGCTCGGCTGTTATCTTTAGGAATAAAAGACCATTTTAAGCCGGCTGGAAAACCTGCACCACCGCGACCACGAATCCCAGCACGCTTGACCTCATCAATCACATCTTCTGTTGACATGGTCAAGGCTTTCTCAGCCTGTTTATATCCACCACCATCCCTAGCAACCTTATAGGTATGGCTATCTTCTTTGTGGATGTTCTTAAAAAGGATTTGTACTTTGCTGCTCATGTTTTAATCCTGTTCAAGGGAGCCTATCAATAATCTCACTGACACGATCTGCCGTGAGATTCTCGAAATAATCATCATTTACCTGCATCATTGGTGCATTAATACAGGCTCCTAGACACTCAACTTCTGAGAGGGTAAAGCGATTATCTTGGGTGGTTGAACCCATTTTAACCTGAACCTTATCCTCTAAAGTTTTGACTACATTATCTGAATCACACAACCAGCAGGATATATTTGTGCATACCTGCACATGATATTTTCCCACAGGTTTTAAGTTATACATGGTATAGAAAGTTGCCACTTCGTAACAACGAATTGGAGCAACCCCTACCACTTCGGCCACATAATCTAAGGCAGACCGGGACAACCATCCACCAAATTCACTCTGAGCGAGATGCAAAACTGGCATCAACGCAGAAGCTCGACGGTCATCTGGATAGCGACTAAATATCTCATCCACCTGCTTCATCGCACTTGCAGAAAATTGTGGTTTTTCTTGTTGGGTATCTTCTTGCATTACACTCATCAATTAAATGCCGAGTTGGAGTTTATTTTCAAACCCTTCTTCTCGCTATTAAAAGGCAACTACCTATCAATCTCACCAAAAACAATATCAATGGTACCAATAACCGTTGTAACATCAGTCAACATTAAGCCCGGCAGCATATCTTTGGCTGCCTGAAGATGGTTATAACCAGCAGCTCTTATTTTAGCCCGGTATGGTTTACTGCCACCTTTTGAGACCAAATAGACACCAAACTCACCTTTTGGACTCTCTGTTGCAACATATACTTCACCTTCAGGCACTTCAAAACCTTCTGAGTAGTGTTTAAAGTGAAGAATAAGTGATTCCATCTTATTCTCTTGATCATTTTGCATTGGAGGCGAAACTTTAAAATCTTGGTGCTTAACTGGCCCCGGTTTCATCTGATCCAATGCTTGGAGAATAATTTTACAACTTTCACGAATCTCTTCAACTCGGACAAGATAGCGATCATAACAATCACCATTTTTTCCGACTGGAATATCAAAATCTATTTTATCGTAGGCATCGTATGGTTGAGCTTTTCTAAGATCAAAAGCAACACCTGATCCTCGCAACATAGGACCAACAAAACCCCAATCTAAAGCTTGCTCTTCAGTAACTACACCAACATCAACTAAACGCTGCTTCCATATGCGATTATTGGTCAACAAGACTTCATATTCATCAATTTTTGATGGGAAATCCTCGGTGAAGGTGCGTATTTTCTCTGTTAAACCTTCAGGGAGATCACGTGATACACCGCCAGGGCGGAAATATGCTGCATGCATCCTGGCACCACAGACCGCTTCATAAATATCAAAAATAACTTCCCGCTCACGGAAGGTGTAAATAAACATGGTCATAGCACCAACATCAAGACCATGAGCACCCAAAAAGAGTAGATGGTTGAGCATACGAGTTAATTCTGCAAAAATTACCCGTATATATTGCGCTCTTGGTGGAGCTTCTATGCCTAAAAGTTTCTCAACAGCAAGCACCCATGTGTGCTCCTCAGACATCATAGACATATAGTCAAGACGGTCGAAGTAAGGAACACCCTGTAAATAGGTTTTATGTTCTAGCAGTTTTTCTGTACCACGGTGCAACAACCCAATATGGGGGTCAGCTCGCTCCACCACCTCACCGTCCAACTCTAACAGTAAGCGTAACACGCCATGAGCTGCCGGATGTTGAGGTCCGAAGTTTATGGTATAGTTCTGAAACTCTTTAGGCTCTTCCATCAATCGTTTTTCCACCGCCAAAAAAACTTCTTACACGAAAAAACTGCTTAACAACTAATTTTGTACGTATGCTTCACGCCCAGGACGCTTGAACGGTTCACTCTTTGTTTTGTTGGTATCAAGAGGCACTCGAACAACACGACCTAATTTCTCGTCATACTTCATTTCAATACGACCAGCAAGAGGGAAATCCTTTCTTAGTGGATGACCGTCAAAATCATACTCGTTTAACAACCTACGCAAATCTGGATGACCACTAAAACGTATGCCAAGCAAATCGTATGCTTCACGTTCCCACCAATCTGCACATTTCCATACTTTTATAATGGATGGCACAGGGACATCTTCCGTCGTAGACACTTTAATACGAATACGGTGGTTCTTTTTTACCGAAAGAAGCTGATATACAACCTCTAAGGGTTTTTCCCGGTTAGGGTAGTGAACACCAGCAAGGTCTATCATCATTGTGAAATTTAAATCAGCATCGTCACGTAGCTGTGTCATTGTTTCAATAAGCTGCTCTGGCTCGACGCGCAGAACAATAGCTTCAATTTCCCGCTCTACTGGAATGTTAGGAAATTTTTCTGCAACAAAGGTTGCTAGATTTTCTAACTTTTCAGGAGTCATGACCGCTCACCCCAACCGCTGTAAATTGTGTGGGTGCGATGAATTTTTTTATGAAGCTGTAGAATACCGTATAAAAAAGCCTCGGCAGTTGGAGGACAGCCGGGAATGTAGACATCAACAGGTACGATTTGATCACAACCACGAACTGTGGAATAACCATAATGGTAATAACCACCACCATTAGCACAAGAACCCATGGATATTACCCAACGTGGTTCTGACATTTGATCAAAGAGCAACCTTAGTGCAGGTGCCATTTTGTTGGTGAGAGTTCCTGCGACTATCATAACGTCGGATTGGCGAGGACTACCACGAAAGGCCCCCATTCCAAAACGGTCTAGATCATAACGGCTAGCACCAGCGTGCATCATCTCCACGGCGCAACAAGCTAGACCGAATGTCATAGGCCACATGGAACATGTACGCGCCCAGTTAACCAGTTTATCAGCAGAGGCGAGCATAAAACCCCGATCTGCAACCTCTTGGTTGATTTGTTCGACTACTCCCATTCTAAAGCACCTTTCTTCCATGCATAGATATAACCAACCAAAAGAACAAAGAGAAATAAGATCATCTCAATGAAACCGATAATACCAATATCAGAAAAAGCAACTGCCCAAGGGAACAAAAAAGCAGCTTCGATGTCAAAGATGATGAAAAGGATGGCGATTAAGTAAAAACGCACATCAAATTGCATACGGATACGGTTAAATGGCTCGAAACCACACTCATACTGACTTTGCTTATCAGCATAAGGATTTTTTGGGCCAATTAGATATGAAATACCCATCATGCCAACTGCCATGCCCATGGCAATACCTAAAGCAACAAGGACGGGAAAATATGTTTCAAGCATTGTTCTAAAACTCCAAAGCATCACCTAAGACGCGTGTCACTACAAAAGCCGGAGCTGCGTATCACAGATATACTAACTTTGAGACAGATGAAAATTACACCGCAAACGGTTGCGAGTCAACACTCTACAAGCAAAAAGAGCGTTAGAAAACCCTAATATAGCTATGCTTTTCCTTCAAATTGCTGAAGTTAGATAATTAAATTTTTCCATTTTTTTTGAAAAATACTCATTTCTAGACACTCTTTTTTGTCTCAACCATATAAAAATATGCCCCTAGAGGCAGTATTGTTAGCCACTGGGTTACCCTAATAAAAAGCATAATGACTGCTCCATTATCTACACCTATTTGTGTTAATAATGCCTGCGCAGTTGCCTCGCCAACTCCTATACCACCAAATGATATTGGCAGACTATTTGCCAATATCACCAAAGGGGTGATAAGAAAGGCAGCCTGCCAGCTAATTTGAGAATTTAGTAGACCACAAGCCAGCTTAAAGACTGCTATCATTATTATATTTGAAGCAATTGATACAATAAATAGCCTTGGTAACTGTGCAAGATTACGGTCTGAATGAGTAAAAATTCCTGATAATTTTGCCTGCCACAAATCAGGCATATATCTTAACACCCTATTGCGTATCTTGGGCATATAATAGAGCAAAAAAAACGTTGATATTGCAATAAAAAGTAGTATAGCAACTACCCCCATTTGCAAAACACCAGTGGGTGGATCTGTCTGCAACCAAATTGTAAAAAATGCCAGAGTACCAAGAAAGGTGAAAGTATATAGACCCAATAAACGGTCTACAAATACTGTTGATATAGCAGCAACGCTGTTTTTACCTGCATATGTCTTAATGTAATAACCACGCGCCACCTCCCCCCCTGCCATACCGAGTGATGTCATAAAAAAAAACTGCCCAATTAAAAACACACGGGTAATATCTTTAAAAGCTATTTTTATGTTGTGGACAGCTAAAATTTGCGCCCAACGTACAACTTGCGCTGCAAACCCCAGCACTAAAACTACAGCCAAGAAAAAATGTCCAGATGAAAACAGACTTTCACTAATAGCCCAAAAATCGAGTTGGTTTGCAACCACCAACCAAAAAACCAAAACAGACGCTATAAGTAATTTGAGATATAGCACAACTCAACTACCGAAATTTAAACGGTATGGAGGCCAATATTCCATAGTTATCTCATGGCTACCTTTTTTTAACTCTACCCCCCTAAACATATGATATACTGGGAAGATTTTAGTCTCAACACCATCTACCCACACCCTCCAATATTTATCGTAGTTGTCCGTTAATACCAATATTGCGGCAGCATCACTTTGGCTTTTTATTTCAACCCGGTCTGGGTGTGGATAAACAACTGTTACAGTTGATTTCTTGAGTTGCGAAGGAAAATTTTCGCTATTATTTAAAGCACCATCTTGTAAAAGCACAGTTTGTAATAGTTGAGAACTAGTTTTTTTATTTAAACTTGCTAGCAAAGTATCAGCATCAGCAAATTGCTCTACTTCACCAGCTAAAAAGACCCTAGGTAGAACTCTCTCATTCTCATATACATATAAAGCATGTGGAGGTGGTTTTTTGTCTAGTGCTGCATCCAAAATCTGCTCTTTATCAAGTTCGGCCCATTTATCGCGTATTTTCTGTTCAGCAACTGGCTCATATATCAATTTTAAATCTGGGTGTCGTAAAGGCCAATGAGATAGAATAAACCTGGTGTTGTTTAATGATAGCAAATCAATGTTATACCAATCGGAAAACTGGATAGGTTTTTTAGGGGCAAAAAATAGCTTGGGGCGTTTACTAGTAAGAGCGTAGCTTTTTGGAGTGAATAGATACCGCCGTTTGGCAATAAAGTTACTATATATAGGCTGTTGATCTATAAGGTCATCGAGAACCAACAACCAATAGCGATAACTTCGCATAGAGTACATACGAAAATAGCCATCTGTACTATCAAAACCATAAGCAAATGTATAACCAGGGTAGAACTGCTTACCTGAAACACTGACCACACTAGGCAGGTTGGAAACCATAGTTGCAACCCGGAATGGCGGAACATTTTTTGTATCGGTAAATAATTTTTTTACAGTTGGGGATTCAAAGTTAATTTGATAGTTATCAAAATGAATGCGACTCGCCAATTTTTCAGTTACATTTTTTAAAGCCAATAATGGTGGAGTTAAGGCCAAAGCAACAAAAAAAATTATTAGCCAATTTTTGCTTATAACATTTAATTTGTTATGTTCTTCAACAAAACTAAATACAAGATGCAAACCGCTAGCACCGACCAAAACTCCAAACAACAAAGAAAATTGGTTAAAATCTCGCAAGTTACCTTTTACAGGAGGAAATAAATCACCTGATAAAACCTGAAAAAACTGTAAAACCTCAGCACCTACCAGTGTAACTAACAGCAATATTAATAGTCGCTTAGAGATAAAGTCCCACCTGTTTACCACCGTCATACCCAAAAGTGCCAAACCGCTATAAACAAGCATATTATAGCTAGTAGCAAGTTTTAGCTGAAACCAAAAGCGAGCAAATAATTCTGTCAAAGTGGGGACAATATAAGCTGAACTCAAACTACGGGAGCTTTCCCCAACAAAGCTCATTATTCCTATTACTCCCGGTAGCTCCATCAACACAGCACAACAGATAAAGACCAAAAAATATTGCCAACTTTTGGAAAATGTCAAACCACGAATATATAAAAACCATACAGGAAGCCCACACACTAAAAATATAGTGTAAAGAGCTGAAGAAGCCACAAGAGCAAGAAAAACGCCTAGAAGCCCCACCAATAACAGACCAATGGCTTTTGATTCTACCCTTATAAAGCGATCAAATAAGAGAAGGTAAAGAGGGGTAGCCGGAGGGCCAAGCCCGTCAAATAATGTCCAATCAACAACTGTCCAGTTATTAAGAGAAAATGCCACTCCTGCAAAAAGGCTAGCATAGGTGTTAAGACCCAATGAACGACAGAGACGGTAAGTAAAATAACCAGCTACAAACCGTTGTAGCCACATAATAAAACCGTATGCAGCCCAAGGAGGAAGCAGATAAAATGGTGGGCCTGTAATTAAAAAGCTATCATATTGGGGCATTACCCACGCAGGCATGCCCCCTGCAAATTTTGGCTGCCAGTAGGTTATTCCGTATGTTAAAAAATCTTTAGCTGCTGCAATACGGTAGGCTAAGTTAAAATCTGTAGTGTCTTGAATTCTAATATATGAATATGGCCCCAAAAACCAGTAAACCCCAGAGACCAATAGCGACCAAGCAAACCAAAACAATAGCCAGCGTTTGTAGCTCCAACTAGATATCTTGCTTAATCCACCAAGGATCATTTGTTATCGCCCAGCGACAATGTGATTTTGACCCTTTGTTAAA
>JADGBW010000133.1 GCA_015231305.1 Magnetococcales bacterium | reverse complement strand
TCCCATGGGGTGTATTAACCCACATATTTCTAATGCGGAAAAACAACCGCTTATCTTGTTTGTATCTACGGCTATTTTAGCCGATTTGATCATATCTTCTAGAAAATCTATTTTTACATATTGCCTATGCAGGCCAATAAGTTGCAAAATTGGCCCAAAGTTACTCTCTAACCCTTTATCAAAAAGAGAGAGCGCAGCAAGAATGCGTTTTGTGCTTTCATCTCCCTCTTGTCCCTGCAATTTATCTCTTAAATCTTTAAGAAGCAGTGCAGGGTTTTTCACCTGTTCTAAACGCAATAAAATAGCCCGCATGGCTAGGGGATGACCCCCTAAAATTGCCAATATCTCGGCATAATCAATGTTGTTTCTATCTAGCTTTAAACCTAAATCACCCACCACAGCGTTGCAATATTGCCAACACTCTTCACCTTCTAGACCTGTTAAGGGTAAACGGAAACATATTTGTGGTGTTAACCAGCTTTCTGATGATCGGCTGGTGATAATTACTTTGCTTGCTCCACCTCGCAAATCATGTAGAAAATTTTTAAGACGCTGTCTATCTTTTGCATTTAATAGTGGCTCTACCTCTGTACCGGGTATGCCAGAGGCAGACTCAAAATTATCCCAAATAATAATCAGCTGTCTCTTTTTTAATTCTGCAATTAACTTCCGATCTTTTTCTTCATCTGCTACTGCCGTAGCGTTATTGTCAAATAATGCATCAACCAAGGGGTTAATTACAGCTTCAGCATTGTGTATTGCCTCAAACCCAAACCAAAATACCCCAGCACCCACCCCCCCTGTGTCCTGCAACCATTGCAAAAAACCCTGTGCCAAGGTGGTTTTACCCACACCAGCCATACCGTGAATAAGCACTGCACCCTGTTTTTGTTTGCGTAAAGCACGTTCCAACCCCAAAACCATACGTTCCCGGCCTATAAAACCATAATCAGACTTAAGCTGGGCAGCTATAGGTATTTTAACCTGTTTCTTGGGTTTTTGTTCTACCTCACCATGAAAATTAAACTCCAACGGGTCTTGCTGATAAAGCACAGGAACCAGCCAATCTTGCAGAGGATAACTCCCCCGGCTGCAATCTCGCTCCGGGCTAGCAAGCATCTCTTGTCGTCCTGCTCTTACTGCTTCATCCACCCTACCAGTTGTAAACAGTCCCTCATAAAAAGCAGGTACAAAACGCTTGGCCCCACTTACCCAAAGGTTATACCCCATAGCCACAACACTACGAACCCCAGCTTTCATTAAAGCTGCTGCAACTGAAGAAGAAGAGTCAACAGCCTGATAGTTTATAGCTGCTGACCTGCAAGCACTAAGTACCATAATGGGTATACGAAACTCATTAAGCAAAACTGCCAGTTTATTTGCGGCAACTGGGTCTGGGTCTGAGTTTGCATCCTCAAAAAACAGCTTTCCTATAGGTGCAGAATTTGTGCTGCCTGAGCTTAGGCTATGCATAGCATCCACTTCTGACTGCCTGCTATAACCCCCATGGCCATCGAAATGTATTATATGATAATGGTTAGGCTTAGCTTTTAAAACAGAACGCAACTGAGAAAAAGTAGGGGGGCGCAACACTTCTAAATTAACAGATAAACTATTATCACGAGATACATCCACCATGGGTCTTGATATAGCGTGAAAACCCACATCTGTATCACCCAAAGGGCGAGCAATAATTAATAGAATATTTATGCAGTTTTTAGGCAGTGTTTCAGGTATAGGTATTGGGTTGTTTTTTTCTTTATCAAGCTGGCGTTCTATATGGCAAAGGTGAGCCAGTGGTGCTTCTTTTGGGTCTTGTAATGCCTCCCAAGGCCATGCCAATATTTTTGGGTCGTCACTGGCTATTTTAATAGTTAAATTTTCCAACCCTTTATCACGTGATGCACTGTACCATTTTTGCGCATCACCTTCTTTAAAAAGGGCAGTAAAACAAGCAACTCCCCACCCCTTACGCGCTTTTAAAATCCGCTCTGCCCTATCAGTGCTTGGGGGAAAAGGGTGCGATAAAAAATTTTCTAAATACCAACCAAGCTCAAAAGCAAAGTTAGAATTAGGCAGCCTTTCAACGGGGTAACTATTTGGGTCTGGCAAAGCAACAGGGGTTATTATTGTTGCATCACCCCTGTGTACATTAAAACAGTGCCCGTTTTTTTCATCACTACCCAAATATTGAACAACCAGCATGTTATACTCCAAGTTAACCAAGGTATATTAAAATTAACCATAATATTATGGCAAATGATAATAAAAATTCAAATGGTAATTTTAAAATTTTCAAAAAAGAAAAATAATAAAACTAACTTGGGGATAGTTGGTTTGAACCTGGATGTAAGTATTAGAAATTATTTTTATGATTTGTTTGTATATTTATGAAGAATAATATTTTTAATATATACTCTGTCTGGTTATATTGAAAAATATCTTTTAACTAAAACAGTTACGGCACAAAACTGCCAGCTTTTTGTTGGGGTATTTGCATAGCAGGGGCATTAGTCCCAAAGCCATATATGTTTTTGCAGGCTGCTGTTTACACATTTATAAATTAATTCAACCTGCTAACTATTATTAGCCTGCTCATATATTAACTTCTATACCACATCATTTCAAAATATCTATAGTAATTACAAATATGCAATTATTTTTTTAATTGCAATTTACCTACTGTATGGGGTATTACTGAAAAGAAGCGGTATAGCGGGTGCTAGCACACCCACCATACCTATCCAAAACGTCCTTAACACAGAAGGAGCAGTAATGGCATTTCTACAGGCTACCTCATTTCTCACCCCTTGGGCAAATTTTCAGGCAATATTTTCAAATAGCCTAAATTTATTACTAATGGGATGTTATCCGCCGGGTAGTTTGTAAAAAACAAATCCCCTATTTTTTTTCTAAAAACCGAGCAATTCAAATCGTTCAAAACGGACGTTTTGGCTATATGCAATGTTTTGATATTAAACAGCATTCTCCTGCAGCAAAACCCAAACTTTTTTGGGTAAAGTTTACTGTTTATAACTAAACATTAAAAGGCCAAGGTTTATCTATAAATTCTAAAAGCTAAAAAATAGCTGTTAGAAGACCTTGTCCATATAGGCGGATAAGCAGGTTTGGTCTGCTGGTTTTTAGGCAGGGGATTTAAAAAACCGGCATGTCTGTACTTTATAGAGTGCAGACATGCCTAATAGTTGCCAAATTTAGAATTATTAACCTAAGAACTATATAAGCGAGCTTACCCCCAAATTTTTAGGCTACCCAACCATTGGCTAGCAAGCTTGCTCCTACAGATTATTGGTAGTTTTATAAATGGAAGCACAATACTATATGCGATAGTAAATCGAGGTTTATTAAAAATTTCCCTTGAGTCAATTCATGACTCAATCTAGAATGAGAATCACTCGCATCTATAAAGATGTAGCCCCAAAAATCACTATTATGAGCTTAAGAAAATCACAATGCATACACATACCCTAGACCGCTGGCAACATGACCATCTTTTTCATTTAGAAGCTTCCGACAGTGAGCGTCGTACTTTTTGGGTAGTGGTTTTAACCGCTGTTATGATGGTGGTAGAGATTATAGCCGGGCATGTTTATGGTTCTATGGCTCTGCTTGCAGATGGTTGGCATATGGGAACCCACGTTGCTGCTTTAAGCATAGCCCTGTTTACTTATAGGTACACCAAAAAACATGCCCACAACCCCAAGTTTAGCTTTGGTACAGGTAAGGTAAACTCTCTTGGGGGCTTTGCCAGTGCTATTTCCCTTGGGGTGGTGGCAATGATGATTGGGGCAGACTCTATACAACGGTTTTTTAACCCAGAGACTATCCACTATAACGAAGCCATAACAGTTGCCGTTATTGGTTTAATTGTAAACCTGGCAAGTGCATGGTTGTTGCAAGGCAGCCACGAACACCACCACCACGGCCATAGCCATGGTCACGATCACGGACATGCTCACGATCACGGCCATGCACATGACCATGCAAGCCAACATAAACACCAAAAAGCTACAACAAAAAAACAACACCATGACCACAACCTACGTGCAGCATATATGCATGTTTTAGCAGATGCCTTAACATCTGTTTTAGCAATTGTTGCGCTACTTTTTGCAAAATCTTTTGGTTGGATATGGATGGATGCTGCAATGGGTATTGTTGGGGCTATTGTTATATCTCGTTGGTCGTATACTCTACTAAAAGAGACCAGTGTTGTTTTGTTAGATAACAGTGCTAGTGAAGAGATGACCAGCAAAATTAAAAACACCATAGAATCAGACGCAGATAACCGTATAACCGACCTGCATATATGGCGAGTAGGGGCCAAACATCACGCTGCAATAATTGCCCTGGCTACCCACACCCCACAGTTACCAGAACATTATAAAAACCTGCTAACAAATATTAATGGTTTATCTCATGTTACAATAGAGGTAAACGGTTGCGAGGGGGAGAGCTGCTTAGCTGCTTAGCTTTTTGTTTTTTAAAATAATATGCATACTTTAAAAAAAGGCATCATTACCCAACGGTTCATGGGGTAATATTTGCTTGCGGTAAATTTAACTTTGGATCTTAAATATTTAAACTGTGTTATTTAGCACATTTTGTTAATCGCGGTATCAACTCTTTTTCCAGCCTAAATCTTTTATATCAAACTCATTACCACCAGTTGAAAGTTGTTCATTATCCTCAGCTTGCCTCTGCTTTTTTGCTGCCTCTTCCCAGCCTTGCCTTGGTTGTACAATGTGAGGAGGTTCTTTCTCTTGTGAGTTTGGTATAATATGCAAATCTCTTTGGGGAAAGGGTATCTCTATGTTGTGTTTGTTAAACTCTCGGTTAATAGCGGTGTTTAGGCGGTCTATTACTATTCTTCTTTGGATAGGGTCGTTTAGAAAAAACCTAACTTCAAAGTCTAATGAACTATCGCCATGGTTTAAAAATAGAACATTGGTTTGTGGAGTCTCTAGAATTTCTGGGTCGGCTTTGGCTATTGCAAATAGAATAGATCGCACTTGTTCTACATCGCTACCATAAGCTACCCCAATATTTAGTTTTTCTCTAACTACCGAATCGCTCAAGGTCCAGTTAACTACCTCTTTAGAAATTAAATCTTTGTTGGGCACTAAAACCTCTAAACGGTCTCGGCTTAATATTGTTGTGGAACGTATATTTACCTGTGTAACCTGGCCATACATATCTGTGCCTATGCTAACCATATCTCCAACTCGTATGGGTCGCTCAATTAACAAAATAATGCCACTAACAAAGTTAGCGACAATCTCTTGTAAACCAAACCCCAAGCCAACACTCATAGCAGCCACTACCCAGCCTATTTTACTTAGGTCAACTTGTAATACAGATGTTATCCACACTGCACAAAATATAATAATAAGATAACGAGATATTGTTATAACCGCATATTTTAGGCCGTCATCAAAATTAAAAAATGGAAATAAAATAGTTTCATATAACCCAGTAAGATGGCGCAAAACCCAGATACTTAAAAATATTATTGTTGCTGATATTAGTATGTCCAGCGCAGTTACAAATGTTAGCTGACCTTCACTGTTGGTGGTTTGAAACAGTGGGGTGTCGGTTATGGCTATTAATGCGCTTTCATTTAACCCCCAAAAATGTGCTAACAAATACAAGCCTAAGCCAATAAGTATAAGTTGCAGCAGCTTTAACAGGTTTTTAAACATGTAAAGCTGGTGTTCTTGTTTACCTGTTGTAGCTTCTAAACCATCTTTTAAGCCTCTAGATTTTGTTGATAATTTACGGATAGCCAATGCAGATGTACGGCTTATTGTTGCTAGCACTAAAATTGTAAACAAACTCCATAAACCGTTAATAGAGAGGTAAGTTGCACCAAAATGATAACCCGCACCGTCTAATACCAAGATAGATGCCATAAAAAGAGCGGCTATGCGACTTACAACAGCCCAATATCTCTCCTGTTTACTAGGTTTTGCATCTGGCAGTTGGCTGTTGGAAAAAATTTGTTTTATCAAAGGTGAACCAGGGCGAATAAGCCTGTAAATTGCTATTACTACACCTGCTTCAAAAAATATAAAGGCTATACGGGGAAAAGCCTCAAACATAAATGGTTGGTTATGGAAAATAATCCACGGTACAAAACAGGCAAGATAGGTTATTAACACCAGCCTAAACGAGTTTAAAAACTGTTGGGCCACCCCTTGGGAAACCCCAAACTGTGAAACCGCCACCCCATGTTTATTAAAAAACGAACTCGACAAAAGCCACAAAAACATAAAAAAGGCAAAATAGACTAAAAACGAGCTTAAAATAGGGCCCAAAGAAACCGGAAGATCAAGCGTGGCAATCATGGGGGCAGCAAGTAGAAAAAACACCGGGTTAAGCATAGAGCCAGCTAACGAAGCTAAAATAATTGGCAAACGTCTAATGCCGTCTGTTTTATGTTCCCGGCCCCTTTTGTTTTGCTCACGCACAAATTTATGCAGCCTTACTCGTAACAGATACAGAGTTATGGGTATGATAATAAAAATAAGCGCACCATAAACAATGGCGGTAAAGCTTCTTAAAATGCCAACCACACTAGAAATTGTCTCAATTGAGAGAACCTGCTTCCACCAGTTCCAAAGCGAGTTTTCCCTTTTTTGCCCACCTATTTCAGTAAATAGTTGCTTTAACATAGGCAACCCCAATGGGGTTTCATCTTGAATCCAAAAAACTTGGGATAATACAAAATTTTCTAAATTATCAAGAGCCTCTTTACGCTCAATTGGTAACAATAATAACCGTTGGCCTTCTGTAATAAGGTCAAATATCAGGTTTTTTTCTTCACGTAATAAAGCACGCTTCTGGTTGAGCAACTTTGTGCTTTTATAGCGAAACCTAGTTAGTTTTTTTCCCTTTAAGGCAGTGGTAAGGTCTTTAAAATCTGCCTCCCATTTCTCTCTTACAACCCGGGTTTGGCTGTCTAACTCAATGCGTCTGGTTTGGTATTGCTGTTGCTGTGTTATTTGTTCTGGGCTTATAACAGCAGATAACTCTTGCCGAGACTGGGAAACCCTTAAATAAGAGGTTTTAAGAATCTCAGCAGCAGGGCCACTTGCACCAACTTGGTTAACTAAATTTTTTAAATTTTTAAGGTTATCTTTTTCTAGGTTAAGCTGTTTTTCCTGGTTTGAAATATGGCTTAACAGTTTGGTTTTTTCTCTTTTTAAGTCGGCAATATTATTTTGCAGCTGGGCAATGTCGCTCTCCCATAAAGCCAATGCCCTAGCTTGTGGAGTTGCTGCTAGTTCTACAGCCTGCTGTTTTTTTGCTAATTGGTCTTCTGCTTCCTTACGGGCTTTCTCTTGGCTTAGTTGTAATAGTCCTTGGTATAAGGTGAACTGTTGCTCGCTTTTTTCAAACTGCAAGCGGGCAAGCTCTAAAGATAGTTCTCTTAAGGGGGCGGCATTTTGTTCATGCTCTTGCTCTTTTTTTAATAGGTTTATCTGTTCTTTAGCTACCCTGGCAGCTAATAGAAGGTTGTTTTTTTGTCGTTCTATAAGCTGTTTGTCAGTGCTGTTTGACTCTCCATCTAAAGCCATTAATTTTTCAACTTTGTTTCTGGCTTCTTCTTCTGCTTCTTTAGCGGTTAAAATATTTTGGGGTATATTTTGCAAAAGTGCTGCACGGCTTTCAAACTCTTCTGTTATTGTTTTTACAGCCTTTTCTTTTACGGCCATTCTCTCTTTAATAGCTTCAAATTCATCTAAATTTGGGTTTTTTGGTGTTTTAAATTTAGGGCTGTTTTTCTCTTTTTTAAGCTTTTTTGTAAGTTCTACCTCACGTTTTTTTCGGGTTTTATCATCTTCGGCAAGCTGCCATAAACGACCTAAAATATTTTCAAGTTCACCAATTAGCCCTAACTCTTTTTGTAAAGACGTTTTTTTATGTCCATCCTCCCCATCTGCTTTAGCATCTGCTGGTATAGCATCAATTTCAGCCTGCACCGCAACTTTGTTTTCTTGTACTAATTCCAGGGTAATAGAATCTTTATCCCAAAGGGGGGTTAGTTTTGTGGGCTTGCTAATAGGGGTTGCTGCAAAAAGAGAGGAAGAAACAAAAAGCATGCTGCAAACAATAAGCAAAGATAGATATTTTCGCGCCAAGCTTAAAAAGAGCATTATATTTTCCAATAAGGGTTTAGGACACTACTATAAAAATTATTGCACCTAATAAAATTCTGTATACCACAAATACCGTCATATTACGCGACTTTACCCAGTCTAATAACCAATGTATAACCAGCATGGCAGATATCATGGCAACCACAAAACCAACAGCAACATAACTCCACTCAGCAAAGCTAGGTTTATTGTTTATAAGTTCTAAAAACTCCAAACCTCCAGCAAGTACACCAACTGGTATAGCCATTAAAAAAGAGAATTTAGCAGCACTTTCTCGGTTGTAGCCTAAAAACAGGGCAGCAGTCATGGTCATGCCTGCCCGTGATGCACCAGGAATAAGAGCAAAAACCTGACCCATGCCTATAATAACAGCATCACGCCATGTTAATTTATTTATAGTTTTAGTATCGCTACTGTTGCGGTCTGATAACCAGAGAAAAATTGCAAAAAATATGGAAGCAGCCCCAACCACATGGGGGTGTCTTAAATATGTTTCAATGTGGTCTTTAAATAAAAGCCCAGCTATACCAACGGGAATTGTGGCAAACCCCACCGCCCAAGCCAAATAACCTTGGGGGTTGTTGTTAAGCCCACCCTTTTGTAGAGAGCAGACAAAACCAATTATAAGATCTTTAATTTCACGGCGAAAATATATAATAACCGCCATAAGGGTTCCGGTATTGACAGCAACGTCAAATATCAACCCTTGGTCTTGCCAGTCGAACACATATGGCGCAAGGATCAAATGCCCGGAAGAGCTAATGGGTAGAAATTCTGTAATACCCTGAATAAGTCCTAAAAAAACAGCTTGCAACCACTCCATTAACTATCCTCCTGATAGTCTGTTACTATAACAAAATGTATATTTTTGTGCAAAGGCGTGGCTTTAAAAGTACAAACTTATAAATGCAATGTTGACGGTATAAATATTGCACAACATTGTAATTAGGCATGTTAAAATTGTTAAATATATATTTGTTAAATTTATTAATTTTATTAAAAACCAAGGTAAATGTTGGGGTTGCTTGCAGTTTTTACTTACATCGCTTTTAAATATAAAGCGTTAATATAAAAGGCAATATAATGGGGCTTGTAAAAAATAAGAAGTCAAATATTTAATCTGCATCTTCTAAAAAAATTATAAGCTTTATGTATCTTACAACTTTTAAATTGCACGATAACAACAACAATAAACTGCACAATATTTAAACTACTACCATTATCTTTGAGATAGTTGATATTTATATGTATTACGAACATTTTGGACTAAACCACAACCCTTTTCGCAACACTCCTGATACCAGAATATTTTTTACTGGTGGAAAAAGAGGTGCGATTTTAGAAGCGTTAGAGTATGCCATCTCCCAAGGAGAGGGTATTCTTAAGGTGGTTGGTGAGGTGGGTAGTGGCAAAACCACCATCTGTAGAATGTTAGAAACCCGGCTGGCAGAAAATGTTGAAACTGTATTTTTAGCAAACCCTAGCCTAACACCAGAGAACATATTCCACGCTATTGCTGTTGACCTGCGGATTCCTCATTCAGCATCCGCTGATAAGTTAATGGTTATGCAGTTGTTACATGAATATCTACTTAAAAAACACGGCGAAAATAAGCAGGTAGTAGTATTAGTAGAAGAAGCCCAAGGTATGCCATTAGCAACCTTAGAAGAGATACGCTTGTTAAGTAACTTAGAGACAAGGCAAAGCAAACTATTACAACTAGTACTTTTTGGACAGCCAGAGCTAGACGTTAATCTTTCTGAGCCAAGTATCCGCCAATTAAGAGAAAGAATTTCTTATCAATTTTATCTATCTCCATTTGCACAAGATGAAGTACAAGAATACTTAATGTTCCGTTTACGAGGAGCAGGGTACAGAGGCCCAAATCCATTTTCTGCTGGAGCCATGAGAAAAATCCGTAAGTTATCAAACGGATTATCAAGACGTATTAACCTATTAGCAGATAAATCACTGCTTTCAGCATTTATAGATAAAAAAGATTCTGTGTCTCCAAAACATGTGGATAAAGCAGCAGCGGAAAGCTCTTTTATACCCGTTAGAAACTGGTATAAAATGGTTATGAAATTAGCCGTTTTATTGGTGGTAGCAGTACCCATTGCCGGGTATATAGGTTATCAGCTAGCCAGTAATGAAGACATAATGCCAATAATGTCAAACAGTGAACAAAAACAAAGTGATAATAAAACTATAGAACAAAACACCTTACCTGCAAGCCAGGTTAAGGCGAGGTCCT
>JADGBW010000132.1 GCA_015231305.1 Magnetococcales bacterium | reverse complement strand
ACGTAAAATATTACACATGTAAATGTATAATTTCTAGATCTTGTAAATATTTTGCCATTACCAAATGATATATTTAGTGTTACTATGAATAGATAGTTTAAATTTATATAACTTCATACTTTATCAATACACTTGCTAAATCGCAATTACTCTATTGTAATGGCGTATTAGGTTCACGACACTTCCTGTTTTAGTCACAAAGCAAAACTATTGGTATTATTGTAAGATATTCGAAATATTTTTATGGAAATTTTTTATTATGCAACAGTTAAAAAAGTTCATGTTTTTAGTACCAAACACAAGATGGTTTGGTAAAAGACATTGGAATTGGTTTACCCCTGCTGTAGCGTTACTTACTCCAATTCTAAAAGCCCAAGGTTTTGAAGTAGATATTGTTGAAGCCAATATTGATAACTTAAACCGTGATCAAGTTAAAAAATTAGTTAAAAAAAGTTCTCCTGATGCTGTTGGTATTTCAAATATGTCCCTTGAATATTGGCGGCAGGCTCATCTTTGCGCAAAACTGGTTAGAGATGTAGATCCAAACATTATAACTATTATGGGCGGGGTACACCCGACCACCATGCCTGAAAAAGTGATGGAAGATACAAACATAGATTATGTTGTTCTTTCAGAAGGTGAAGATCGACTTCCAAAGCTTTTAGAAGCACTTGGCGCACAAAACCCTGATTTTTCACTACTTAATGGCCTCTGTTACCGCAAAGGTGGCAAAGTTATAATCAACCAACCTATTGGCTGGGTCA
The DNA here is from genome assembly GCA_015231305.1 of Magnetococcales bacterium. GTDB lineage: Bacteria > Pseudomonadota > Magnetococcia > Magnetococcales > JADFYX01. The sequence goes on along the minus strand of JADGBW010000132.1, from coordinate 9,707 downwards.
CCGATCTAGACGCATTACCATTTCCCGATTATAAGCTATTTGATTGGCAGTCGGTCATGAATACCAAACAAAAATCTGCTATTGGTCTTACAACAAGGAACTCTCCTGTAGGATTAGTACTTTCTTCCAGAGGTTGCCGCTTAAAATGTAGCTTTTGTGCTGCTCCATTAATAAGTGGAAGCGGAGTACGATTACGTAGTGCAGAGAATATCTTAGCTGAAATTGATATGTTAGTTCAGGAATATAAAATTAAAGAACTAATATTTACTGATGATGAAATGTATGCAGACCGAGAACGTTGTATGGATATCTTTAAGGGATTAAAGGAACGCAACTATGATCTTACCTGGAAAAACCTTAATTTAGCTTCTTGGCGTATGGACCGAGAGATGTTAGAGCTCATGAAAGAGACAGGCTGTTACCAAATAATTATTTCACCTGAGTCTGGCAGTAATAGAGTTTTGAAAAAAATTATTCATAAACCTGGAAACAACAAACAGATATTGAAATTAGTAGAGTGGTGTAAAGAACTAGATATTGAGGTAAGCGCACATTTTGTCATAGGCTTTCCAGGAGAGACCTGGGATGAAATTAGGGAGACCATGGCATTTGCAGAAAAACTTAATGTTGATCAAGTGAAGTTTGCAATTGCAACTCCATTTCCTGGTACTGAACTTTTTCAAAAAGCAGTCGAAGGCGGTTATCTTCCGGCTGATTTTAATTTTTATCGTGACGACACTTTGGGGTTTGCCTCAGGCTTTATTGAGACAGAACATTTCACAGTAAATGAGCTTCACATAATACGCTGTTATGAATGGGACCGTATCAACTTTAAAACACCAGAAAAAGTTGCTCGTTATGCAAGCATGAACGGCATGACTTTAGAGGAGCTTGAAGAGTTCCGGAGCGGAACACGACGTAATGTGGGTCTATACTTTCCTGATCAAGCCAAAGCAGAACGAGAAAATGTTGATCAGGTTAAACGGGTGGCTAATCAAGCCTAGTTGTACAACATTCAATCTGAAAGCTATTGCGACTTAATGAACATTGAACTTATAAATACTTCTAATTAATCAATCGTTAGAGTATGAGATGCAATCTTCACAAGCAGTACCACGAACATCACCAGTTAAGTGTTCTGCTCTGAGATCTTGAAACTTCTGAGAGTGCCACGCATCCATGAAAGACATTTCATTAAGGTTGCCAGCATTAAACCTTTCATCGTGGTCAAAACAGCACATGCTCAGACGGCCATCCCAAGAAACCCTGGCTTCAGTAAATAATGACCAACAAGGAACAGGGTCACGTTTATTTTCATTTCGACCAGGGTTACCACCACTAACAGTCCAGCCCTGTTCTTGGTTCTCTTTTCCGGTTAAATCAGCCTGGGAATATAAAGGTAGAGAATAAATTTCATCTAGGTATGGTGTAAGTTCATCAACAAGAGATTGCATTTTTTTGCCTTGATCGCCATCATAAGCGATATAGGATGCATACAATCCACAGTTGAAGTTATTCTCATCACGAACCTTTCTAGCAATTTTAATATTTTCAACTAACTTCTTAAAAAGACTACCCTTAACCCTAGCAATTTCAGCAAATTGCTCAGCATCAGCATAGTTTAAAGAAAATTTAAGACTATCTAGTCCAGCTTCCATAGACTCTTTTACTTTGTTTTCAGTAGCATTCACACCATTTGTGGTAAGGAATACATATGGAAAACCGACATCCTTTGCCTCTTTAATAGCTTTAGGTAACCAAGGCAGTACCATTGATTCACCAAGGTAGAACATACCTACCTCTTCACCACCAGACTCTCTGAAATCTCGTAAAAGATTACAGTAAAAGTCCCAATCCATATCTTCTTTGTCACGCAGGTTTTGGGAAGTAGCACAGAATGAGCACTTCAGGTTGCAACGCCCAGTTAACTCAATTTTGCACGATTTTGGGCAAGGAGGAGTTTTTGTGCGATGTTCATCTTGCATCCCTGTGATAGCATCAATTTTTGTACTGATTTTTCTCATAACTGATAATTCTCCACAATTTCCGTATAACAGAAGCATCTTTATAAGGTTTTATGGCGTTGCAATCAACCGTATCCATTAAAAAATAAATGCACTTAAAGGATTTGATTAACAATCCAATCTATTTTTATCAACAAAACGATTAACTTCCCTGACAACTTGATTAACAACCCCTTCCCACTCACCAACTCTATCCTGTCGGTATAGTTTGAGGCTAGAATACCATGGAGAATCATCACAGTCCAACAACCAATACCACAAAGGAACCTTTGCCAACATCAAAAGAGTGGGAACCCTTAATGCCCCTGCCATGTGAGCTGTAGTGTTAGAGATAGTTACCACCATATCCATAGCTGCAACTTGTGCTGCAAAACTATCTAGGTCGGTCATTTGATCTATAGAATCATCGTGAATAATGTTAATTCCAGCTTTTTTACTAAAATCTTCTCTCTCTTTATGTGTATCTCCATATTGGAGGTCCACAAATGTTACTCCTTGTATGTCAAGTAACGGCTGTAAATCAAATAAAGTCATTGATTTTTTTTTGCCGTAACCGGGGCTTTTACTGTACCAAGAAATTCCTATCAAAATATCTTTTTTAGCCTTTGGAGGAACAGCCTGAGAAAAGAGTTTATTTTCAACTCCACATTTAAGAGATGTATCTCTATACCGATTACGAATAACTGCTTTTTTATCGTTATTTGCAGTTAGGTTAACAGAAGATGCAACAAAGGAGTTTTTATCAGGCCGCAACCAACGGCATAAATTCCCAAAAGGTACAATATAGTCATATCTGTTATAAGGACTATTAACTGTCAACGGGTCTTTGTTGTGTATACATGTAATTTCAGGAAACGACCTTGAATACAATGGAATAAGACGTTTATCACACTCTAAAACTACTTTGGCTCCCATATTCACAAGGTCAGGTATCATACTGGAAAATATAATACTTTCACCGACTCCTTGCTCTTCCCAAACTAAAATACGTTTTAAAGCTAGAGGCTCACCAGACCATAATATCTTTTTACATCTTTCATAACGTTTAAAATCTAGCAGGTCACTCTTCCAGCGATAATCAATATTTTCCCAACCACTTTTAAAATCACCTAACAGCAACTGCAAGAGACCTAAATTATGGTAGGCATCATTATTATTTGGTTCAATATCTATGGCCTTTTGATAACTAATAAGAGCTTCATCTAGCTTGTATTGGTCTATTAGAACAATACCTAGGTTACTGTATGCTTCTGAAAATTTTGGATTAATTGCTATAGCTTTCTTATAACTAGCCACAGCATCTGCTAATTCACCTTGCATGCTGTACACTAAACCTAAATTTCGATAAGCCTCGAAATGTTCAGGTTCTATAGTTATGGCCCTTTTATAACTTATAACAGCTTCATCTAATCTATTTTGGTCCTTGAGAGTATTAGCAAGATTATAATGAGCTGCTGCGTAACTAGGCTCTAGTAATATTGCTTTTTGGTAGTGTATAATAGCTTCATCAAACTTTTCTTGTTGTTGCAAGGCAAAGGCAAGATTATTGTAACCACCAACAAAATCAGGGTTTATTGCAATTGATTTTTTATATTTTTTAATAGCTTCGTTTAACTTGCCTTGATTTTGAAGAACTGCACCTATGTTACATAATGCATTTATATTGTTGGGCTGAATTTCAAGCACCTTCTCATACCATTGTATCGCTTCATCCAACTTACCCGCCTGATATAAATTAACCCCCTTTTGTAAAGCTTTTTGGGCTGCATCCTCTTTATCAGATACAGTTGTATTTTTAACAGTTATCATTGTAATAATTTCCTCACAATCTACTATTGTGTTGAGGTGATAATCTTAACAGATGTTACTGATAGCTTGTGATATTGACAAGTTGACAGTAACATCATTGTGTATCTGGTTATTGATAGTTAGTTTAACTCCCCCTTTATCAAAACCCTATTAAAAAAAGGTTGAGTAACTATATAATTCGCAAAACTTGTACCCCATTAACTGTGAGATTTGTTATGTCCGATGTAAATATCAACAGAAAACCTAAAATTCGTCCTGCTACAATTGCTGGTATCTGGTATCCAAAAGACCCAATTGACCTAGCTGAAAAAGTAGACGGTTTGCTTGACTCCATAACACCGGACAAAATACCTATGCCAGTTCAGGCACTTCTTGTTCCTCATGCTGGTTATGATTTTAGTGGCAAAATAATGGCTGAAGCTTTCCGCCATATTAAAGGCTACGCCTTCAAAAGAGTAGTAGTTATTGCTCCTGCTATTGACCACAATTTTCATGGTCTATGCCTGCCTAGTGTAGATAAATTTCAAACTCCACTTGGTGAAATTAATGTGGATCATGAAGTTCTGGATGAATTAACAAAATATTCTCAATTTCAAAATAGCAGCGCCCCTCATGAACGTGAACATGGCATTGAAATTCTTCTACCATTTTTACAGCAAACTCTTGGAAATAATTGGAAGATTGTTCCTATTTTAACTAGTGGCATGGGAAAACAAGATTTTACTGATGCAGCTAATGCTATAAAACCCTTTTTAGGTGGTGAAGACCTGCTAGTTGTCTCTGGGGACTTAACTCACTATGGCCCTGACCATGGATTTGTTCCCTTCCCAGCTGATGATAAAACAGAAGAAAAAATAAAGGAGCTGGACAAAGGAGTTGTTGATCACATAATGAGTTGGGACCCCAATGGTTTAGCTAAATATAGCATTGATACAAAAATAAAAGCCAGCATACTTGCACCTGCTATTCTTATGCTAAACATGTTAAATGGACAATGTGTTCCTTTTCATTTTCGCTATGACACAAGTTCTAAAATTGCAAACAACCCTGAAAACTCAATAAGCTACTGTTCAGGGGTCTTTATGGGACCAGTTCCCATTTCAGAAGGTGATGATAATCGAGATTTAAAAGGCATGGCTCTTCCAACGCTTCATAAAATAGCAATGCGTACTTTAAAGTTGGTTGTTCAAGATGAGGTAACTGAAATAAACATAGATGCTACCTTTAACACAAGCCAATTTACCCTCTCCATGCGGCAAAAAAGGGGAGCTTTTGTATTATTAAGCAAAAACAAACAACCTCGTGGTTATTTTGGTAAATTGACACCTGAATTACCACTATTTGAAACAGTCATCGACAGCACTATCAAAGCATCTCGTTCACATGCATTCTCAACTCCAGTTGCGACAGATGAATTTCACATGCTTAAAATCCAGATTCAAGTTTTAAGTTCTCTTTCACTTGTAGAGTCACATTATGATATTGAGCTAGGCAGGCAGGGTATTGCCATAGAAAAAGGTAATAAGTTTGGGGCATATCTGCCAAATTATCCTATTGACAAAGGTTGGAATTTAGAAGAAACCTTAAACAACCTTGCGAGCAAAAGCGGAATGGCTCCAAATGGCTGGCAACAACCTGATTGCCACATTATGGTTTTCACCACTCAAACTGTTGACGAATAAACCTAATAATACACAAAAACAAATAAGGTGTAACATTAACATAACAAACAATTATCTCAATGTTATCACGCTGTTTGTTATGAAAACGTTATATAAACAATGCCATCTGAGGTTGTACCTGTTAACAAAATTAGCTACATTGTGAACAACAGGTAACAAACAATAATCAATTGTAAATTCACGCTTATGCATACCATCTATTAATGTTGCCTAACTAGTCACCTGCTGAACCTCTTTGGAATTCATTATTCATATGAAAATTGGTCATCGCATTCTTGCTCTAGTTGGTACAGTCGTCTTCATAAGTATGGTATGGATTACTAACCATCACATCCGCTGGCAAGAAGAGAACATCCTAGCGCAAAACGAACGGGATGTACTCCTGCTTACTGAAAGCATACAGCAGAGCTTGATGGTAATAATGGTTGCTGGAGACGCAGAATATGCCAAGTCTTATACTGAATATCTAAGGGGTATGAAAGATATTTTAGATTTTCAGATACTTCGGACAGATGGAAAAGAAGCTTTTTTAAATAATGACACTATAGATATAGTAAACGGACACATTGGACAAAAAGAGTTCCCAAAAAAAGAGGAAGCATCCAATAACAATGGAGTAACAATTGTCCAACCTGACCTATTAAAAGTTATAGAGAAAGGTAGCCATATTTCTAAATATGGAACCACCCAAAATACCAAAGAGAAAACTTTAACAATACTTGCCCCGATTAAATCAGAACAAACTTGTTATAGATGTCACGGCGATAAAGATAAATTTCGCGGAATAATAAAAATTACTACCTCTCTTGCCTTAGCCAAAGCTGATATAGCCCAATCTAAACATGATGGCTATTTAATGCTCTTTCTAGCTCTTATTTTGGTTGGGTCTACCTTAATATTTTTAATTAATATTACAGTTGCAAAACCCATAACAAAAATAACCAAAGCCATGGCAAAAATTGCAAGTGGCGATTATAAACAGCTACTTTTGGTGGAGGGAACAGGAGAGTTACCAGCCATGGCTCGCTCCTTTAATACCATGGGGGTAGAGCTTTTCAAGACTCATCAGCAACTTAAAAACGAAAGTGACAAACTTACTACCATCATACTGAGCGCCAAAGAGGGTATAATCGTCACAAATAACAGCGGAGAGATTGTCTTAGTCAACCCTTCAGCAGAACGATTATTAGGAAAAAGAAGTGAAGCCATTACTGATGCTGGTTTTTTAGAAATTTTAGAGGATCCTGAATATATTTCTGCATTGTGTGACCCAGCTAACGACGATGTACCACCTACTGTTGTCTACAACAACAGAATTTTACACATTAACGCCGCAACCATCAAAACTAACGATGATATTGTAATTGGCTCTTCAGCCCTCATTAGAGATGTAACCCAAGAAAAAAATCTAGAAAATAAATTACGAACACTATCAATAACTGATGGACTAACAAAACTATATAATCGCCGTTGGTTTGATGAATCCATAGACGATGAGTTTCGCCGTGCTAGACGCTATAAACTCAACCTTGGCCTTCTATTTTTTGATGTGGATCATTTTAAACGGTTTAACGATGACCATGGCCATGATCAAGGCGACCGAGTACTACAAGCCATTGGCGAAGTAATGCAAGAGCATTTTCGAGATGTTGATTTTTGTTTCCGTTATGGTGGAGAGGAGTTCTGCGCCATACTTCCCAGCACAGGAAACCCAGGTTGTGGACTAGCAGCAGAGAGACTAAGGCAAAAAATAGAGGCTATGGAGGTAGATGGACTTAAAATCACCATAAGCATTGGTGTAGCAATGTACCCTGATGTCGGTACTAGTGCCACAGATATGGTAAAAAAAGCCGACATAGCTTTATATGAGGCGAAAAAGAATGGTCGCAACCAAGTCTGCTTCGCATTACCTGACAATGACCCCCCTCTAACTTAACGAATTGTTAGACAAAGACAGCTTCTTAGTATAATCTATAATATGGTTTAAATGCCCATTAATATAGCCATATATAAATAGAGACTACTATTAAGAAATCAAAAACATCTTGCCCAATCAATCAAAAAGAGTGTCGAAAATGCTCTGATCATGTGGTAATACTTGATTTTTTTATCGCTTGCTCTCTTGCGGCATTCTGTTTTGTTATGGGTGTTATTACTGGTAGTGCAGGCCTACACGCCATGGCCCTGCAAGAACTTGCCGATATAATAGGCAAAGGCGTCAACTGGCTAAGCATTGTAGCTGCTAAAAAGCCCCCTTCGATCCGCTTCCCCTATGGTTATGGTAAACTCCAATTTCTTTCGGCCTTGGTTATGGGCGGCTTATTATCATTTGGCGCAGCTTTTTTCATTTTTTATAATATTAGCCACATTAACAGCAGCATGGTTGAGCCTCCCAGCCAAGCTGCTATTATTGCAGCAATCTTGGTAGGTATAACTGGTGAAATCACCTATCGTATTATGGATTGCGTAGGAGAGAAGAACAACAATATGGCCATCCTTGCTGCTGCGATGGACAACCGCCTAGATGCTCTCTCCTCCTTAATGGTACTTGTTGGTGCTGTTCTCTCAAATCTAGGCTGGTTTGCAGCAGATCATGTAGCAGCTTTAGCAGTAGCTGTTCTTGTTGTACGGGTTGGCGCAACCATAATGACTGAGGCCATACAAGGTCTATTAGATATAGGGCCAAAAGAAGAGATAATGGCTTTAGTAAAATCTACTTGCCTTAATGTTGATGAGATAAAAGCAATTAAAAATTTAAGAGGTCGTCGCTTAGGAGACTCTTACGAATTTGATGTCTCCCTATTTGTCTCTGGCAGCATGACAGTTTATGAGACAGCAGAATTGAAAAAACTAGTTTCCAATAAAATTTACGAAGCAGTAAGACATACGGAACATATCCATATATCGTTATATCCATTTGTTAGACAATAACAATAATATACTCCCCCTACTCTTTAGATTTAAAATATTCATGTCGGACTTGATCTAAAAGAGCCATCTCTTTGCGAAGTTTTTTGCCTAGTTCACGGGTTAATGCTCGCTGGGGATCTAGAGCTTCTCTGTGGGATTTAATTATTTTATGGCGAGCAGCTTTAGGGTCTTCACCACGCTTTTTTGCTTCCTTATTTGACTTGGCAACCTCATTACGTCGTACGGTAAGCATATCTCGGTATTTTTTAGACTCTATAAAAAAATGCTCACGGGTAATGTTAGTTTTAGCGGAAAACTGTTTTACTTTCTCTTGCCAATAACTCTCTGGGGTAAAGTAGTGTTGAATAGATTGCCAAGTGGTATCATTGGCAAATATTTTAGGATCAATATGTGAAGTATCCTGGGGTGAGCATCCAGATATCAGAAACAAAAAAACAATAGTCGAGAACCAGGACTTTTTAGAAAATATCAGTCTCAACTTACCGAGTAGCATATTCATTTAGTTTATTTCTAAGTGTACGGATTGAGATACCTAACAGTTCTGCTGCCCTGGTACGGTTGCCGTTAACCTCATTCAAAGTGCGGTGTATTAAAATCTCCTCCATACGACGTACAGTGGTCCCAACTGGCAAACGGATTTCTTCATTATCATCTGACATAATCTCATCTGACTCTCCGCCAACATCTTGCTCACTAAGATTTACACTACTATCAAAATTTGCTGGCATATCTATCATCAAATCTTCAGGCTCTACTTCACTGCCTTCAGCCATCAATAGGGCACGCTGAATGACATTTTCAAGTTCTCGTACATTACCAGGCCATTGATAGCTTGTTAATGCTGCAAGGGACCGCTTAGAGAAAGGGATATTATTTCTAGCTAACTCAGCAATAAACCGCTTTCTAAAACTTTCTGCAAGCAGCCGAACATCACCGCTTCTTTCTCGCAACGGAGGTAGCTGTACTGGGAAGACATTTAAACGATAGTAAAGATCTTCTCGGAACTTGCCCTCTAAAGCATATGATTTAAGGTCACGATTGGTTGAAGCAACCACACGCACATCAAGAGATATAGCTGCTTTACCACCAACAGGGTCAACCTCTCTCTCTTGTAATACCCGCAACATTTTTGCCTGTAGATTGAGAGACATTTCGGATATTTCATCTAAAAATATAGTTCCACCATTTGCCTGCAAAAATTTTCCTTTACGGTCTGTTGTAGCACCAGTAAAAGCACCTTTAGCATGACCAAAAAGCTCTG
>JADGBW010000236.1 GCA_015231305.1 Magnetococcales bacterium | reverse complement strand
ATAAATCAATAGATTACACTATGTACGCACTTCCAACTGCCGTTTCTAGGTTAAACCCAGATTCGGTAGTTTATTGGGTTTTTAGGTGAGCTTTTCCCATGTATGACAACTTTATTTAATAATATTAAGGTCTTAGTAAAACCTTTAATACCCCTTTTTCTTTTGCCTTTTTCATTGCTTCAACCCCTTTTTCTAACGGAAATTCACCACATATCATATCTTCAACCTCCACCAAACCTGATGCCAATAGTCTTAACGCTGCCCCAAAGGGGCCACACCGGGAGCCAATCACGCTGATTTCATCTACCACCAAAGATGATAAATCCACCAAGCTATCACTGTTAAATGTACTTTTTAAAACCAAGCTTCCCCTAGCTCTAACAAGCTTTCTTGCTTGGTTAAATCCTTGGCTACTACCACTACAATCTACAACAACCTTAGCCGAATATCCCTCTTCTAAATCCTCAGCTAAACATACTTTTATGGATTTATTTAACAACAAACCCCATTTAGAAGGATGACGACCAACCACAACAAGGTCACATCCTGTTAAAGCCAAGACTTGAGCTATTAATATACCCAACCTTCCATCACCCAATACTAAAACTGGATCTTTAGGGGCAATATGAATCTGCTCAATAATTTCCAAAGCAGCAGCCAAAGGTTCGGTAAACACTGCCTGTTTGTCACTAATACTAGAAGGAACTATATGAAGATTGGCCTGTGGTAAGGTAAAATATTGAGCAAAAACACCATTTTTATGACGAATACCCAACGCCTCACGGTTGGGACAGTGGTTATAATCTCCCCTATGACAAACAGCACATGAGTTACATGGGCAGTTAATCTCTCCAACAACCCGTTGCCCAATAATTTTCTTGTTGTCAGCTTCTACAACTATGCCGACAAATTCATGTCCGGGAACACCGCTAAAACTAGCATAACCCTGTAAAAGCCCTAAATCAGTTGCACAAATACCAGCCAAAGTAGTTTTTATCAGGGCTTCTCCAGGCTTTATTTCTGGCTTAGCATACCCACCATCAAAATATATTCCATCATCAATAACCAATGCTTGCATAGTGGGTCTCTCTTATTAGGTTCGATAAATTTAGCAATGGTATATAGTATACAAATATAGGTAACTATTGACAATAATCGGTATAACTGGTTATTTTAAAGGGTATCTATCGATTTAAATTTATAACAGGGAACCACATATTGTCATCGCCTTCAGATCACCCCCTAAAAGTTGCCCACTATTCAGCACAGGCAAAGCTTCGTCATCCTTGGCAGATGATTATCTCCATCATGGCTGGCATGTTGGCATCAAGGGATCTGGCTTGGCAACTTTTCTTACGGGATATCCGCCAGAAATATAGGCAATCTGTATTAGGGGTGGTTTGGGTTATTGTTCCCCCTATTGTTACTACCCTTATTTTCATTGTTTTAAACGAGCGCAAAATTCTCAATATAACCCAGACCGATATTCCCTATCCTATATATGTGATGTTTGGCACACTTTTGTGGCAGGTGTTTGCCGAAAGTGTTGTAAATCCGCTAAAGCAGTTTGAAGCTTGTACCCCAATAATGATAAAAATAAACATGCCCCGTGAAGCACCAATTCTCTCTAGTATATGGCAATCGTTGTTCTTTTTTGTTTTGCAAGCTGTAGTTGCTTGTGGTGCTTTTGTTTTTTTTGATCTGGAATTTACCTGGGCCGCACTTTTAGCTCTACCCATTGTATTTATGTTAATTTTAATGGGAACCGCACTAGGGGTGCTTCTTGTACCGTTGGGAGGGTTATATAAAGATGTTGGAGAGAGTGTCGGTTATTTTTTGCGAATTGCATTTTTTCTCACCCCAATTGTCTACCCCCCACCAACTACTTGGCCTTACTCTTTATTTGTGCAATACAACCCTGTAACTCCATTGTTAATGGGAGCAAGAGACCTGTTAACCAAAGGGGTGATAGTTGATTTAATGCCAATTTTAATAGTCTCTGGGGGAGTATTATTCTTAGCTTGTATCTCTTTAATTCTCTTTCGAATAGCTGTTCCCATTGTTTTAGAGCGGATGGGGGCTTGAATGTCTGAGGAGCCATTAATTAGGGTAGATGGGGTAGCAAAAAAATTCTGTCGCCATTTAAAACGTTCCCTATTGTACGGATTGCAGGATGTAGGACGGGAAATGATGGGCAGAAAACGTAGTGAGAATCTACGTAAAGAAGAGTTCTGGGCTATAGATGATGTCTCATTTACTGTAAACCGAGGTGAAATACTAGGACTTGTTGGCCATAACGGTTGTGGTAAAACCACCATGTTACGTTTAATAAATGGCCTGCTTATGCCAGATAAAGGCTCTATAACAATTCGTGGACAGGTGGGAGCTTTAATTCAACTTGGTGCAGGTTTTAGCCCCATATTAAGCGGTCGAGAAAATATCCACATAAATGCTGCTGTATTAGGTATACCAACATCTGAAGTAAACAAAAAATTAGATGATATTATAGAGTTTGCTGATATTGGTAAATTTATTGAAGCCCCAGTTAGAACCTATAGCTCTGGCATGCGAGCAAGGCTCGGCTTTGCTGTGGCAATCCACATGAACCCTGACATTTTGTTGGTAGATGAAGTCTTGGCAGTTGGTGACCTTATGTTTCGTAACAAAGCCATGGAGCGAATGATGGCTATGGCAAATTCAGGAGTAGCAGTAGTTTTTGTCTCTCACAATCTTGCCCAAGT
>JADGBW010000131.1 GCA_015231305.1 Magnetococcales bacterium | reverse complement strand
ACTAGTTGTTTGTTTGGAAAAGCGTGGAATGCTCTGGCTGAAAAGGTAAAGGGGAACTCTCCAGAAGTTAAAAAGCCAAGAGGGAGAAAAAAGAGGCTTGCTGCTGGTATGGCTGCAACTATGCTTGTTCCTGCTATAGCAACTGCTCAACCTGTAAATAAAAATATAAAAACTGTATCAAATAAGGTTGTTACATCCGCTGTTGTTAATAAACCTACTCAACGTAAAGCTCATAAATCAAGTAAAGAAAAACCAAGCAAATCTAAACAAACAACTAGTTTGGTTGGAAAAAACTATCCAAATAAAAAACCAAAAAAAGTTAATAATCCAGTAGTTAAAAAGTTTGCTACTACTAAGCCTGTCTCTGCAATAGTTAAGGCTAAAACAGTTTCTAAAGCTAAAACAAATAAGCCTAAAAGTTCAGTAAAATCTACTGGGGTTAATGCGGTAACTAAAAATTCATTAAAAAAAATGGATTCTGTTACTTCTACTGAGTCTGTTATTTCAAAAAAAAGTTCAGCAGTATCTAGCAAAACCCCACCAACTTCTATGGCAGATTGTTACAGTGAGAAAGTTATAAGTTTAACTGAGTCAGCATCACGTCCACCTACTGCAGTAACCCACAATTATGGCGACATAATTATTAATGCTGTACCAAGTCAAAATGCAGAAGAGATTGCCCAAATTGTTATAGCAAAAATGAACCAACAACATGCACAAGTTAAGCGGGGTGCTCTCTATGACTGTTAATCCGATGCTATCTTTAGGAAAGTTTAAATTTTCTATAAATACAGCAGCATACCAAAGCCTAAAAAGAACAGTAGAATATAATTGGCCATGTCAGGCTAGGGGTAAACGAAAACCATCCTTGCAATATGCTGGGATGGGAAATGAAACAGTATCTCTTAATGGAGTTATCTATCCGCATTTTAAAGGTGGTGTTGATCAGATTAACAACATGCGAAAGATGGCTTCTGAAGGTAAGCCTCTGATACTAGGGGATGCTAAAGGCATAAATTTAGGAAAGTGGGTTATCACTAGAATTGAGGAGACACAAACCAATTTTTTTATAGGTGGTACACCTAAAAAAGTTGAATTCAACGTTGAGCTAAAAGCCTATGGGGAGGATTCCGATGCTGCAATATCGAACTAAAGATGATGATATGTTGGATATGATTTGCTCAAATCATTACGACCACAAACTAGGTGTTACTGAAACGGTATATATTGCTAATCCTGGCCTAGCTGAATATGGGGCAAAGTTACCCAACGGTCTGTTAATAAATTTGCCTGAAATTGAAGTTGTAAATATTGACACAACTGTGAGGCTTTGGGATTGATGAAATCTAACTTTCAAATTCTAGCTAACGGTAAAGATATCACAAGAAAAATTGCAGACCGTTTATTGTCTCTTACTGTAGTTGATGAGGCAGGCATGAACTCTGACACTGTAGCAATATCTATTGATGACAGAGACAGCTCCATTGAGTTTCCACGTACAGGAGCAAAGTTAGAAGTTACCTTAGGTTATGAAGAAGATAAGTTAAAAAAAACCGGGGTTTATACAGTTGATGAGGTTTCTATGTCTTGGCCTCCTCAAAGCATGTCCATTAACGGTAAAGCAGCTAACATGCTAGAGGGTATCAAAGCTACTAAAACTAGACCATGGGATAACATTACAATAGGTGACTTAGTTAATAAAATAGCGGGTGAACACAGTTTAATTGCCAAAGTGGGAGATGATCTAGCAAGTATGACAATAGAGCATTTGGACCAAACATCTGAGTCCGACTTGCATCTGTTAACCCGCTTGGCCACACAGTATGATGCCATCAGTAAACCAGTTGCAGGGAAGTGGCTATTTGTTAAACGTGCTCAGGGTAAGAGTGTAAGTGGAAAAGAGTTGCCTGTAGTTTCTCTAAAACCAAAAGATGTAACCAGCTGGAATGTTACTATTTCTGGGCGAGCTAAATATGGTTCTGTTACTGCAGATTGGCATGACAATTTAGAGGCTACTCGTGAAATAGTTAAGGTTGGTGAAGGTAAGCCAATCTTTAATTTGACACAATCTTTTCCTAATGAAGCACAAGCAAAAACCGCTGCCAAAGCTGCATTAGCAAGGCTTAAAAGAGGAACTGGAAGTTTAGAAATAACCGTTCAAGGTAATGCAGCCTTGATGGTAGAGGGTGTTCTAGTTCTAAAAGGTTTTAGAGAAGGTGTTGATGGTCGATGGTCAATTAACCGGGTTATTCACACAATTAACAATAAAGGGTTCATCACCACAGCTTTTGGAGAGAGTGAGGGAATAAAATGAGAGGTACTAACCCCAAAACTGGCAAAGCTTCAGAGGGTATGGAAAACCTAAAAAGTCGAATAAGGGATATCCTTACCACCAGGATAGGAACAAGGGTCATGAGGCGCGAATATGGTTCTCGTCTACCAGAAATGGTGGACCAGCCAGTTAATCAACTATGGCTTTTAGAGGCATATTCAGCAGTGGCTGAAGCATTGGATAGGTGGGAGCCGGAAATCAGGCTGATACAGAGCAAAATTGTTTCAGTAGATTCTGGGTCTATCACTTTAGATATTATTGGCGAATATCTGCCTGAAGGCAGAGAAATAACTTTGGACGGTATATTAGTGTGACTATTAATTTTTCGAATATGGAACCACCAAATATAGTGGAACCTCTTGACTATGAAGCTATTTTTGTTCAGATGAGAGAGGCATTTGTAGAGCTTGACCCTAGCTATACTGCACTATTGGATAGTGATCCGGTTATCAAGCTTTTACAGGTTTCTGCTTATCGGGAGTTGATCTTACGACAGCGAATAAATGATGCCGGTAAAGCTGTTATGCTAGCCCACTCAACGGGAGTAGATCTGGATAATCTTGCTGCACTGTTTGGTATCAGTAGGCTGCTTGTTGATGCTGGAGATCCTGATGCATCTCCAGTTGTTCAGCCAACCTATGAAGATGATGCTTCATTACGCAAACGCACCCAGTTGTCTCTTGAGGCCATAACCACTGCTGGCAGTTCTGGATCATATGTTTTTCACACATTATCAGCTAGTGGTTTGGTTAAAGATGTGTATGTCTCTTCACCAGCTCCGGGTCAAGTGAATATTACAGTTTTATCAACCCTAGATGATGGTGTTCCAACGCAATCTCTTTTGGATGTTGTAACGGCTGCTCTTAACCATGAAGATGTGCGACCATTAACTGACCAGGTTATAATTTCGGCAGCTTCTGTTATACCTTACACAGTTGAGGCTGTTTTAGAGGTTGGAAGTGGTCCAGATGCAGAGCTAGTACGGCAAGAGGCAGAAACAGCTATAAACGCACATGTTGCTGCCAGCCATATACTTGGTAAAAATATTACCTTATCAGGTGTTTTTGCAGCTCTGCATGTGGCAGGAGTTGATAGAGTTACTATCAACCAGCCAGTTGCTGATATAGAACCAAACAGCCAGCAAGCTGCTTATTGTTCAATGGTAGAAGTTACCTTGGATGGTGAGCAATGAAGACTCTACTACCAGCTAACGCATCTGAGTTAGAGAGAGATCTGGAACAAGTCGCAGCACGAATTGATGAAATACCAGTCCCTATTAAACATTTATGGAACCCACATACCTGCCCAATTGAACTTCTGCCATGGTTGGCCTGGGCACTATCCATAGACTTTTGGCATGAGCAATGGCCCGAAGAAAGAAAACGGCAAGTAATAGCAGACTCCATTTTATGGCACTCTAAAAAAGGAACCATAGGTGCTGTTAAATCCATGCTTGAAAAATTTGGGGTTGTTGCCTCGGTTTCTGAATGGTTTGAATATGGAGGAGACCCCTTTACTTTTAAAGTTGATATGACTAGTGGAGGGCCAGTTACGAAAGCCAGTATTGATCAGGCTATTAGTGCTATTGCTGCTTCAAAAAATAGTCGCAGCCATCTTGAGAAAATTACCGTAAACCGAACTCACAACGGTTCTGTATATCGTGGAATGACTTTACAAAACGGTAAAAATATCAAGATCAATCTACGATTTTTAATGTCTGCAATTAAGCCTGCAAATAATTATGTAGCAAGCATAATGCACAAAGGTAAAAAAACTGCAATTTATATAAATAAGCCATTGCCCTCAGTTGATATAGCGCAAAAGTTTACCGCTGTTTTTATGTCAATAGGTAGAGTAACAACAATTTATCCAGTTTAGTTAATTTCTTAAATTAGATGTAAAACAAAGTTTTATAAAAAATATTTTTATTAAAAGCCAAAACTACCACAATTGGAGTGTAATTATGAGTGAATTTAGTGGTGTGGTGCTAACCACATTAGGCCTGAACCTATTAGCCAAAGCACAAACGGGAGCTTCTTTAAATTTTACCCGTGTAGCTGTTGGTGATGGTCTCTGGCCAATAGAGACAGAGCCGGAAGCTTTAACAGGGCTTTTAGACGAAAAAATGACTGTCCCAATTCAAGGACATACAGTAGTTGGTGATGGTACAAGTGAGCTTAAGATTGTCATAACCAATACTGGTTTAGAAGCAGGTTTTTTCATTAGAGAAATAGGAGTTTTTGCTAATGATCCTGATTTAGGTGAAATACTATATTCAGTTACATCTGCTGGAGACCATGGAGACTTTCTACCCGCTGAAGGGGGAACCATGGTTGAAGAGGTTATTAATATACTCACCGTTACAGATAATGCTGCAAACGTAACAGCCGAAATATCAGACTTAGTAGTGATTGCCACAAAACAAGATATTGATATGGCAGTTTTAAGGCAAACCAAAACCAACCTAAATATCTTACACCGTGAAATTTCCCGGCATTTCAGTGCTGTGCAAAACAGTTAAGGAGAATTAATTAAGGTATTTATTATGGATAACAGATCTTATCAAGATAGTCTAAAATAAAATGCCATGTTGGTAGAATTCACTTTTTTATTTAGCAAAAAAATAGTTGTAGATAGTTGGTTTTTGCAATATATCACACTACAAAATTCGTAAAAAATAAAATTCAATATTTTGTGGCTTTATAGTGATCGGTTGCGTAATAATATTTCCAAGAGTGTCTTTTATTTTAGGGCACTCTTGGGAAACCACTTAAGAGCCTATCTTAACTATGAAATTCTCACTCTAGTATTATGTATTAAAATTTATAAAAATTTATCAACACTCATCTCTCATTTAAACACAATTTGTGTGAAATTCAATATTCATAATCTTGTGATATTTTAGCTTAGCTTAATACTCATAAGCCTCTCTAGATTTACATATAACAATATGCATGGCTTGACTTTTTTTAAAAAACTGCAAAACCTACCCCTTAAAACTCTCTAAAATCATAATTAATTAAATTTAGTGTTTTTTAAATAATTTTACGTTGTTGCTAGTGAAATATTTCATAAATTATTGTTAACAAAGTGCAAACAATAAGAAGTAATAACTTGCCATAAATAACATAAAATTGTTAACATAAAATTACCAAAGTAAGATTTTATATGGTTAAAAGTATGTTAATGGACTGTTAAAAGTTATGACGAATAATTTAAGGTAAAACAAAATTACTATGTACATTATTCTTATTCAGTAGTTCTTTTGGTTTCCTAACAATTAATTTATATAATTAAAGAATAAATTTCTGATGAGAGGTCTGATACAAAAAAATGGATAGAAAACACAATATCTTAAGGTGGTTGGCAACAGTTGCTGGTGTAATGGCAGTATCTACTGTTCAGGCTGACACTCTTATAGATGCCATTCACTCAGCTTTAGAAAATAACCCTGAAATAAGCATAATGCAGGCTGGTGCTGGTGCTGCTCACCTTGGTGTTGCAGAGGCAAAAGCTGGTTATTATCCTTCTGTCTCTTTGAGGTATACTAGAAGCTCTGAGTATAGCAATACGCCTAGTACCAGATCTAGCACTGGCGGTAGTATCACCCTTGATCCCTATGAAATGTCAGTCACTGTAAACCAGATGCTATGGGATGGTGGTTTGGTTTCAAGTCGGGTGGCTGGTGCGTCTGCTAATTCACAAGCAGCTCATGCTGATCTTCTCAATACCGCAGAGACTATTGCCTCTCAAACGGCAAAGCTCTATTTGGAAGTTTTAAAACAAAAAGATCTTCTAAAAGAGGCTGAAGAGTATCTTGAGGTACAGAATAAAATTCTTAAGTTGGTTCAAGAGAGGGTTATGCATCGAGTGGCTCCAACATCAGATGTCGGCGAGGTGGAGTCCCGTAAAAAAACTGCTGAAGCTGCAATAACTACAGCAAAGGGAGATTTGGAATATGCCATTGCAAGCTTTGAAGCATTGGTTGGTGATGAGGTAGGAGAGCCACAACCAAGTGCTATTACGCAAATTGAATTTGATAGTAACCCCCAAACAGCAATGGAGTTTGGGCTTAAAAATAGCCCTATTATAAAGAGTGCAAAATCTCGTGTAGAAAGTACTCGAGCAGTAGAAAAAGAGAAAAAAGCGGCTTTTATGCCTGATATTGCACTTAACTTAAAGGCAACAAACGATTTAGATTTATCTGGAACTCCCGGAACTAGTCGGGTTCAAACAGGAATGATAGTGGTAAATTATAATATTTTTGCTGGTTTTGGAGATCTCAAGAAAAAGCAGTCAGCTTCACTTTTACGTCGACAGGCAGAATATACTTTAGACAGAGAAATAAGAACCTATAAAGCCCAACTAAAGAAAAATTTATCTGCTTTAAAAACTGCTCAAAAGCGTAAAGAGATTTTTACTTCTCAGGTAATTGAAAACGAGAAAGTTAGAGACACTTTTAATGAACAATTTAGTGTTGGGCGTAAGACCCTGTTTAACTTGTTAGATGTAGAGCAGTCACTTTTTAACTCTAAAAATAACATGATTACAGAAAAGTACAGTGTCACTTTAGCTGGCTACAATTTATTGGCAACTCAAGGTCTTTTGCTTAAAACCCTTGGAGCAAACACACCTAAAGCAGAGAAGCCGCGTTATAAATTGTTTTTTTAATTTTGTAGATAATTAATTTGGAAATAGATCCTAAATAATCTGTAAATCCATATTAGATAAAAGTAGCTCTTTAGTGGGTTAACATACTGTTAATATATTACATCAAAAAAAATGTGAAAAATATGTATTTAAGTAAATTTGGAGGGATAAAATGGCAGATTCCTTAAACACACTACTGGAGGTCGCAGTTCCAGTACCAGGTGCTGATATAGATAAAAGGCCCGGTTCGTTTATACTGGCTGCCAATGAAGTTAACCCTGTTGGTGAAAAGTTAAATATAGCTACAGCAGGAGATGTTATTAATAAAGCAGGCCTACAATTAAATAGCTCTGAAGATGGTGGTATTAAGCCACCACCAGCAAATGAGACTGTGCGTGTTGATCTAACCTCTGAAGATGAATTGAAGATAGATGCTTTAGAAGGAGATATGAAGTCTGTAGAAAAAACAGCAAATGGGTTGCGGATTGTATTTGAAGATGATGGAATTCTCATGATCTACACTTCCACAAATTCTGCAAAATCGGTAATATCCAAAATGACACTAAAAGATGGTGTGTTTAATCTGTCATCTAGTACAGCTAATTTTCAATCATCTACTACTTCTCTTGTTCTTACACCTGTTTCACTTCCTCCAGCCCCTATTAAGCAGGTGTTTTCACAAATTTTAGAAACAAATACAACAACGCAACTTGTACAAATAGATCCTGAACCACTACAAACTTTACCTGAACAACCTCCTACAGTGACCCTCTCTTCTAGCAGTACATCTATGGCAGAAAATGCTGGCAATGTTACTGTAACAGCGACATTGTCTAAGGTATATACTCAGGCGGTTACAGTTGGTTTGGCTTATTCTGGTACTGGTACTAGCTCGACTGATTATAGTAATAGCGGAACAATCATAACCATTGCTGCTGGTGCAAAAACTGGCAGCGTAACTTTAACTGGTGTTGATGATTCACTGGACGATGACAACGAAACCATAGTTGTTGATGTTAGCAGTGTAACCAATGGCACTGAAAATGGTACTCAACAACAGACAGTTTACATTACAGATGATGATACAAAACCAACTGCTACTCTCTCTCTAAGCAGTAGCTCTCTTACTGAAGGTGCTAGCACAGTTACTATTTCAGTTACTCTCTCAGCAGTTTCTGGGCAAGATGTCACTGTTTATTTAACATTTTCTGGCACAGCAACTAGCGGTGGAGAAGATTATTCGGTAAGTGCAACTACAATTACAATTGCTGCTGGAAGCACAACTGGCACATCTACCATAACAGTAATAGAAGATAGTTATGACGAAGATAATGAAACTGTAATAGTTACTATATCCAGTGTTACCAATGCTAGTGAAAGTGGCCCAAAAACCCTTACTGTTGTAGATGATGACAGTGCGCCAACAGTCACATTAACTTCTACTAGTTCATCTATTTCAGAGGGTAGTGGGTCCACTATTTTAACAGCAACTTTATCTGCCCAATCCAGCAACGATGTAACTGTTGCGCTGGCCTATAGTGGAACCGCCACCAGTGGAGGCACAGATTATACATATGGTGCAACAAGCATAACCATTAATGCTGGCAGTACTTCAGGCACAATAACATTAACACTGGTTGATGATACCTTAGATGAATCTAGTGAAACAATTATCGTGGATATTTCCAGTGTAACCAATGGTACTGAAAGTTCAACCCAACAAGTCACTACTACTATTGCAGATAACGATGATGCACCAACGGTTAGTTTAAGCACTTCTAGCACTGCATTGGCAGAGGCAGGGGGCAGCGCTACCCTGACTGCTACCTTATCGGCAGCATCTAGCAACGATGTAACTGTTGCGCTGTCATATAGTGGAACCGCCACCAGTGGAGGCACAGATTATACATATGGTGCAACAAGCATAACCATATCTGCTGGCAGCACTACAGGAAGCACCACTATAACCAGTGTAGATGATACTTCTAACGACGATAGTGAGACAATTATTGTTGATATAAGTAGTGTTACCAACGGTAGTGAAAGCGGAACCCAACAGGTTAATGCCACCATTACTGATGATGATTTACCAACTGTTACCTTGAGTTTGAATGATACAACCCTAGCAGAAGATGGTGGTGTGGGTATTGTTACTGCTACTTTGTCAGAGGTGTCTACTTCAGCGGTTACAGTAACTTTATCTTATAGTGGTACTGCAACAGGAAGTGGGACCGACTACACCGCTAGTTCCTCTACTATTACAATTGCTGCTGGTAGCACAACAGGTACTGCAACAATTACCAGTGTTGATGATGCTATAAAAGATATATCTGAAACGGTCATCGTCGATATAGCCTCTGTCACATCAACTTATTCTGAAAGTGGAACCCAGCAGGTAACAGCCACTATTACCGATGATAGTGTTGTTGTATTTGATATGGTGGGAGGAAATAACTCTAGCCATAGTAGTCGTACATTTGCTGCTGGTACAAGTTACACAATTTATTTTAAAGTTAATAGTACCAGCCACAATTTATTAGAGAGTGGATCAAATTGGGGACAGTGGACTGGGGGGGCAAATTTAGGAGCAGATGATGTTATTATTTTAGCTGGCAGTGGAGCAAATATTAAGGGTCGATCAAATGGTATAGTAGACCGGATAACTAGAAATGCGAATACATTTATATGGAACACATCAGCATCTCAATCTACAGCCTTTCAAATAGTTAAACATGGTCAAATTGTTCGCTATTATAATGTTAAAACAGGGAATTTAGATACTGCAAATAACAGAATATGGAATGGAAGCAATTGGGCATCCTCACCTAATAATGGTAAAGTCTTAGGTAGTATATATTTAACAGCAATGCCTTCTAAGATAATGACAAGTCAAGGATTGACCTGAATAATTTTATTGTTTTAAAAAGGTGTTATACGGTGGAAAAGACAAGTAAAATTAACTTGCTAAGGACACTTTCTGAGCAGCAGCGATACCATGATTTATTACATATGAGTATTGGTATAGAAGAGTTAGCAATATTACCTTTGCAGGCTTTGGCCCATGCCAATTTAGGGAATGACATAGAAGCAAAAGAGTTTTATTTACAAACGTTGGCAATCCATAATAAATTGGATATTGATGCTTTGGTGGATCTTGCTGCTGTAAATATAGTTATGAAGCAAGTAACAAAAGCAGTCGCACTACTTGAAGATATTTTAAAAGAACAGCCACAACACTCTTTGGCATTAGCAAGGTTGGGTTATTGTTATTTGCTACAGGATGATAGTCAAACAGCTCTCAAACTATATCAACAATCGGTACAGATAAATCCTAATCGTTTAAGTCTATTACATAACCTTATTCCTCTCTATATTAAACAGTCTAAGTTGGATGATGCCACCACTTCCCTTGCAATGGCTAAGGGTAGGTTAGCTACAATTGCTAAAGAGTTACCTGATAGTGTTTGGCTGCGTTATAGTCAACAGCATAATATGTTTCAACTAAATATATGGGTAGTAAATGGTAATTTTTCATATGCAGAACGTTGGTTGCGGTTAAAGGAGTGGCGCGAAGATTATATTAACAATGAAGAAATAATT
>JADGBW010000130.1 GCA_015231305.1 Magnetococcales bacterium | reverse complement strand
AGAAGAGGGAGCCAGAAGGGAGGCTTTAGAGGAGACAGGGCTTGATGTAGAACTTGTCTCACTTTTAGGTTTATATTCTAACCCAAAACGAGACCCTAGATTTCACACTGCAACTGCAGTTTATGTCGGGCAAGCTCGTGGTGCTCCTGTTGCTGGTGACGATGCACAAGATTTACATATTGTTGAAGTTGACAATCTGCCAAAAACCTTAGCTTTTGATCATGGTTTGGTTCTATCTGATTATCTAAATTTTCGTGCGACAGGGCAGGTTGCACCACTTTTTTAAAGGATTAATTTAGTATGGCTTATTTTTTAAAGAGGCGATATCTGGTTTTTGTTGGGTTTGCCTTAAGTATATTATTACTCTCATCTATTAGTATAACTCCAAATAGTCAGGCGGCTCTACCTTTAGCGGTAAACGGTAAAGCACTGCCTAGTTTAGCAGATATGGTAGAGAAGGCAATTCCGGCAGTGGTTAATATTGCTACTTCTAGCCGTATAAAAGTTCAAGAAAACCCTCTGTTAAGTGACCCTTTTTTTAAACGGTTTTTTGATCTAAGAAGAGATAATAAACAACAAAGATATAAGGAGAATAAAAGCCTTGGTTCAGGTGTGATTGTTGATGCTAAGAAGGGGCTGGTTATAACTAATTATCACGTTATTAAAAAGGCTGATAAAATTACAGTTACTCTTCATGATGGTAGGGTTATAAGGGCAAAAATTGTTGGGGTAGACCCTGAGACAGACGTTGGTGTTATACGCTTGATAAATCATAGTGGTTTAACGGCAATTCCCATGGGTAACTCCAACATTTTACGGGTTGGCGATTTTGCCGTTGCTATTGGAAATCCATTTGGTTTGGGGCAGACAGTAACATCAGGTATTATAAGTGCCTTGGGTCGCAAGGGTTTGGGGTTAGAAGGGTATGAAGATTTTATCCAGACTGATGCCTCTATTAACCCTGGTAATTCAGGTGGTGCACTGGTTAATTTACGCGGTGAATTAATAGGAATTAACACAGCTATTTTAGCTCGTGGTGGTGGTAATGTGGGTATCGGCTTTGCAATACCCATTAAAATGGCCCAGTCCATAATGTCTCAACTTGTAGAATATGGTGAAGTACGCCGTGGTTTGTTGGGTGTTAGAGCGCAAGACCTCACAGCAGAGCTAGCTGCTGCTTTTGGCCTGAAAATTCGTGAAGGCGCAGTTATTACTCGCTCTGTCGCTGGTTCAGCAGCCGATAAGGCTGGCCTTACTGCTGGTGATATTATTATTCAAGCCAATAATCGCAAAATACATGATTCTGCCGATTTACGAAATGTAATAGGGCTTTCACGTATTGGAGAGCGCGTATCTTTGGTATACATTCGTAACGGCAAAAGGAAAAAAGTAACAGTTATTGTTAGGGAGCCTACAAGAACCAGAACAAGTGGCCATAAAATAGATAGACGGTTTACGGGGTCAGTTTTAGAGACTGCAAATGATACTAAAAAGGGTGATGGTCTCAGGGTAATGAGTGTAAAATATGGTTCCCTTGCGTGGCAGGCTGGCTTGCGGGAAAAAGATGTAATTTTATCAGTTAACCGTATTAGGGTTAGTAACTTTAAAGAGCTAAAAAGTGCAGTTTCAAAAGATAAACGACAGATGTTGATTAATATACAAAGAGGAGACGAGCGGCTATTTATGTTGGTACGCTAAAACCAACATTGTGGTTATTATTCGACATAAAGATATTTTTTTTCTTCATCTTAACTCTCGTATATTGGGAGAAAGGCGTTATATTTTTTGTTAATAGTATTTATTATCTTTGAAGCTACTATGAATTTGCCATCTCAAGGAAATTACTGTGAATTTTCTAAATAAATTTAAGCAAAAAATATTACTGCTCCTTATGCCTTTACTATGTTTTTTTGCTACAATAACACCTGCCCAAGCTGTAGAAGAGGCAGATAAGCGGGTGTTATTATCCCGGCATATTTCCCTTGATCTCCCAGATCTAAAAATCAACGGTATAGTTAATGTATTTTCCCTAAACCCATTAACTGGTCAGTTAGTAATAAACTTTGCCGATGGTGATCCCAGGCGTATTTTTGATTTAATGAGTGAGAGTTCAGGTTTATTACATGGTCTTTCGTCTAAGTTACCAATTCAACATTTGGTATTAAAAGATTGTGTTGTAAATTTAAGCAGAAAAGGTCTGGATTTAAAATTTAAAAGTGCCGATATCCCTGCGGGACATTTAGAAGATGTTGAGGCATTCATTAGTTTAAATAAAATTTGGAAGGTTAAAACAGGGGCATTCAATCTGCAAAACTTTCCTTTTTCTGGGAAAAAATGGCAAGAGTTACGAAAGCGCATGGACTTTTTCCCTTTGGGCTATGAAACATTTGAAGCTAATGGCGAACATAAGGTTGGAAACTTTGAGATAACAAAGATATACAGCAAGCAGGTTCAGACAGAAAAATTAAATTTATGGATTGAACAGCCCAAATTAGGGCAGTTTGATATATCCTTAAATGGCGAAAAAATAAGAATAGAAGATCCAGATAAAATACCTGATAAAAGCAAGCTGGTAAGACAGATTATGGCCTACGCTGGCAGGGCTGCACAGGTTGGCGGAATTTTGAGCTTTGATAAAAGCATGGTTCGTGGAGTGGTTTACAATCAAGAGAGCTTTAAAATTAACCCCATCAGATTTTCCGCTAAAGACCTACAGATTTGGGGAACAATCGATGGAAAGAGCCTACCAAAACCAGGAGCAATAGATATAGAACTAACCGCCAAGCGACCAGGAAGAGAGCAAGAGAGCTTTTATTGGCACTCAAACGCTAAGTAAAGGTTTTTATATAATTTATTTAGTTAATTGTTAAGATGTTTCCAACTTATCTTGCAGCATCAATGCATCTAAAAGATATTTTGTGGCCCAATTTGGGTATCCTCCGCGCATGTAGCTACCAAGTAAAATGGGGAACGAGCCTGCTAGTGCGCCTATAATATTGGGGTCGGGGTTTTGGGTTTGTTGTAGGGCTTTTAGATAGTTTAATAAGCGATTGCCAGCCTCTTGGTATGATTTTTCCCCGGTTATTTCGTAAAGTCTAAACGCAACTATGGCAATCTGTGCGCTTCCTGTAAGGCAAGAGCTTAGGCTAGCTGGTTGCCAGTTAGAAAAAAACCTTCCAGCAAGAAAACCTTTGGGGCTTATATTTGTTATTATTGGGTTTATAGCTCGTATAACAGCCTGTATCATATCCTTACGGTCTGCTAATATGCCAACCTCCAAAAGACCTTGTAAGGTATAGCCTATGGTGTGGGTTAAGGGATAGTTTTCTTGGCTTAGATCATTGTTGGAAAACCAACCGTTTTCTTGTTGTTGCTTCATGGCGGCTTGGGCATTTTTAATTGCAGCTTTTTTAAACTTGTTATCACCTGTTAGTTCACCAAATTTATATAAAGACCAAGCACAAAGAACATTGTAGGTTTTTATTTTAGTGGCTGATACAAAGGCTCCATGAGTTTGAAAATGACCATCTTCAGCAATATCTTGCAATAAAAAATTAGCTGCTTTTTGAGCTGATTTTAATATAGTTTCATTTTCTATCTGCATTAAAAGTGTGCTATAGCCTTGTAGTACCATTCCCGTATTAAAAACTGCTGGTTGTTGTTTATCTTTTTCACAAAGTGCTCCACCTTGTACAGCACCAGATGCCATTTGCACTTGGCACTCCCATTCAGCCATGCTTTGTGCTTTGTTGAGATATTCTTGTGTGTTGTATTGAAGTTTATAGTCACAAAATGATTGAATTATATAGCCGGTAGTTTCTGGGTAGGACTCTTTAAAGACCATCTGTTTATTGTTATTAAGAAAATAACCTAGAGAGACTCCATTATCAGGGGTGGCTTTTTGTGCGTTTGCTAACCATGTAATTGCTAGCTTCGCTCTTTGGCTGCTTTCACCTATAATGGGAGAAACATTGTTGCTTAAGTATTTTAGCTGGTCTTGTATTACCAATTTGCGAAAACTTGCTGCTTGTTCTCCGCGTAAATTTGCAAGCTTTTTGCCGATATCACCCACTGCCCAATAGTTCTGCTTTAGGCTTAGATTCCCCATTCGCTGGGTTAAAATTTTGTGAATTATTGAAATTTTCATGTTAAAATCCACAAAATTTAAACATGAAATTGGTGTTTATCACAGCAGTTATTCCTTGCAACGGGGATATTATCGTTTAACATTAGGATCTAAGGTAAATATTTTTTTCTATACACAAATTATAGATATAGAATAATAATTTAAGTAAAATTCGTTACCTTTCAAAGTGTTAAGTGTTTAAAACTGCAATTAACAGATAAACAAATACCTGTTGAGAAAAAATATTTTCCTATTGAAAATAACGAAGGGGAACCACATATAGCAAGTATTAGTCCCAATAAGTAAGGTATAATCCTAGAATCGACAGTTGTCGACACACTCTTGAAGCAATTATTGTTTAAATGGCCTAACAGGAGAAGCTCATTTCACCAATATGTGTACTGGGATTTTTTCTAACAGACTAGATAACCCGAAATTTTGCGCCTTATGCGCACCAACTCTGAAGGCCTAGATATAATGAGTTGTAATTAATTAGGAGTAAATTAGCCATGTCAGTTACATTGACCAACAATGCAGTATCAAAACTATCTAATCTTTTTGCCGAAGAGAACAACCCAGACCTAAAATTAAGAATTTTTGTTTCTGGAGGAGGTTGTTCCGGTTTTCAATATGGTTTTACCTTTGATGAAAAGCAGGAAGAACAAGACACAGTCATTGAAGCTCAAGATGTTAAAGTATTAATTGATTCCATGTCTTTGGGTCATTTATCAGGTTCTGAAGTAGATTATATTGAAGATTTAAACGGCTCTCAATTTGTTATTAAAAACCCTAATGCAGCAAGCACTTGTGGTTGTGGACAATCTTTTACGCCTAATGATAAAGGCGGGTGTAGTAATGAAAAATAATTAACTCTATTGTCTAATAGTGTTTTATTTGTGTTTTTGCGTGTTTAGTTCTTGCATAACACCCCTATTGCCATATAATCCAGACCCTAATATCTGTTCATTTGGCGTTCATGCCTTTTGATGTTTTGTTTGTTAACGGAAAAATAATAACCGATGTCCAAAAAAAATAAAGATCAAGAAGATAATGATACTTCTCAAGCCCAAGAAGAAGATGTAGAAGCTATTGAAGTTGTCGATGAAAACCAAGAACAGGTAGAGTCTGATGAAAGCCAAGGAGAAAATTTACCTATAGAGCTTACAAAAGTACTACCTAATGAGCTTGTTATTTATCCTTTAGGGGGACGACCGTTTTTTCCTGGTATGTTAACCCCAATTCAGGTTGATGGTTCGCCGTATTATGAAATAATTCGTAAAGCACTGGATACACCGGGTAAAATGTTTGGCATTGTTCTGTCTCAGGCAGAAGATGGAAAAGATGTTTTTGACTCGCAAAAGCTTTTTAAAATCGGTACTGTGGCCAGGGTTATGGAGTCCGCAGTTGATGAAGATAAAAAGCAGGTAAAGCTTCTGGCAGAAGGTTTGTCTAGATTTGAAATTAAAGAGATTGTTGCTCCTAACCCTCCCATTATTGCTATTGTTGTACACCATGAAGAGCCGTCTGAATTAAATGATAAAGAGGCAGATCTGCTAAAGCCATATACCATGGCTGTAATTAGTACTTTAAAAGAGATTTTAAAATATGACTCTCTCTATCAGGAACAGGTTAAAATGTTCCTCTCTCGGCATAATTTTGGTGAACCAGACCGCCTAGCAGATTTTGTCGCCTCAATGACCAGCTCCAAGCGTGAGGAGCTACAAGAGGTGCTTGAAACTCTAGATATTCGTACTCGCTTGGAAAAAGTCCTCTCTTTGTTGAAAAAAGAGCTGGAGATGGTCAAGCTGCAAGATAAAATCTCCCGTCAGGTTGAAGAGAGTATCTCAGACAATCAACGGCAATTTTTCTTGCGTGAGCAACTTCGTGAGATCCAAAAAGAGCTGGGAATAACCAAAGACGATAGAACCGCTGATGTTGATCAATATCGCGACAGACTAAAAAAACTTACCCTCACTGAAGAGGTAGAGAAAAAGATTAATGATGAGCTAGATAAGCTCTCTGTACTTGAGACGGGATCATCTGAATATGGTGTTACCCGTAACTATGTCGATTGGCTAACTAGCCTGCCATGGGGAATTTTCTCTACTGACAAGTTAGAGATAAAACGGGCAAGAAATATCTTAAACCGGGACCATGATGGTTTGGAAGATGTAAAAAAACGGATTTTAGAGTTTTTAGCTGTAGGAACCCTAAAAGGTGAAATTGGCGGCTCTATAATTCTTCTTGTAGGACCACCAGGGGTTGGCAAAACATCTATTGGTAGATCAGTTGCCCGTGCGGTTAAGCGAGAATTTTTCCGGTTTTCAGTGGGTGGTATGAGAGATGAAGCAGAGATAAAAGGCCATCGTCGTACCTATGTTGGGGCTATGCCTGGCAAGATATTGCAAGCTTTGCGTCTTAAAAAAGTTGCTAACCCTATTATCATGCTAGATGAAGTAGATAAAATTGGTGCTAGTTATCAGGGAGACCCGGCTTCTGCACTGCTTGAGGTTCTTGACCCAGAGCAAAATGTAGAATTTTTAGACCACTACATGGATGTGCGTTTTGATCTCTCAAAAATTCTCTTCATCTGCACTGCTAACCAAACTGACACAATTCCTAGGCCACTTCTAGACCGTATGGAGGTAATACGGCTTTCTGGTTACATTACAGAAGAGAAGCTGAAAATTGCCAGAAACCATTTAATTAAAAAACAGTTAGATAAAAATGGTCTTGATGCCTCTCACCTGCGTTTTTCAAAAGAGTCTCTAAGGACCATTGTTGAGGGTTATGCACGAGAAGCAGGTGTGCGGAGGTTGGAGCAAAAAATTGGCTCCATTGCAAGAAAAGCAGCGGTAAAAATTTTAGAAGGTGAAACAGAAACCCCAATAAGAGTAGGGCAAGATCAAGTAATCGATTTCTTGGGTAAGCCAGACTATCGCAACGAAAAACCTTTTAAAGGAATTGGCATTGTAACGGGCTTGGCCTGGACCTCATTAGGTGGTGTTACCATGGATATTGAGGTAGTTAATATAAGTGGTAGTAAACCCGGCTTTACCCTAACTGGGCAACTAGGCGAAGTAATGAAGGAGTCTGCCCAAATAGCCTTTAACCATGTAAAAAGTCAAGTTAAAAAGCTAGGTGGCGATCATAAGCGGTTGTTAGATGAGCTGATCCACATCCATGTACCAGAAGGGGCGACTCCAAAAGATGGCCCATCGGCAGGTATTGCTATTGCTACTGCACTATTATCTATGAGTAAAAACCAAATTGTGCCCAGGCAGATAGCCATGACAGGAGAGATAACCTTGACTGGTCAGGTATTGGCAATTGGTGGTGTTAGAGAAAAAGTAATTGCAGCCCGTAGGGTAGGAATAAGAGAGCTGTTTTTGCCAGAGGCCAACCGTAAAGATTATGAAGAGGTTCCTGACTACATTAGAGATGGTTTCACTGTGCACTTTGTGAAAAAGTTCAGCCAGGTTGCAAAGCTAGTTTTTGATTGATAATTAGGTATACCAAGAACAAACTCAACAGTTTAAAGCAGCACAGCGACTATATATTGCTGTGCTGTTTTTTTTTACATTCTCTTATTTGGCTGAACTGTTTGTAATTTCTAAACTACAGGACAATGCAAAATGAGCCCAACCATTACCGCAGTATCCCTTCTTGCTCTTTCAAATATTTTTATGACCATTGCTTGGTATGCCCACCTAAAACATTTGGGAGACCGGCCATGGTACTATGCAGCTTTTATAAGCTGGGGAATAGCTCTGTTTGAATATATGTTGCAGGTTCCAGCAAATAGGGTGGGGTATACAGTTTTAACACTGCCTCAGCTAAAGATACTGCAAGAGGCAATCACCTTGATTATATTTGCACCTTTTGCTGTATATTATATGAAACAGCCTCTAAAACTGGACTATTTATGGGCAGCTTTATGTATAATTGGTGCAGTGTATTTTATTTTTAGATCTGCTGACGGAGTAACAACATAGAAATTACTACAGAATGGGTAAATAAATTAATTTTCTGCTATTGTGAGTCTTTATAATAGAGATTTCGCAATTAAGTTTACCACAGGAAGTTTCCATGCTCTGCCTAAAATTACTGATGTTGCGCCAGCAATAGAAAAAGCTAATATAATAAGTGCAGAAAAACTAAAGAAAAACGAGCCAATAACGGGTATGTATAGACTAAAAATGGATATTACACCCCAAATCCATAATACCAAACCTTGGCGAGCATGAAAATCTACAAATTCATCATGATATTTGTTGAATACCAGCGGCACTAAGCACAATACTGTCATATAGCTACAAAAAGCTAGGGCCCTGATTCTTGGATCATTTTTTCTTTTTAATGTCCAAGATATCTGTGCCATTTGTTCTTCCTTGCTAATGCAGGCTGGTTTGAAAATTATGATTTAATTATTTGCTGCGTAATGAGAATTATTGCTATATCGCATTAAATGTCAAAGGGAAAAAGATTGTATTTTTAAATTCCTTTTTAAAATCAATCTAGTGTTAATTCAAAAAACATGTATAGGTGCAGAAAATAGAGGTTTTTGTTGCTGATTAATTTTAAAAGACTTAATCTTTTAAAAAGTTTAGCAAGTTTAGATAAGGCACGTTGACGATTAGCAAAGCTGGACTCTTGGTCTAGGCGAGATATCATATCTTCGGTTATGCTACTGTTAAATTTTATTTGTAAACCAACTTCTCCACATGCTTTTTGTATCTCTCTCCATTTTACAAAGTTTAAACTGTTCCATAAACCGTGTAAGTTGTTGTTACTCTCAAAAGTTGCAATTTTTTTCTGAAAATATAGTGGGTAATTTTGGATGATATTATCACCGGTAATTGAAAGTGTGGTTCATAGGGAAAGCTATAATTTGGGCATAAAATAATACAACGTCCATTTGCAGCTAAATTATCTTTTAAAAAATGTATGCAGTGCTGAAAGTCAGGTAAATGTTCAAATGAATTAATTAGGTAAATTAAATCAAATTTTATTTCACTTTCAAAAGTTTCATAGCCACTAGGGTACAGTTTAAAAAGGTTATCTTTTTGTGCTTTTTGAATTAAAGAGTCAAACATATAAAAACCCGGCCCCATAGGTTCAATTGCTTGAAAGTTTATGTTCTTATGTAGCATGCTTAACTGGGATATTAAAATACAAGGTCCAGACCCCACCTCGAGTACGTGAGAGCAATCGTTAAGGTTTAAGAGGAAAGGTTCAACATACTTCATGCCAAATTTTGCTTCCTCTGAATACTCTTTATATAACTTATCCTCAGCTTTTGCTTGCTCAGTTAAAATAGCAGTTTCTCTCATTTATGAACTCGTAAAACAAATTATACAAAATTAATTTACTTGAAGAGTGCCGTATTAATTTAAAGTTTTATTATATGGTAGTAACAAGAAGAGGAAAAATCCTGATTTCAAACTCTTATTAAGTATAACTACACAATAAATTTCATTTTCACAGTCTATGTCTTAGAGAAAATTTCTGTCAACTGTTAATGGTCTTATATTGTGGTGACAATTTATAAAGCAGAGTTAGCAAATGTTGTTTTGCAGTTTTTAAGGCGAGAAGTGGTGATAAACCAGGCTTTTATTGGTTCATATATAATAATTTAACAATTTATATATATGTCTTTCTTAAACTTTTAAACAAAACAGTATTATCCAACATTACGTGATACCTTAATATTATTGCTATACTTATTTATTTGATTTCCATCTAATACAGTTACTCGTATACCTAACAAATAAAAATCTGCTTTGTAGCTACCAGTATACATTTTTAAATTAGGTATCTCCCAGCCAATAGGGTTGCCTGCTTTGTTTACCTCTGTTACTTCCAAATAATCTCGCGATATTATCCAGGTATTGTCATAACCAGCCTTACCAATATTAAGAGTGGATCCGTTTGGTAAATTAGTGAGAATAATATCTCCTGTTAGTACTTCCATGCTATCAGCATTATCAAAACAGAAAGAAACATATAGCTCTAATGGTTCATCAATTATGTTATCTCTCACAACCATTGTATCAGTAGCTGCTTCATAGCTGGTATTTCTGTACTCCCAGCAAGCTTCACTGCTCATATCCATTTTACTATTATCCTCCATTATCCTAGAAACGGTAGTTGTAAGCACGCACCTAGCACAACCTATTGATTCACCTAGCATATCAGGGGAAAGTATTATCACAACAAGGTGACCGCGATTTCCCCTGATACACCAGATAAACCAATAGATTACACTATGCACGCACTTCCAACTGCCGTTTTTAGGTTTATAAATATTCTCCACTCTTTTGTAGCTTTAGTATTATCATCTATCAATAAC
The DNA here is from genome assembly GCA_015231305.1 of Magnetococcales bacterium. Lineage (GTDB taxonomy): Bacteria > Pseudomonadota > Magnetococcia > Magnetococcales > JADFYX01. Next base: position 266 of record JADGBW010000130.1, on the reverse strand, counting down.
TGAGCCAAATTATCAAAAGCTAGTAATATGCAATAATAACAAATATTTAATAGGAGTTTTTTTATAAAGGAGCTGCTAGTTATTGGGTTTAACCAATTTTAACATGGTTACACTTGCCTTGGCTTAAGTGTAGGTCTGTTCATATTAATGAAATTAAAGGGTTTTTATGCATACCTTCTCTTAAAATTTAATTCTAACTACCCATTTTAGTGTAGTTAATTGAAGAAAATAGAGGTAAAAAAGGGAAATTTTTGCCTATTATTAAA
>JADGBW010000129.1 GCA_015231305.1 Magnetococcales bacterium | reverse complement strand
ATGAATATTGTTTTGATTGGGATGAGAGGCTGTGGGAAGTCTAATATATCTAGAAGGCTCTCTGTTTTAACTAAAAGGAATGTTCTATCAACTGACGCTCTCATCTCATATGAAAATCAGGGCAATGATATATCTACCATTATAACAAAAAATAGTGGTGATTGGCGGGTGTTTAGGGAGTTAGAATATTTAATAGTTAAAAAAACCGTAGCTCTTGACGATCTTATAATCGATACAGGAGGCGGTGTGGTGGTTGATATTGACTTGAACAATAAAGAGGTTTTCAGCCAACGCAAGGTTAAACTTTTAAAACAGAACGGACTTGTTATTTGGTTAAAAGGAGATATTTCTCTTTTAGTAAAAAAAGTTGGTGAAGATATTAACCGACCCAAGCTAAGCAGTGCCACTTCTGATATTGAACTTATGGAGATGCGTTTGCCATTTTATAAAGACGCTGCTGATATTGTAATAAATATAGATGGTAAAAAACGCAAAGATGTAGCAAAAGAGATTATGGGTGTATTGATAAACTACCCTGAGTTTGCAAGCCTTGATTATTTTCAACAAAAAGCCAATTCATATACAGACTGATTAGATTTTTGAGTTTTTTTGAGTTTTTGTTTTTTAAATATAATAAGAATAGAAAAGATTGATATAAGAATAAAGGCTGTTAAAAAGGTGATAACATTTGTATACCCATAGATATGTTGGATTATTTTTTCATTGTATGGTAGCAAAACATTGTCATCTATTAACAGGCAGATGTGAAAATAAAAAAGTATCCACAGAAAAATATCTACTACTAACATTTTTTCCACAGGCTTTACCCAGTTGTATGTTAAAAAGTTAATTTTATGTTGGCAGAAAAAAAATTGCTAACTGATGGTAAGTTTTAATCAAATATGAAATTCAACATATTTTGAATGTATTATAGAAATAGAAACCCTTTTAAATCTTCTTTATTCGATGTAGATTTATTTTTTATAAAAAAACTTATTGTTCAATTCAAATCTAAGGAGAGATACTCTGATGGATGACATTGTCATTGTAGGTGCTGGACGAACTGCTGTTGGCAGTTTTTTAGGAACTTTAAGCAAAGTTTCTGCCCATGAGCTTGGTGCAACAGCCATAAATGGTGCATTGCAAAGAGCTGGTGTTTCAAATGACCAAGTTGATGAGGTTATTATGGGACAGATTTTAACAGCTGGTTGTGGTCAAAACCCGGCAAGACAAGCTGCAATGCAGGTTGGTATTCCCAAAGAGGTTCCTTCAGTTACGGTTAACAAACTTTGTGGCAGTGGTCTTAAATCTGTGAGTATGGCTGCCCAGGCAATTAAATGTGGCGATGCTGAAATAATCGTTGCTGGTGGTCAAGAGAACATGACCCTTTCACCTCACCTACTTAAAAATGCTCGTGATGGTCAAAAAATGGGTGATTGGAAGATGATTGACTCCATGATTGATGATGGCTTAACAGATGCCTTCAACAACTATCACATGGGAACGACAGCACAAAATATTGCAGACAAATACGGTTTTACCCGTGAGCAACAAGACGATTTTGCAGCTAAATCTCAAAACAAAGCTGAAGCTGCCATAAAAAGTGGTAAGTTTAAAGATGAGATTCTGCCTATTGAGATTCCACAACGTAAAAAGCCACCAGTTGTTTTTGATCAAGACGAATTTCCAAGAGCAGGTGTTACTGCTGCAGATTTAGCTAAATTGCGCCCTGCTTTTAGCAAAGATGGCTCTGTTACTGCTGGAAATGCTTCCGGAATCAACGATGGTGCAGCAGCAGTTGTTGTAACCTCTGCAAAAAAAGCAGCTGAGCTTGGTTTAAAACCATTGGTTCGAATTGCTGGATACGCTAGTGTTGGTGTTGACCCAAAAATTATGGGAACTGGACCAATACCTGCTGTTAAAAAATGTTTAGAAAAAGCTGGTTGGTCAATTGATGACTTAGACCTTATTGAAGCAAACGAAGCCTTTGCAGCCCAAGCAATGTCTGTTAATAAAGACCTAGCTTGGGACGAATCTAAAGTTAACGTTAATGGCGGTGCTATTGCTTTGGGTCATCCGGTTGGTGCTTCTGGTACAAGAATTTTGGTTTCTTTGATTTATGAAATGATGCGCAGAGATGCTAAAAAAGGAATTGCTACCCTATGTATTGGTGGTGGTCAGGGTATCGCAGTAGCAATTGAGAAAGTTTAGTTTATAGAGTTTAATCAATATTTGTTGGCATGTTTTACTGCTGACATTTTAAAATGTTTTATTTTTTTCATTTAGGGAGATATTTAGTATGTCGAAAGTAGCAGTTGTTACTGGTGGTGTTGGTGGTATTGGTACTGAAATTTGTCGTTATTTAGCAAAAGGTGGTTATAAAGTTGCTGCTACTTGTATTGCTTCTGAAGTAGCTGGTGCTGATGAGTGGAAGTCTCAATTTAGTAAAGAAGGTCTTGAAGTAGAAGTTTTTCAACTTGAAATTACTGACTTTGATGATTGCGCAAAAGTAACTGCACAAATTGAAGAAAAAATGGGCCCTATTAGCTGCTTGGTAAACAATGCAGGTATTACCAAAGATGGTACCATGAAAAAAATGGACAAGGACATGTGGGATGCAGTCATAAATATTAATCTGACTGGTGCATTTAACATGACTAAACAGGTATTTACTAAAATGACCGAGCAAAAATTTGGTCGTATTATCAACATATCTTCACTAAACGGCCGTAAGGGTCAATTTGGCCAAGCTAACTATTCTGCAGCCAAAGCTGGTATTCATGGTTTTACTATGGCTATTGCACAGGAAGGTGCACGTAAAGGTGTAACTGTAAACACTGTATCTCCTGGATATATCAACACAAACATGATGAAAGCAATCCCAGAGGATATTCTTAATAAGATTATTGCTCAAATTCCTGTTGGTCGCTTGGGTGAAGCAGAAGAGATTGCTCAATTGGTTGCCTATATCGCTTCAGATGCAGCAGCATTTATGACTGGTGCAAATGTCGATATGAATGGTGGTCAGTTTATTCATTGATTTAACGTTTAATTGGGGTCAAGCTTAAGACCTATGAATGAACCAGTACGCATTATAAGAAAATATTCTAATCGGCGTCTTTATGACACTGAGAAATCTGTATACATTACCTTGGAGGGCATCCGCCAGCTAGTGCTGGAGGAGGTTCCCTTCAAGGTGGTGGATAAACGTACAGATAAAGATATAACACGGAACATCCTGCTCCAGATTATTAGCGAGCAAGAGGAGCAGGGTGTCCCTATCTTCAATGCGGAAGTCTTAAACCGCATTATTCGTTTCTACGGAGAATCTCTCCAATCCCAAGGTGCGTTGGCTGACTATCTAAAGAAAAGTTTAGATATGTTTATGGAACAGCAGGTCAGATTACAAAAATCTACTGATCCTATATCAGTAATGAAGTCAATGACCGAGCAGAATGTGAAATATTGGACCGATATGTTTAATGTTGGTCTTACGAAAAAATCAGATAAATAACCAACTCTTCGTTCAAGAACATATTTTTTAGTATTTGTAACTATTTGATATTTATCAGATAGTACTATGTGCACTGTTAATTTTGCAGTGATCATTTAATTTTTTGATTGACATATTGTGCAGTGCAACATATATTGCAGTGCAACATAACAAATTCACTAACGCCATACGGGAGTAAAGACCATGGATAAAAATATTGTTGACAACTTTTCAAAATTTACAGAAACAATGATGGATTCAATGAAAAAATTGCAAACCATCAACGAAGAGACAATGCAGAACTTAACCAGCCAACAGTTTAAAACAGCTCAAGATTTTGTTAAAACTACTTCTGAGCAGTTGGAAAAACTTGGTAAATCTAAAACTGTTGAAGAGGCAGTTACAGAGCAGACTAAGATTACATCAACTGTAGGCCAGATGATGCTAGACAATGCTCAAGCTACTTTGGAAGTAATAACCAAAAGCCAAAAAGAGTTGGAAAACCTTATCAGCACAACAGTTAAAGAAAATATGGATCAAAAAGCTTAACTGAGTTAATATTTATACTCGGAAGTTTCGTAGCTTGCAAAATAGAGTAACCTCATCTCTTGTAAGATAAGGTCTTAATACTTTAAAGTATATCACAAATTACAAACACTCATATTTTTTACTCCAGGGCTTTTATAGCCCTGGTGGGTGTTGGCAATACAGTGTCAGCAATGCATGATCTTTTCTGAGTTATACACCTTTTGCACGGATGCACTATCATTTTTTAAGAAATGTAAAATCAGGAGATAACACCATGGATAATAATCCTTTTTCTATGAATTGGGCAGATAACTGGAGCAATCTACAAAAAAAAATGTGGAATGATTGGTCTAATTTAGCACAACAATCTACCCCCAACGCTTCTGCTAACCCATTCAATTTTTTCCAACAATCCATGGATGATTCGAATGATCCCATGTGGTCTGCTTTTTCTCCTTTTCAGGTAAAAACACCTGAAGAAATGGCTAGACAAAGCATGATTGGAGCTATGAACAACTTTATGAGCATGAGCAAAGGTGTTTTTGATACTTTTGGTAAGATGGGTAAACAAGGTGAAAGTTCTCTTGAAGAATGGACAGCTGAGCTTGATAAAAACCTAAAAAGTTTCCGTGAATATTTCACCTCTGGTTCTAAAGTAGATTATAACTCTCTAAATCCTATGAGTGCTTGGTCTAATATGCTTGGAAATGCTCCTGGTTTTTCCAGCGAAATGATGAAACAGTTTACAGAACAAGCAAGTCAAATGGGCCAGATGCCAGGTTTTGCTGGCAATGCATCAGCAGAGAATTTTTTAAATGACACCCTGAATATGCCAGGTTTAGGTTTAAATCGGGAAAAACAGGAAAAATTACAAAAAGCAATTCAGCTCGGTATGGCATATCAAAAAGTAATGGTTGAATACCAAACCATTATGAACCAATCCAGTGCTAACGCTGCAGAGTTATTTAGAGACCGTTTGGTATCAATGGCTCAAGCTGGAGATTCTATTAAAAGCTTACGTGATCTTCATGTTTTATGGGTTGATTGTAGTGAAGAGTCCAACGCAAACACTGTTGCAAGTGAAGAGTATAAAGAGATTTATCCCCGTTTGACAAAAACACTTTTGACTTTGCAAAATCATGTCCAATCCATGACTGATGACAGCATGTCGGCTTTAGGTATGCCAACACGTAAAGAGCTGAATTCGGCCTATTTGCAAATTCATGATTTAAAAAAGAAAGTTCGCAAACTTGAGGGACAATTAAAAAATCAGCCAAAGATAGACCTTGAATCTCTGCGATCTGATGTTGAAGAGCTAAAGAAACGTTCACTTGCTGCTGTTAAACCAGCAGCTAAAACAACAAGCAAAACTGCAGCAAAGAGCTCAACAACAAGAGCTGCAAGTAAAGCTAAAACAACTGCTGCTAGAGCTAAAACAGCAGCAAAACCAACAGAAAAAAAAGGAGAATAACCGATGTTTCCATTGAATATGCAACCGGAGGCACTGGTAGAAGAGCTCTCCAATTTTAATAAAAAAATCGTATCTGGAATGAAAACCATGAGTGAAGTTGGTGACATTTCAGAAGGTGTAAGTGCTAGGACTAAAGTATATACTGACGATAAACTTACACTTTATCACTATTCTCCACTAAAGAAAGATGTTCATAGAGTTCCTGTTCTTATTGTTTATGCTTTGGTAAACCGCCCTTATATGGCAGATATACAAGAGGACCGCTCTTTGGTTCGAGGTCTTTTAAATGAGGGTGTTGATGTTTATCTTATAGATTGGGGATATCCTGACGCTTCAGATCGTTACTTAGATCTTGACGATTATATTAATGGCTATATTGATCGTTGTGTAGACCATATTTGTGAAACCCATGATCTTTATCGCATTAACCTACTAGGTATATGTCAGGGTGGATCATTTAGTACCTGTTATGCAGCGCTACATCCTGAGAAGGTACGTAATTTGGTGCTGACAGTGACACCAATTGACTTTAAAACTCCAGACAATACTTTAAGCTCTTGGGCGCAGGATATGGATGTTGATCTTATGGTTGATACCATGGGCAATATTCCTGGTGATCTTTTAAATTTCACATTTTTATCCATGAACCCCTATCGTTTGACCAGCCAAAAATATCTGGACATGGTTGAGCTGTTAGATAACGGTACAAAATTGCGTAATTTCTTAAGAATGGAAAAATGGATTTTTGACTCTCCAGATCAAGCTGGCGAGGCGTTTAGACAGTTTATTAAAGGCTTTTTCCAGGGTAATAAACTAATAAATGGTGGTTTAATGATTGGTGATAAAGAAGTTGATCTAAAAAATATCACTATGCCTATTCTAAATGTATATGCAACAAAAGACCATTTAGTACCACCAAGTGCTAGTAAAGCACTAGATGGAAAAACCAGCAGTGAAGATTATTCTGAAGTAGCTTTCAAAGGTGGACATATTGGTATCTTTGTTAGTGGTAGAGCTTTGGCAGAAGTACCCCCAGCTATTGGTGGTTGGTTGAAAGAGCGGGGCTAAATTTTTACAAAATAAGAAAAAAGTATTGTTTCTTATTTTAGCAATAGGAGCGAGCCTTACAAGCTAAATGCACGGTTCCCCACTAAACATTTTGTGAGTAGGCCTCGCTCCTACGAAGTAATAAAAAAACTGGATAGATTACCTATCCAGTTTTTTTATGGCTTTTTGAATCCATTTTTAGTAGTGGGGCTAAATACTGCCCAGTCCAAGAATTTGGTGTTGCAGCGCATTTTTCAGGAGTTCCCTGTACTAAAACTTCCCCACCTTTGCTTCCACCTTCTGGTCCTAAATCAACAATCCAATCAGCAGTTTTAATTACATCAAGGTTATGTTCAATTACCACTACACTGTTACCTGTAGATACCAACCTAGATAAAACTTCTAATAGTTTGCGTATATCATCAAAGTGCAAGCCGGTGGTAGGTTCATCTAATATATATAAAGTGCGACCTGTAGCTCTTTTAGATAGCTCACGGGAAATTTTAACCCGCTGCGCTTCACCACCAGAGAGGGTAGTTGCGGACTGTCCTAGACGTATATAACCCAAACCTACATCCATTAAAGTTGTAAGTTTTGTTCTAATGGCTGGTATTGGTTGAAAAAAGAGTAACGCCTCTTCTACGGTCATGGCTAAAATATCAGAAATAGATTTTCCCTTATAGTTGATTTCCAGGGTTTCACGGTTATAACGGCTACCGTGACAGACATCACATTGTACAAAAACATCTGGCAGAAAATGCATTTCAATTTTTATAAGCCCATCACCAGCACAGGCTTCACAACGGCCACCTTTAACGTTAAAGCTAAATCTACCAGATTTATAACCCCGTGAGCGTGCTTCTGGTACTTGGGCCAACATTTCACGGATTGGGGTAAAAAGACCAGTGTATGTTGCAGGGTTAGAACGGGGAGTTCGCCCAATAGGAGATTGGTCTATGTGGACTACCTTATCAAGATGTTCTAAGCCGTTAATTCTTTCATACTGCCCACCTGTTACCTGCGTATTATGTAGCCTTTGGGCCAAGGCTGGGTATAGGGTGTCAAGAATAAGGCTAGACTTACCAGAACCGGAAACACCAGTTATACAGGTCATCAAACCTAAAGGCAGGGTTGCAGTGACATCTACTAAATTGTTGGTGGTTACTTTTTCTAATACAATACAGCGCTCAGGGTCAATATCTCTGCGTTTAGTTGGTACTTCAATTTTGTTTTCACCACTTAAAAAGCGGCCTGTTAAAGATTTGGGATCGTTACAAACATCTTTGGGAGTGCCACTAGAGACTACTTCACCTCCATGTTCTCCAGCTCCAGGCCCCATATCAACTAGAAAATCAGCAATATGCATGGCCTCTTCATCGTGCTCTACCACCACAACAGTATTGCCTAAATTACGGAGACGTAACAGAGAGTCTAGAAGCCGTTGATTATCTCTTTGATGAAGTCCAATACTTGGTTCATCTAAAATATATAGTACCCCTGTTAAACCAGAACCTATCTGGTTTGATAAGCGAATACGCTGCCCTTCACCACCAGATAGTGTAGTTGCGGTACGGTCTAGGGTGAGATAATCCAAGCCTACTGCTAATAAAAATCCTAATCTTTCGGTGACCTCTTTTATTATTCTTGCTGAAATATTTTGCTCTTTTTTTGTAAGAGTCATATTTTCAAAAAATTCTTGAGTCTGGGTAAGAGGCAGAGCAGATAGTTGGGCTATATTGGTTTCGTTTATACGAATATACAGAGCCTCTTTGCGCAACCTATCACCAGAACAACCAGGGCAGGGCGATGTATTACGATATTTCGCCAAATCTTCACGCATAGCGTCTGATTCAGTCTCAAGGTAACGTCGTTCTAAAATTTTTAAAACTCCCTCCCAAGGTTTTGTAGTGCGAAAACGGCGTCTTCTTGTATAGTTAAATTTAATTTTCTCACGCCCTGAGCCATTCATAAATATATCTTTAGCTTGTTGGGGGAGATCTTCCCAAGGAACACGTATATCTATGCCATAATGATCTGCCACACAATAAATGGCCTCACGAGCCATGGATGCAGTGGGCTTGGACCATGGTACAATACAGCCTTGGCGAATGGTCAAAGATGGGTTGGGTACAACAAGCTCAGTGCAAAAATACTCTTTAGTGCCTAAACCATCACAACTTGGGCAGGCTCCAAATGGGTTGTTGAAAGAAAATAGCCTGGGTTCTATCTCTGGGTAGGATATACCACATTGGGCACAGGCGTGGCGTTCTGAAAATAGTAGTTCTTGGGAGTTTTTACCCAATATTTCAACTTTTGCAACGCCACCAGGATTATTTTTAATCCTGAGAGTTTCCACCAAACTTAAGGCGGTCTCCAAAGAGTCTGCTAAGCGAGACTCTATACCAGGTTTAACAACTAAGCGGTCTATGAGAACATCAATTGTGTGTTTTAGCTGTTTATCCAGGGTTGGTGCTTCATCAATCTCATAAGTCTCACCATCTATTACCACACGGGTAAATCCTTGCCTATTAAGTGCCGCTAGCTCTTTTTTATACTCTCCCTTGCGGCCTCTTATCATGGGAGCAAGTAGTAAAACCCGTGATTTTTCTGGTAACTCCATTACAGTATCTACCATCTGGCTGACAGTTTGACTAGCAATGGGCTGGTTGCAACCGTGACAGTATGGTGTACCGATACGAGCAAACAAAAGTCGTAGATAGTCGTGAATTTCGGTTACAGTGCCAACTGTTGAGCGGGGGTTTTTTGAGGTACTTTTTTGTTCAATGGCAATGGATGGGGATAGCCCTTCAATTGCATCGACATCGGGTTTACCTTGTAGGCTTAAAAACTGCCGGGCATAGGATGATAAAGACTCCACATAACGTCGTTGCCCTTCGGCAGCTAGGGTATCGAAGGCCAAGGACGATTTTCCCGAGCCTGAAACTCCCGTTATAACTGTCAAAGCGTTGCGAGGTAGGGAGAGATCAATATTTTTCAGGTTGTGTTCTCTGGCCCCACGAATAATAATTTTCTTTTGTGACATATATTAAAAATATCTCATATCGAGTGTAAATTAGTAAAATTTAGGTGAAGAGGAGTAAGATATCATGTCCAACTACATGGCGGAACTGATTTTGACCAATCGTGAAGTTCTTCTGATTGGTGGTGGTACAGTTGCACTACGTAAGTTAACGGGATTATTGATAACAGGTGCACGTGTATTAATAGTTTCCCCTAAGTTGGACCCTCAAATTGCAAAATTGGTTCAAGAAAAGCGGGTGGAATATTTAAATGCCAGTTTTGGGCCTCAGCTTCTAGAGCATAAACCCAGATATACTTTGGTATTTGCTGCTACTAGCATAGCAGAAACCAACCGTCAGATTGCTAAAATATGTGCAAAAGAGGGAATATTGTGTAACTCGGCTGATGATCCTAAAGTTAGTGGGTTTTTAGTACCTGCTATGGTACGCAGAGGGCCGATAACTGTAGGAGTTGGTACAAAAGGTGAGAGCCCTGCTCTATCTAGATTAATAAAAGAGCGCATAGACTCCTGGTTGGAACCAGGCTGGGGAGAGCTAGCCCAACTATTTGGATTTATGCGCAGTGATGTTAAAAAACGCATAAACCCCATAAAAAAAAGGCAAGATTTTTGGCGAAACACTACTCTGGCAGTCGCAAAAGAAGAGCGATTTAAAAAAACAGACAACAAGGAGTGGTTAGAAAAGCGGATTTGTGATGCAGAGTAAATTGCATAAATAATATTGGAGAAGCTATTATATAAATGATAAACTATTGTTTTTATAAATAGGACTAACTTTTTTGATGATATCTTCATAATAAAATGATAAAAATATTTGCGCCTCTTTATCGTATATTAGATATACCTATTATTTACGATCTACTGCAACGTACTAACCCTGCAACTGTTGGGCTTTTTAAAGATAAATTAATAGAAAATATAAAAATTTCTAAAGCAGAAAATATTTTGGATATTGGTTGTGGAACATCACAATTTTGGCAATCTTTTCAAGAATCAAACTATTACGGTATTGATATAAATTTAAACTATGTAAAAGAAGCCAAGCAGTCTACAAATGGGCATTATGCTGTTATGAATGGCAATAAAATGGCATATCCAGACAACTTTTTTGATTCTGCATTTTGTGTTGCTGCCTTTCATCATATGCCCGATGAAGTTATTGTTGAGACCATCAAAGAAGCTTTACGGGTGATAAAACCAGAAGGATTTCTCCATATTATCGATCTAATTTTACCAGAGTCGTTTTTAAAGAGTCCTATAAACTCTTTTATTTTCCATTTGGATCGTGGAGATTTCCCTAG
>JADGBW010000235.1 GCA_015231305.1 Magnetococcales bacterium | reverse complement strand
TGGGGGCTGCAAGCCCTCCCAAGGTTTTGCCTTAAAAGTTAAAAAAAAAAATATATATCCAAATTATGCGTTTGCGCAAAAAAAAGCTGCCAAAAACTACCAAACCCAAAAATATTCAACAAAAAAAGGGTCAGACCCACATATGGACCCAACCCTTTTTAAAACTTAATCAGATCCTTACAAAACTGCTCTACATGGGGCAAGCACCACCAGCACAACCACCGCCACCCATAGGGCCACAAGGTGCAGATGTACCACTATCACCATTTTTAATAGAGTTTAACACTCCACCAGTAGAAAGTACTTTACGTACTTTATCTTCATTACACTGTGGGCAGGTCTTAATAGCAGGAGCCGACATAGAGTGGTTTTCTTCAAAAGTGTGCTGACATGCATTACATTTATAGTCGTAAATTGGCATTATAAATGATCCTCTAAATTAAGGAGTTAACGACTAACTGTGCGTTCTACTGTTACAGTAATTTCTGGAATTACATCAGGATGCAGACGAATGCGCACTGGATGCTCACCCAAAGTACGGATAGGTTTAGGAATATCAATTGTGCTACGAACTACATCAACATCGTTTGCTTTATAAAAGTTAGCAATGTCGGCATTAGTTACAGAACCAAAAAGTTTTTCGGTCGCGCCAGCAGGACGATCCAAAACTACATTGATGTCTGCAATTTTTGCAGCTAAAACGTTAGCAGTATCTAAAATCTCTTTCTGACGTGCTTCAAACTCTGCCCTGCGAGCGTCAAAAACAGCTTTATTCTCTTTAGTTGCTGGAAGAGCTTTACCTTGGGGTACTAAAAAGTTACGTCCATAACCACTACGAACCCGGACACTATCACCTAGATCGCCCAATTTGCCAATTTTCTCCAGAAGAATTACTTCCATGGTATATGCCTCTATAAGTTAAGGGGTGTTATCATCCCCTGTTGTTAAACGACTTCTAAAATCTACCCAGGTATCAAATAGCCCCAACACGGTGACGGCTAAAATAAACGCTGACCATGTTATGAGCATCATGTAAAAGATAGCCCGAGTAAAAACAGATACTTTGTAATGCAGGAACCATTTTTGAACTACCGAATACCCTTGGAAAAAATAGGGAATCGCCAAAAAAAGCACCAAGTTAATACCAAACTGCTGCATAGGCCCAGTTGTTAAAAAGGCCAGCAGACCAAAAGCAATTAGGGGCCAAACCAGGAAAAAAGGAACCCTCAACGAGGATAGGTCCTGGTCGGCTATTAGTGGCATTTGCCACCGCTTTACTACATAACGAACTAACAGTAAATTGCCAACCTGAATCGTAAACCAACTAGATAAAAACATAGCAGGAAAAAGAAGGGCAAAAAGCTTAAATGCCTCATCAAGACTCTGCTCCATCTCTACAATCAGCTTAGCATCAAACTGTTTTGTAGACGACATAGAGGTAAGAATCTCCTGTTTATTCGCCATTAATTGGTTATGAATACCATCCAGAAATGCATTGCCTGTAACTGCTGACCAGAGCAAAAACAAAACCAGAAAAATAACGCTTAATAGATATCCTCCACCTAAAACCTGAATTGGTCGCCATCCCCCCCGCAGCAACCAAGCAGCTAGCAAGGGGAAAAAAATCATTGCCACATAGGTTAAAACTAAAGGTAGACCAATTTGACCCAGAAGCCCTAAACAAAAAAGAACCGGGACTCCCGCAGCCAAAAGACCTTCTCTATTACCTAATCGCAATGCAATAAGGTAAATAGGCAAAGGTACAATTAGTTGCAGTGGAAAAAGCAGATATATCTGACCAAGTGGCATAATCAGAAGCAGAGCTGCTAGAGTTCCAGCAAGCAGTGGATTTCCGGTCAACTTTTGAAGTAGCATCTTACCGCTTCTCCCTATATTTTGAAGACCTTGCATCAGATTTGCTTCACAACCAAAAAATTAGCATTATTAATGGCAACCTACTATTATTATAACTCAAGTTGCCCTTACTCTTATTTAACCAAATATGGTAGCAGAGCAATAACTCGCGCCCGTTTGATTGCCTTACTTAAATGCCGTTGATGAGGGGCACAAACACCAGTAATTCGGCTTGGGATCATCTTGCCACGCTCTGTAATAAAACGGCCTAGAGTTTTGGGATCTTTGTAGTCAATTTTTGCTGTTTTATCAGCACAAAACAGACAAACTTTACGACGACGGAAAAATGGACGTTTAAAACCAGCGGGACGAGCCGCTCTTGGCCTTACGGAGCCACCATCTGCATTTTCATCAAACATGGTTGTTATTTCCTAAAAAAATGTTGCTTAATTATTGATAACTGCTGGTTTATCGTCTAGTAGATGAATTGTTCTGGCAATTAGTTCTGTCTTTCCCCAACGAACCTTACCATCTCTTATCCACCTTTTTTGGTTTAAACTTCCCTCTACACGAATATTTTGTCCAACAGCAATATCACGACAAGTTTGGGCTAAGTCTCCTAGAGCTACAACTGGCATTCTCAACTCTAAATGTTGAATAGGAGCCGATTTCTCTGACTCGCTTAGGTGTTCAACAATTAACATTGCTACCTGCCTACCTGTAGGAGTAAATCGAAATTCGGCTGGTTGTATAACCACACCATTTAAAATAGTTTGGTTTACTATCCCAACACTCGATTGCCCCAACTCAGACATTTATTCAACTACTTCAATGGACTCATCTAAAGGCACAACTTCGTCATCAGCAGCTGATTCAAATGCGTCAATTTCTGCGTCAACCTCAGATGATACAGCTGGGGCAGGAGCTTCGGCATTTGGAGCAAGTGGAGTTGGGTCCATCACAGGTTTTTTG
>JADGBW010000005.1 GCA_015231305.1 Magnetococcales bacterium | reverse complement strand
TTAGGTCATACGCAACAGAAACTCGCAAACCCCGTCAGGACCGGAAGGGAGCAGCGGTAGTGGGACCTTCTGTGTGCCGTATTGCCCCTGATTGGAGCCGCCCTTATTCATCATTATAAACAGATTTGTCCAACTCTGTATTTCAATAGTTTCGAATAGCACTTTGTTCAGTTACTGATTTTTTCCGTGCACCCCTAACAGGAGTAATGGTCTAGATCCTATGTCTTCATACGTAGTTCTTGCACGTCGCTGGCGACCTAGAAGTTTTGCCTCTTTAGTTGGGCAAGAAAACGTCACTCAGGCATTGAAAAATGCTATGTTAGGCGGAAGGATTCCCCACGCTTTTCTTTTTACAGGAATCCGCGGCGTGGGAAAAACTACCTTAGCAAGACTTCTCTCTATGTGTTTAAACTGTGAGAGTGGCGTAACCCCTGAACCATGTGGCAGTTGTGGTTCTTGTACAGAGATTATTGCTGGTGTTCATCCTGATGTTATGGAGCTGGATGCTGGATCACGTACAAAAGTAGAACAGATGCGCGAGTTATTGGACTTGGTGGTATATGCCCCCTCCTCCTCTCGTTATAAGGTCTTTATACTCGATGAAGTCCATATGCTTTCAAAAAACTCTTTCAATGCTCTGTTAAAAACATTAGAAGAACCCCCCTCTCACGTTAAATTTATTTTTGCCACAACTGAATCTCGTAAAATACCTGCAACTATAATCAGCCGTTGTCAGCGTTATGACCTTAAAAGGGTTTTGGAAGCCCCTTTAGTCGCTCATATGGCAAATATTTTAACCCAAGAAAAAGTTGACTTTGAAGACTCGGCTCTTTCTGTAGTTGCCCAAGCTGCTGAAGGTTCAGTACGCGATGCCTTATCACTATTAGATCAAGCTATATCCTATGGAGATGGTGGGGTAAAATTAGCAGGTGTCACAGAACTACTAGGACTCTCTAACCGTGCAGGTGGGCTGGAACTATTAAGCCATCTATTATCAGGACAGGGACAACAGGTTTTAAGCTCCACAGCCACCTTTTATGCTGATGGCACAGAACCAGAAGCATTGATTAATGACCTTCTTGACATGCTACATACAGGGGTCAGAATGCAGGTTGCTGGAGATAAACAAAAAAATATTAAATATGATGAAATGGGAGAGCAACTACAAAAAATTACCCAATCATCTAGCCAAGAGCATCTGCAAATGGTTTATCAAGTGTTATTGCGAGGTAGCCAAGACCTGCGCATTGCCGAAAACCAACAACAAGCCTTAGAAATGTTACTACTAAGAGTTGCATATTTAAAACCGGTTCCAGATATTGGTCGTTTGATAAAAATGGCAACTAAAGCTGGGGGAAACCCTGCATCTAATAGTGGTGAGGCCCAAGGAAGCTCAGGCTTTACTGCTCTTCCTGATTCTCCCGTGGCCTCCCCTGTTTCTCAGCCAAACATGGGAATTAAAAAGAACGACAACAAAGAACCTATAACCGCGTGGCAGCAATTGATAACATCTGCAAAGAAGAGTGCTCCTGAGTTAGCTATGAAGCTAGAGCAACAGGTGGCTTGTCTGGACTTTTATAATGCTGATGATGGTAGCCCGCCCCGTATGGTGCTACAGCTGGTTAATGACTGCTTTGGCCCACCAGATCAGGTTAAAGATAGAGTTGTAGAATATTTAGAAAAAACCGGATTGTCTGGAGAAGGAGTTGTAGTAGAGCCAGCCTCTGACGAGTCCCGGCCTGAAACCATTGGCGAGAGAGCTACTAGAGTTAAAAGCGAAGCGTTGACTAAACTTGTTGAAGATACTAAAGAGCACCCAATTGTGCGAGAGTTGTCTGCCCGTTTTCAGGTTGAGATTTTAAATGTTGAACCTCTTAACGATAAATCTGTCCAATAGTTGAGTTTGGAGAAAATATATTATGAAAGATCTTGGTAACATTCTTAAACAAGCCCAAAAAATGCAGGGCGAAATGGCCAAAATTCAAGAAGAGATGGCTGCTGCAACAGTTGTTGGGCAGTCTGGCGGTGGTATGGTAGAAATTACCATGGATGGCAAACAAGAGATAAAAAATGTTCGCCTAGACCCAACTGCTGTTGATGCCAGAGACGTTGAGATGTTGGAAGATTTAATAGTTGCAGCTTTTAATGATGCTCAAAAAAAGGTACAGGTACTGAATCAAGACAGCATGGCCAAAGTAACTGGTGGGCTGAATATTCCCGGCCTAAAACTTCCTTTTTAATAGAGACTAACAATGAATGGTCTACCCTCGGTAGAGCGGGCTATAGCGATATTTTCCCGCTTTCCGGGTATTGGTAAAAAAAGTGCCGGCAGGATGATATACCACCTTCTGCGTTATGGTGAGCGAGATATAGAACAACTGTTGCAGGCTCTACAAAATCTGCGTGACCGGGTAAAAACCTGTAGAATATGTCACAATCTTGCCGAAGGTGATATTTGCTGGGTATGTAATGATAAAAAACGAGACAGATCGTTGTTATGTGTTTTAGAAGAACCATCTGACCTCATGGCTTTTGAGAAAGCAGGCTTTTTTAAAGGGACCTATCATGTTTTGGGTGGCAGGCTTAACCCACTTGATGATGTAGGTCCAGAGCAATTAAATATGAGCTCTCTAGAAAAACGCCTGCTATCAGGAGAAATTAAAGAATTAGTTATTGCCACCAACCCTACAGTAGAGGGCGAAGCCACAGCCCACTTTGTGGCACAACTAGCTAACTCTTCTGGTAGTAAAGTGACCCGATTAGCCTATGGGCTGCCTATGGGTGGAGAGCTTGAATACCTTGATGAATCAACACTTTACCAAGCTTTAACTGGTAGAAGAGAGTTTTAATGATCAGCTATAAAAATTGCTGATTAAATATTCAGTATTTATTTATTAATAATATTTTTTTTGTTTTACATAAAAGCATATATCACGACATGGTTTTATGTTTTATATCAAATAGTTGAATTGACCTTAAGTTAACAACTGATATTTCATTATGAACGATTGTTCTCTTTGAATCCATTGTGCGCTGCATAATAAAGTGTTATAACCCAGTTCGCTTTTGAAAAATAAGCGTAATTTGAAAGATGTGTAACCTGACCCTTGGAGGATGTTTTTTGTATGACAACTATGACTGCCGCTAAGGCACAGTCTTTTCCTTATCCAGGCATTCCCGGTACCGGTGACGGTTCGGATGCCATCTCATACGTTGAGACTAGGGCAACAGACGGTGCTGCAGCATATCCAATTACTTCATCTACCATCATGGGCCAGCTATTTCAGGTAGCTGTTGCCAACGGCTTCCAAAATGTTTGGGGCAAGCCTATTGTCTGGATGGAACTAGAGAGTGAACATTCATCTCAATCTGCATGCGAAGGCTTTGCCTTGGCTGGAGGACGGGTGACTAACTTTACCTCTGGGCAAGGTTTAATCCTTATGAAGGAGGTTCTCTATACCATATCTGGTAAAAGATTGCCTCAAGTTCTGAATGTCGGCGCACGAGCATTGACCTCTCAAGGTTTGAATGTTCATGCAGGCCATGATGATGTCATGGGTGTTGCAGATGTTGGCTGGGGCATTTTGTTTGCTCAGTCAGTGCAAGCCTGTTCAGACCTCTGTCTTATTTCAAGACGAGCTTCAGAGGACTCTCTTACACCATTCATGAATGTACAAGATGGTTTTTTGAGTACCCACACAATTGAAAATCTTGATTTTCCTGAAGATGAGCTTATCAGAGAGTTTCTTGGTGATCCTCGGGAAAAAATTAAAAACATGTTTGATACAGATTTTCCTCTACAGATGGGCGTTGTTCAGAACCAAGACGCTTATATGCAGGGTAAAATTGCCCAACGGTACTATTATGATGAACTCCCACGGATCATTGAAGAAACCATGGAAGAGTTTTATCAATTAACAGGCCGTCGCTATAATATGTTAGATACACATATGATGGATGATGCTGAATATGCCATCGTAGCTATGGGTACTATGGCTGAAACCTGCATGTCTGTTGTTGAAGAGATTAGAAACAATTTAGGCATTAAACTAGGTGTTGTTCATGTCACCTGTTTTAGACCTTTTCCAGCTGCAAAAATTGTTGATGTAATAAAAGATTGTAAAGCAATTTCTGTTATTGAGCGCTGTGATATCCCAACAATGGTTGATAATCCATTAACCACAGATATCGAAGCATCTCTTGCTCGCGCTGTTATGGGTGATCCTAACTTTACAAAGCTTGATAAAATACCGTTTGTATTCTCCGGTGCTGCAGGCTTAGGATCTCGTGACTCTACACCTGGCCATGTTATTTCAATAGCTAGAAACATGTTAAAAGGTCTTGAGGGTAAGAGGTTCTTTACACTTGGTATCGACCATGAAACAGCTCTTGAATTGGACAATGAACCAGATGTTCGCCCAGAAGGCTCATTCTCAGTGCGCGCCCACTCTGTTGGCGGTTATGGCTCTGTTACTACCAATAAAATTATTGCTACGATGTTGGGTGATATCTTCGGCTTTAATGTTCAAGCTGCACCTAAGTATGGCTCTGAGAAAAAAGGTCTACCTACAAACACCTACCTAACTGTTACTCCAGCTACAAAAATTATGACTCATTGTGAGCTGCAACAGGTAGACTTTGTTCCATTAATGGACCCCACAACATGGCATATGGGTAACCCTCTTGTTGGTTTACAAGATAACGGTATTGTTTTTCAACATACCGATGAGACCACACCTGAAGGTCTGTGGGAATCTCTACCTCCATATGCAAAATATTTCATGAAAGAGAATGGCGTTCAATTTTATGGTGTTGATACAATTGATATTGCTAGAGAGTCTTGTCAATCTGACAACTCTTTGATTCAACGTTTCCAAGGTGTTGTTCTCCTTGGTGTTTTCCTTAGGGTTACCCCTTTCAGAGAAAATGCCAAAATGAATGAAGAAGATCTATTCAAACATGTTCGTAAACCACTGGATAAATATTTTGGTAAACGTGGAGACCAAGTGGTTGATGAAAATCTTCAGGCTGTCAAACGTGGATATGAGCGTGTGATGGTTGTTACACCAGAAATAATGGCGGCTACACCTGCTGATGTTTTAGAGCAAGGTCGTCTTGATTGGGAGGCAAAAGGTAAAGACGTTAATGCGTTCTTTATTTAATCTTTCCAAATAAAGTTTACCTGGTGGGGGAAGTGCTGACTGTTCAAGCTTAACTGATTAGTTAAGCTTGCCAGCTTGATAGTTTTACTGGAGTAATGTGATGAGTCAAAAAGCTTTAATATATTCTGGAGCAACGCCTGATTGGTACGACATAGACCGGGCGCGTGAAATTATGGAGGCCTATAATGGTGGGTCTGGGTCTGGACAACCTGCTGATCCATTTGTAGCCCGTTCTGTTATTCCTGGCGGAACCGCCTCATACCGGGATTTTTCTTATATTGCTCCCGACCTGCCTGAATTTGAAGCAGCAACTTGTGTTGGTTGTATGGAGTGTGTGCAACAGTGTCCTGATTCAGCAATTTGGGGCAGAGTTATAACACCAGAAACACTTGAAACTGTTTTAAAAGAAGCTGGAACCAAAGAGCAGCAACAGTTTTTGCGTGATCAATTTGTTGAAACAACCAAGTATCACAAAACCTACGAGAAGAAAAAAGCCAAAGATCCAAATGCTCCAGGTGGCGCACTATTTGGTATATTTGTCGACCCAACCAAATGTAAAGGTTGTGGTGAGTGTGTAGTTGCATGTGGAGATCACAACTCTCTCAAAATGATTAAAAAAACCAAAGATAATCTTGGTGGATATTTTGATCTTTGGGACTATTTCAAAAACTCTCCCCAAACACCGCCTGAGTATATTAATCCAAAATTAAAAGTGGATATTATGCTCAAGGATGATGCCAACCAGTTTGTTGGTGGTGCTGGTAACTGTATGGGTTGTGGTGAGACATCAGCTATTAGACAGCTATTAGCTATGACTCATGAAAAGGTTGGTGGTAAATACGGTGTTGTTGCTAATACAGGCTGTAGCACTGTTTATGGTTCAACTTATCCCTATAATCCATTCCGCGCACCATGGGTAAACTCTCTATTTGAGAATGCTGCTACCGTTGCTATGGGTATTAGGGCACACTGGGACCAAATTGGCAAACAAGATCACCATATATGGGTTTTTGGTGGTGACGGCTCTATGTTGGATATTGGTTTTCAAGCTCTATCTCGCATGTTGACATCCGGCATGAACATAAAAGCATTTGTTATGGATACCCAGGCTTATTCCAACACTGGTGGTCAAACATCGACTGCTACATACATTGGACAAGAAGCCAAAATGTCTATCCATGGTAAAGTAGAACTTGGTAAACAAGAGCAACGTAAAGAGATTGCCAATATTGCTATGATGCACCCAAGGGTATTTGTAGCTCAAACAGTTGGCTCTATGACCAACCATTTTTATAAATCAGTTGAACAGGCCCTGGCTTTTGATGGCCCTGCTTTAATTAATGCTTTTACATCTTGCCAGCCTGAACATCAAATTCCTGATGATGTTTCTTGTACGCAATCAATGTTAGCTGTTGAATCTCGTGCGTTTCCAGTTTTCATTTATAATCCTGACGCAGGACCAACTTTAGCTTCTAAAATGTCATTGCAAGGCAACCCTTCTGTAAAACGTGATTGGCATCGTAAAAAGACTAAAGATGGTAAAGAAGAGGTAGTAGATTTTATCAGCTTCTGTCGCACTGAAGGTCGTTTTGCTAAACATTTTATAAATGCTAATAACGAACCAACTGATATTCTTCTCTCCTCGCAAAAGGATAGATTAGAAAACTGGCGTTTGTTACAACAGCTAGCTGGTATCGGTAACATGGATCATACCGCTGAAATTGAAGAGGAAAAAAAATCCTGATTGATTCTAATCGAGGTTTAATAATATTCAGTTAACTTGATATCATAAAATAGCCATCCTTCTTTTGGGATGGCTTTTTTAGGGCTGAATACTGAATCTAGGTAAAAATTAATTTTTTTTTATAATAGATGCATTTTTTTGCTGACTTTTTGCTTGGGATAGAGTGAAATGACAGTGTCGAAAATTAATAGCTATAAAAATTAGGTGCAAAACACCTTGAATGGGAGATATATATGTCTGAAAGTTCCTCTAGTCCCGAAGCTTTAACTGGTCTTTTTGGTGGGCGTTCAATTGAAATTTTAGAGAAGTCTATCCATGAAAATAATGGAAATTATGAGGCTGACTTCTCTTCTTATAAACTCTGTTCTCAGTTCCAGCGTATTTTCAGTGCATCTCACCAACGTGGAGTTGGTTTTGAAGCATTTATGCGCGGAAAAGATAGATCAGGAAAGCTGGTAGGGGCAACAACCCTATTTGCAAATGCAACAAGTGATGAGGACAGATTACAACTAGATCGTTTAAGGCTGTTACTACATATAAAGAATTTTGCAAAAGCCGGAATTGAAGACCGTTGGTTGTTTGTTAACATACACTCTAAAATCATGTTGGGCCGCCAAGATCCCGATGTTGAATTTTTACAAGAAGTTTTAGAACATACTGGTGTTCCAGCTAGTCAAGTTGTTGTAGCCCTTAGAGAGCACCAAGGCAACTACGATACAGTACTTACAGCAACCATTAAAAACCTGCAAAGGTTGGGCTGTTTGGTGATGTTTGATGATTTTGGTGGCGACTCTGCCAACTTGGATCGTCTATGGCAACTCCATCCAGATATTGTAAAACTTGACCGTGATTTTCTAGAAAATGCTTTGAGCGACTCTCGCGCTAAAAGGATGTTCTACAAACTAATATCCCTGATTCACGCATCAGGTAGTTTGGTTCTTGTTGAAAAAATTGAAACAGAAGAGGAGTCATTCACAGCAATGCGTCTCCATGCAGATTTTCTGCAAGGCCGTTTCTGGGGAGATCTCAGTGATAAACCAGTACGTAGACCAGACAATGCTGAAGATGAGTTTGACAATAATTTTCAAACTATCCGTAACCGCTGTGAAGTTGAATTTCTTACCGAAGAGCGTCGTCACAACCTTGAAATGGCAAACTTCACCAATGAGTTCATGGAGTGTGGGTGGTCTCTTGCTGACGGTGTTCCCATGGAAAGTGCAACAAGAAGCCTACTCAGATTAAAACGTGTAGAGCGTGTCTATCTACTGAACAACAAAGGTGTGCAAGTTAGTGCAAACCACTTCCCTAACGATGGAGTCGCTTGCCTAGACCAACGCTACAAACCTATGGCAGATACAGAAGGTGCAACTTGGACTCGTAGAACCCCATTTCAAGATGCTATGCGTAAACCAGGTGTGGTACACCTCTCTCAGCCCTATCGTTCTAATATCAGCCTTAATGTTTGCACAACCCTATCTATGACCGTAAACAAGAATGATGAAAATTTTGTCCTTTGTTGTGACCTTGAACGACTAGAGGGCATGATTCTCGACTAAAATATTAATAAAACAAAACCCGGATTTTTTATAAATATCCGGGTTTTGTTAATTATTAATAGCCAATTATTATGTGAACTTTTATCTTTGTAGTAAGTCTTATTTGTTAGTATAAACCTGATATTTAATGAGGTATACAAACAATGGCCCTACAAACAATAAGACATACGAGTAAATACCTCCCTATGAATAGCATGCCAGTTGATCAAAAGTTATTTAACGTTGTAAGAGATCTTTTGGTTGCAGAGCGAACTCTGACGGCTAAAACAGCAACCGCTATTATTATCCTTCTTGATGTTGATGATGCAATTGATGGCTTGGACTCTGGCGGTGTAGCAGAAATTGAAGAGTATGAAGCTGAATTACTGCTATCACCTCTTTTTACTCCTAGTAATGATGATAGAGCCATGTGTGAAGCAGCTCTATCACCTTCTGGTATTACTGCAGAAACTTGCAATGAACTTTATTTGCAACTTTCTAAAGAAAAGCTCTCCTGCCCAGTAGTTTACGGACTTAATTCAGGCTCTATGGCTATACCCGATATTATAATTGAACGTTATATTCGTCTTTTAGGGTTAACCAGCGAAGTATCCCAAAATATTGCTGAGCTACTAGAAACAGTGGTGGACAGTGAAAACCGTGACCATGCTTTCTGCCTTGCCAGACGACCAGTTTGGAGCAATAGCAAAAGTTGCGATGTATTGGCTATTTGCCTAGAAAAAATGCATGAGAAAAACAGTTTTTCTTTAAATAAAATGGATTTCTTAACAGCATTTGTACGTACTTATAGGCCAACTGCCGAGGATATTCTGCTTACCAATTTAAACAATATGGTAACAGCTTATCATCAAGATAAGGACCATCCGGTTTACAATAGAAATTTGGCAAAAAAACAGGAAAAGTCCCTCATGCCACTCTCTTGTAACAAAGAGATAAGAGCAAACAGAATTGCCATGGCTTATGAGATACTAGGTGATTTTAATTTAGAGACTATAAATAAAGAAGAGCTATTAAGCGTTAACTAGCCAACTTCACTAAGAGCAAGTGCTAGCTTTAAAGCCGACAGACCGTTAGCAAGAGAGCAAACAGGCTCACGTTGTTCTCTAACGGCCGCTATATAGTCTTCCATAGCCAACTGTTGTATATCGCAGTCTGGTGCGCCCCAAACTGGCTCTTTTAACAACTTTCGCCCTAAACGCTCACGGAAATTTTTTGGAGGCTTTGGACCTTTTAAGGTTTGATAATCCAAACTTCCGTTGGGGTGGATAATGGTAAATTGATCATCCAAGTTTTCCTTTGAAAAAGTACCTCCGTTAACCACTACGGATACATTGCCGGGATAATCGATAAGGGCAGCCCCCATATCGGCACACTGTAAAAAAGGCCTGGTTATGGTTGCAGTAGAGCGAACCTGTGTAGGCTCACCAAAAAACCAATTAAGAACATCAAGCCAGTGGATCCCCTGATTCATAAAAGCTGGGCTATCTGTAAGACGCCACTTGGTTCCCCATTCATAGTATTTCTGGTTGCGATTTTTAACAATCATTAACGAAGCGGTTTTTGGTAGATCCTTAGCCTCATTTGTTAAAGTATTTTTCATCTGTTGCAATAGAGGGTCAAAACGATATTGGGACACTACACCAACTATTTTTTTAGAACTTTTAGCCGCAACGAGCAGTGCCTCAGCTTTGGTAATATCCACATCCAATGGTTTTTCAAGTAGAATATGCTTACCTGCTGCCAAACCTTGAGTTGCAATATCAACATGTCTGGTTGGTTCATTAAAAACCATCAAAATATCAACTGCATCATCTTCTAAAATATCTGCTAATGAGTCTGTACCGTTTAGCACACCATTTTCTTTAGCAAACTTAAGAGCGCGTGCTTGGTTTCGGCTGTGAATCCACCGACATGTTACACCCGATATTTTGTGTAATCTTTTGATATGATAAGGAACAATACCTGAAGTCCCTATAATAGCGACTTGTAACTGCATTATTGTCTTTCTCGCCCATAAATTGAGTGTTGTAAAATACGTTTTAAAATATCTTTATTACCGTGTATGGTTTTAAAACCGGGATAATCACAGCCACGGCACATCTCATTTGCATTACGGTCATTTGCCAATAACATATGGTGCACAGCACGAAAACGAATACCATTCCAAATATCCATAATGTCTTCATCCATTATATTGCCCATAGGATCAGAAAAATAGACATCTTTGGAGCATTTACTTACAGAGCCGTCGGTTGTGATGTGGAAATCTGTTAAAGGAGAGTGACAAAATCCCAAGAAATTATTTTCTGTTACCTTACCTTTATTTGGCGAAGAGCCTGTTTGGTTAGATAAAATTTCATTCTCTCGTCGGCGGTTACAGTTATAACGAAAAACTCCAAACCCTTTAATGGGGTCTGGGCCATGGCCTGTTGTTACCTCATCATTTTTAAAACGTTTTGCCAATACTTCACTCTCAAATTTTTGAATATTTTGTGGTAAAGGTAGATCGTGGTTGTCAGCACATTCATCGTTATAATAGTTTACTGTTATCTCATTTATACCAGCGTCTAAAACTGCAGATCCATTGCTAGGGTTTAGTTTGCGACCATTGGTAAGTAGTTGTAACCAAACTTTTGGCAACTGTTCTCTGGCATATGAAATATAAGCTGGAAGGTCAGGAAATAGGAGAGGTTCACTGGTAATATGGAAGGCAACACGTCCTGTGAAGCCCACATTTTTTAAGTTATCTATACCTTTTTTAAAGACAGCAAAAGGCATGTCTTGGTCGGGACGTTTTTCATTTTCAACAGAGCCTGCACAAAAAGCACAGTGAGAGTTACACCTAGTGCGTAGCTCAAAAAAGACCGTTTCAAACATCTCTGGTCCCTGGTTATTCACACCTCTATATTTTGCAATGTGGGGTTTTGCTACAATTTTTACTATTAATCTTTGCGCAAAAAATGGCCCATTTTGCACAATATGCCTAACCAATTTATCTCTATACCAAACTAGATTTTTAGTTAAGGTTTTAATCATCACAGATGTTGCTTATTCCTCAATACCTTGATTTTTTATCCGCTCAATTTCACCAAGAACCATCTCTTCGGCTAATTTTGGCAGCATCTCGGCGACTAACTCTTTCACCATATCACGGGCAATAGTCTCAACTTGAGGAGCAAAGGCTTCACGTACAGCATTAGTTAGGTGCTCACTATCAATATCAGCAGAGCGTTCTTGGGCATGAATACGGACAATCTCCTCTTGCACGATTTTTTGGGCTATCTCAGGCAGCATAACCCGGACCAAATCACGCATACTATCTTTGGCTCCACTGGATATTTGTTTGGCAAAAGCCTTTTTAGCTTGCTCATCCAATACAACTTTATCAGAGCCTGACAGACCTCCACTATCAGCTATCATAACCACCCTCCTTAAGATATGGAAACAAGCCTGTCTCCATACTAAACACTCAACAAATTCTTAGCACGGTTGATCAGCAATTCAGCAACCTTATCTAAAACCACCTTTTCAGATGAGCCATCAACACGGCTCTGTACTTCAACCGCTCCCTCCTTTATACCACGACCACCAATAACAACCCTTATGGGTGCGCCAATTAAATCTGCATCTTTAAACTTAACCCCAATACGTTCATTCCTATCATCAAGTAGTGGCTCAAGACCGCTATCTTGCAACTGTTTATAGATGTCATTTGCTAAATTTGCTGCTGCTTCTTCTTTGGGGTTGATAAGCAATATCTCAACATGAAATGGGGCTAAAGATATAGGCCATACAATGCCGTTATCGTCGTGGTTTTGCTCTATAGCTGCTGCCACAATACGTGATACACCAATACCGTAACAACCCATTAATGGGGTCTGTTCCCGGCCTAATTGGTTTAACACTGTCATACCCATAGACTTTGTATATTTATCGCCAAGTTTAAACACATGGCCTACTTCAATACCCCTATCTAATCTTAAAGTGCCAGAACCACAACGCGAGCAAGAGTCACCAACTTGGACATTGCGTAGATCAGCAAACTTAGGTTTGGGTAAATCACGTTCCCAATTTACCCCTGTTAGATGATAGCCATCTTCATTTGCCCCACAGATAAAGCCACTGTTATTGGCAAGAGATAAATCGGCTATAACAGGTAGTTTTGCTCCAACAGGTCCTAGTGAACCCACACTTACCCCTGTTATATTTTTTACTTCTTCAGGTTCCAATAAACTAAAATTATTACCATCTAAAAAGTTAGAAGCCTTAATTTCGTTTAGCTCGTGATCTCCACGAAGAAGCAACATAAACGGCCCTTCGTCTGTCTTAACTAACAACGATTTAACTGTTTTATCAGGAGTTACAGTAAAAAATTCAGATACTTCATCAATGGTTTTAGCTTCGGGAGTTGCAATCTTCTGCATTTGCTCTTTTGTAGGGCTAGGTATAGCTTTTGGTGTTCCTGCTTCAGCTTTTTCTAGATTAGCAGCGTAATCGCAGCTGTTACAAGACGCTATAGCATCTTCACCAGACTCAGCTAACACATGGAACTCATGGGAGTCTGAACCTCCAATTGCACCAGTATCAGCTTCTACAGCCCTAAAAGACAGCCCACAACTTTTAAATATATTCTGGTAAGCTTTAAACATAAGATCATAGCTATTATCAAGGCTCTCTTGATCTAGATCATATGAGTAAGCATCCTTCATTAAAAATTCCCTGCCTCGCATAATACCAAAACGGGGTCTAACTTCATCACGAAATTTGCTTTGAATTTGATAAAAATTTGCTGGCAACTGTTTATAAGAGCGCAGCTCATTTCGTACCAGATCGGTGATTACCTCTTCATGGGTAGGGCCAAAACAAAAATCTCTGCCACCACGATCTTTGAAACGTAATAGCTCCACTCCGTATTGTTCCCAACGACCTGTCTCTTGCCATAACTCAGCTGGTTGTACCGCAGGCATCAACACCTCTTGAGCACCAGCTTTATCCATCTCTTGTCTAACTATATTTTCTACCTTACGCAAGACACGCAGGCCCAAAGGCAGCCAGTTATATATACCTGCTCCAAGTTGACGGATCATACCAGCACGAAGCATCAATTTATGGGATACTATCTGTGCCTCTACAGGGTCTTCTTTTAGGGTTGGCAATAAGGTTTTACTTAAACGCATGGCATTACTACTCTTTTTCTCCGCCTTCAATCATAGCATAGGCAGAATGGTTGTGAATTGACTCAAAATTTTCTGATTCTACCGTAAACCAGCTCACCCGGCTATCTTTTTCCAAATCAGCAGCAACAGAACGTACCATATCCTCTACAAATTGTGGATTGTTATAGGCCTGCTCGGTGACAAATTTTTCGTCTGGCCTTTTTAAAATTGTATAGAGCTGACATGAGGCGTTCTCCTCTACCAGATCTATGATCTCTTCTACCCACAAAAAGCTTTTAAATTGTAAAGATACCGTAACATGTGAACGTTGATTGTGAGCACCAGCGTCAGATATCTCTTTTGAACATGGACATAAAGAAGTAACAGGAATCATAACTTTTACAGTCAATATGTATTTATCACCTGTTAGTACACCTAAAAATTCAATTTCATAGTCCATCAACGCAGCGGCTTTACTTACCGGTGCAACTTTTTTAACAAAATAAGGGAAATGCAGCTCTATGTGAGCCTCTTCAGCATCTAGACGACTACGAATTTTCTCAAGAAGATCTGGCAAACTGGCAACTGAAATTGCTTGATCATATTCCGCCAACACCTCCAAAAAACGGGACATATGTGTCCCCTTGAAAAGGTGAGGTAGTTTGACATACATATTTATATGAGCAATGGTGTTCTGCTCGCCTCTGCTTCGGTCACGAACGATAATAGGATAACGTATGTCTTTAACCCCAACCTTGTCTATATCAAGCATGCGATGATCCTTGCGTGCCTGGACATCCGTTAATGGTCCTTGATCTTGATCTACAATTTTATTATCCATAAATACACTAATACCTATAAAGAATTAATCAACTCATTTGGGGTTATAAGAATCTTAGTGTATGGTTGCATTGGTTATTGGGCAATTTATTTATTTTATAAGAAGACGATTTAACCATGCGCGATATTGGTATCATTACAAAATTATCTGATCCACAAGCACTAAAAGCCACAGCTAAACTAGCTAAATGGCTACACAAACAGGGGTGTAAGGTCACAATTACCAAAGAGACTGCTAAGGATGCAAAAATAGCAAAAAAAATTGCCTCACCTGCTGACCAAGACAAACTACCACATAATAGAGATTTAGTAGTAGTAATTGGTGGAGATGGGACATTTATTGCTGCATGTAGGTCAGTTGGCACAACAAAAACCCCTCTATTGGGTATAAACATGGGCCGTTTGGGGTTTTTAACAGAAGTTACCAAAGATTCCATGTTAGAAACTATGGCAGAGGTGTTAACTGGTCGTTATCAAATAGAAAAACGCATGCTGCTTGCAGTTAGAATTCAACGAAAAAACAAGGAAATTTTAAAGCATTTAGTCTTGAATGATGCAGTCATTCATAAAGGAGCATTGGCTAGAATGTTAGAGTATCATGTTGCTATAGATAACCAGTTTGTCTTCTCTAGCCGTGCCGATGGTTTAATTATTTCCAGCCCCACAGGTTCTACAGCCTACTCTCTATCTGCTGGCGGTCCTATTATACACCCAACCTTAAATACAATTCTTATTGTGCCAATCTGCCCTCACACCTTAACCAATAGACCAATTGCTGTACCTGGAGATGGCATTATATCGGTCACTCTCAGTGCCGAGAGCAGCATTGATCAACGTTTAACACTTGATGGTCAAACTGGTTTCCCCCTGCGAGAGGGAGATAAGCTATTAATCAAACAGTCCAAGCATCATTTGCGAGTGTTACATGCTGACAATAGAAACTATTATTCTGTCTTGCGTGAAAAACTGCGTTGGGGTGAACAGGTTGGCAGCAAGACAAATTAAGTTAAAATAAACCTAGAAATAGCCTTTATTGTTTAGGCTTATATGAGAGTTAATTTTTCTGACACTTTGGACAAAAAGCTGTAGCTCTACCACCCGAACGATATTGCTCAATAGTCGTAGCACAGACCACACACTCTTGACCTCCTCTGCCATAAACATTTAACGACTGCTGAAAATATCCTGGTTTGCCATCTTCATTACGAAAATCTTTAAGGGTGGTTCCCCCTTGCTCAATTGATGATAACAATATTTTTTTTATTGCTGCCACCAACCTTTCACAATCTTTTTTGCTTAAGTTTCCCGCAGCACGAAGAGGATTTATTTTTGCAATAAACAAAGATTCAGCAGCATATATATTGCCTGCTCCCACCACAACATGAGAATCCATTAAAAAGCTTTTTATCCCCCCTTTTCGCCCTCTAGATTTCTTAAATAGATAGTCACTACTAAAACCTTCTTCTAAAGGTTCTGGCCCCAACTTGGTCAGTAGAGGATGTTCTTGGATTGGGTCAGTGGTCCAAAGAACCGCACCAAATCGCCTGGGGTCGTTTAACCGCAGGTGGCTGCCATTTTTAAATGCAATATCAAAATGGTCATGTTTGATAAATGGAATATTTTTTTGATGATGGCGCAATACACCAGACATACCTAAATGGATAATTAAACAGCCACTATCAATGGGCATTAATAAATATTTACCCCGACGTAACACATCTTCAATAATATTTCCCGGCAGAGCAAGTGAAAGCTCCTTACCTGGCATTGGCCAGCGTAGGTCTTTACGGCGGGTTGTTACTGCTGATATTTCCTGTTTAATCAATAGAGGAGTCAATCCTCGACGAATTGTCTCTACCTCTGGTAATTCTGGCATATGCATACTCCAATTCTTAAGAGAGTTACCTTGATATCATACAATATCCGGGCTTGGCTCCTTGGTTTATTATACAAGCTGCGGTATAATTGTTGAGGTTTAATATAAATTGACCCTTAGCTCGGATATTGTGTGATTTAGCATGACTGGACCTAAAAAACAGAATTCAGGCCGGCCCCATGATAAAAAACAATCTGCTGCTCATCTGCAACGCAGTAGAGAGTTAGCGGCTACTGGTCTTTTTAAAGAAGCAGCGGTTTTATGGGAGCACGCAGCAAGGCTTTCACCTACTCCCTTAGACCCAGCCCCTTTTTTAGTTTGCCTTATAAATAGTCAGCAAATTGCCCGTGGAGCCAAACTTTTTTTTAGCCAACAAGCTGAAATCCAAAAAAACCACCCGCAACTTTCAGATAACCTACTATCACTATTAGCTGCACATCTTTTAATTAACACCGTTAAAGTAAAAGAGAGCATTCCCAAAGAGCACCCGCTACGCAAAGAGCTTAAACATGCAAAAGCTTGCCTTGAGGCTTTGAGTAAAGGTGAACATAAACAACTAGAAATTCAACTGCAAATTATTAAAGAAGACTCTCAATACTGGCAGTTTGCAAATATAATCAAAAGTCTTGCTGTCGAGCAAGGCAACAACGAAGCTATGTTAACTGCAATTAGCAATATCCCTAGCAACTCCCCGTTTGCTAATCTTGCAAGAGTTGCTGGTATACGCACCCTTTCGGGTAGCTCGTTAGCAAGAGCCTTAATGCATGTTCCGCAAGCAGACCAGCAATTAATTGCCCAAATAATGGGAGTTACCAAGCCTCTGTTACAGCTCCTAAACAAGCTTTCTAACACAAAAAAAAATGGGCAATATTTAAAGACACTCTTAGAATACTCTCCACCTCTACAAGGACCATGGATACGAGATGTTTTTCTTGACCTTTTAGTGGATAACCTAGAAAAACGCAGTAAAGTAGAAAAGCTGATAGGCAGTTTAACCCCATTTGAAAACTCTCGCTTGTTAGCTCTCCACCATCAACAAAAAAAACACAGGGTTAGGAGCAACACCCATTGGAAGCAGTGCTTAAAAATAATTAAAGAGCAAGAACCAAGTAGCGAGAACTCCCTAACCATTGCACAACTACACAACCATTTTGCCTCATTAGAAGAGTCCGCCCCTTGGCCATCAAGGCTCCACATTATTGAGCACCTACAAGAGGCACAAGAGCATGACCCTGACGACAGCCAAACAGTAATCAGGCTTATTAATTGGCAAAAACAAGATGAAGACCAAGCTGGGCTAAACCTTTTAGTATCTCAAGCTATAAAACGGTTTCCGCAAAACCCGGAGATACTTATGTTAGCTAGTGAGCTTGCTAGGGATAAAAAGTCGTATAAAAAAGCAGCAGGTCTAGCAAAAAAAGCCCAACAACTGGCCCCACATAATAGCCAATTTTTAGTAAAACAGATAAACTCGCAACTTCACCATGCACGCAACCAGATAAAAACTGGTAATTTAGACTTGGCCCGCCGTGAACTTAAAACAGCTCAAGAAAGCCTTGAGTCTCATAACAAACAAACTTTTAAATACCTTGGAGCAGAAGTCTGTTTATTACAGTCATTGTTAGAGTCCCAAGCTGGTAACATTGAAGAGTCAACAACTGCATTTTTAGCTGGACAAAAACTTGCTGGAGATAGTACCTACTATCAACTTTCACTTTATCTTGAAGCAGGTCAGATTTTTAAACCTAATGATAGCCAGCTAGAAGAGTGTAGAAATATTCTTGAAAAAAATAGTAATGCTTTGATTAACAAAGAGGTAACTAAAAAGATAGTTACCCTGGGAAAAGAAAATTTTACCAATAAAAACCCAGTACTTTCACAAGCATTCACCATTCTGAGTGACTCACTTAAAAAAGCAGCCAAACAAGATTTTAGTATTAAGGAGCTAAACACCCTCTGCTCTGATCTTTTCCACATTGAGCAGATGTCAATACTTTCTAAATTTGCCAAGGTAGCTTCCAAACGCTGGAAGAATGAACCTGCTTTTCTTTTTTATTATATTTATGCCAAAAATGGTGGAGAAACCTACCGAATTTCTGACGAGGATTTTTTTGCATTGAGGGAGGCACTACCAACCGCTGTACGTAGAGGTGACGGTGAAACTGCACACCGTATTGATAAACTCATGGGCCAATCACCAAAAGGCAGCAGAAGGAGTTTATCGGCTCTTTCTCCTGCAAAAATACCAAAACTGGTGGAAAAGCAGCTAGTGCGAAAGCTAAAAAAATTAATTGATGTTGAGTTTAGCGCAATGAGAAAAAAAATCGGCGAAAACGACTTACGCAGTCTACTTTTAGAAAAATTAGCCAAAAGCGAATATGCAAGCCGGGGTGAATTTATTTTGGCTTATCTGGTAGATAAAGCCCTAAACCGTGAAGATGGCCCAACTGCAAAACGCAAGAAAAAAGCCCCACCTCCTGTACGCCAACTTGCTATGGATCTTTTCGAATGAAAAACCCATTTCACTTATTAAACATACCCCCAGACGCTAACGACGATATGGTACACGCCGCCTATGAACGCCTTATAAGCATACACTCAAAGGCAACTTCACCTACACGAGCCAAAGAGATTGAGTGGGCCTACCAAGCTATAAAAAACCCCAGAGACCGTATAAGCTTTAAACTTTTTCAAACCCCAACCCCAGACCTACCAACCCTCATTGGCCCCTCCTTAACTAAGTTAACAGCTGCACACCCTAGCAAAGAAAAAACCTTAGCAGTAATAACAAACAGTCTTAAATCTTATCAATTACTAATGCCAGATGAAAAATAAACAAGCGTCCCATGAAGACGTAGGTGAATTAGTAACAGTTTTATTGCAATAATATCACCTGTCTTAGTTGAGTTGACTTATTGAGTTATTTAAGGCAGATTGTTTGTGTATAATAATGCACTTAGGAAGTTAATTTTAAAGCAGATATTTTATTTATTTATCAAATTTGAACATAACACTCCACACCGAATTTCGAATATTTTTTATATATAAATAAAATTTAAACACGCAGGTTTTACATGAGCATTCCAAAAAATACAGATGTGCGGCCGTTTACAGAACACAAAAAACCGCAATATATCTGGTATGCACTTTTTATTTCGCTATTCTTCATATTTTATGGAGATTTTAGCGCAAAGATGGAGTATATCGCCAACCCAAATGTAGTAAATAATGATGCTAGAATGCAGGTTGCACCTTTTTATTCTGCTATTAACCCTGAGCTAGAAAATGACTATACCTTACAGTACATGAACTATATCCTACCTATGGGATATAAAGCTCTTTATAGAGCTGCTACACCATTTATTGACCCTATAGTATTTAGCAAAGTTATCTCTGTTACTCTCTATTTTATCTCTTTATTTCTACTTACCATTACAGCCAAAAAACTTGAAGGTATGCCTGGGGCTTTCGCAGTTTTGGCTATTGCTTTGTCAGCTAGTTATTTTTATATAGCTACTGCAGGGGGTATACCAAGAAATTTTGGTTTACCATTATTGACCGCTATATTAGGTGCTTTGGTATTTGGTCGTATGTTGTTCCTTGGGTTTATAACCATATTGGGGGCAGCGTTTTATCCTATGGTCGGGTTGATGGGTGGAGCTTCTCTATTTGGGGTACTTTTTATTCTGCCAAAAGATGATCGCGGTGAGGCGAAAAATTGGAGCTTCTTCAAACGTGGTGCAATGGTATTTGCTGTTGGCTTGGTCTCAATAGGTCTATTATTACCAAATTTAGCAGGAAAGGAGTTTGGCAGGTCATTGGTTCAGGCTGATTGTGATACAGTACCTGAAATTTATGGCAGGGGAGGTTCTGAATGGCAGTGTCAATCTGAATTCCCCCCTCTATGGCGACAGTTAGTTACAACAGGTCGCAGTGCTGTAAGGGTTAGTTATAAAGGAGAACCATGGTCACCAACACTCCACAATTTGGCTTCATACCATTTTCGTAATAATTATGGAGATATGGTACGTGATGATTATATTACGATTATCCTGTGGGGGTTGATTTTTATCGGTGTCGGTTCAAGAATTTCCAAGAAAAAAGAGTCCCCTTTACGCAGAATAACTCTTCTTTTTGTTATTTCAATTTCTGGCTATCAATTATCGCAAATACTGCTGCCACATTTATACTTTCCTGAACGCTACACAACTGCCATACCTCCCTTATTTCTACTGTTACTGCCTGTTGCTGCCAGTGGTATTTTCGATATTGCCAAAAAGCATTTCTCTATTATCAATAAAGAGACCATGCGAACTGGTTTTATTATTTCCCTTACAATTTTTTGTCTGTTGTTTTTAGGTGGAAAAGCCCACCGTAAACAACATGGGTATGATAAAAACCTCTCCGTATACCAAACATATTATGACCAGTTAAAAACCCTACCCAAAGATGCTGTAATTGCTGACTGGCCTAAAGGTAGAATTGAAAGTGTAACAATATTAACCCAGAGGCAAGCTTTTATATGGAAAGAGACACACCTTCCTTTTAATGAAATATATGTTTTAAATATGCGGAAGCGGATGTTTGCTCTCATAGATGCTTATTTTGCCGATTCAATCGCTCCACTAATAAAATTGCGTGACGAGTTTGGTGTTGATTATCTTATAATTTACAAACCTTACCTAAAAGAAGTAGATGCAAAATATTTTGCACCATTTGATGAATATTCTAAAAAGAAAAAAAAGGCTGGAAGAGTTAAAGGTTTTGAAGTATTTAGGCAAATTGCAAATGCTGCTGTATTTGACAGCCCTGAGCAAGTCACCTTAGACCTTAAACTAATAAGATAATAAATTTTAACACCCCAAAAATGCACCTTAATAAATTGGTTTAAAAGTTGTGCAAAAGGACTATTTTGAACTATTGTGCATTAGATAATTTAGAACACCCATAGTACTTCCAATTAGCCTAGATTTGGCAGTTGGTGGTGCGTGCATGGCGTAAGACATTGGTTTATCTGGTGTATTTTAGGAAATCGTGGTCACCTTGTTGGTGATAAGATTTTCCCCAAATATGCCAGGTGAGTCAATTGCTTGCGTCAGGTGCGTGGCGACAGCTGCCGAATCTAGGATTATAAATTACCCAGAATCATAATGGTCATATATATTTCTAGGGCAAATAATATGAGGCTTTAATAGTTGCCTTTATAAAGGAGAGATAATGCAGAAACTCTCAGTAATAGTTCCAGTTTTTAATGAAGAAAAAACCTTAGAACAGCTTGTTAAAAAAGTTCTAGAAGCTGATAGGTCTGGTCTGGAACTTGAATTGGTAATAGTCGATGACTGCTCTATTGATTCTTCAGTTGAAATAGCAACAAGGCTTGCTGAAGAAAACCCTGAAATTAGTCTGTATCAACAAAATATAAACTGCGGAAAAGGTGCTGCCCTGCGTCTTGGTTTTTCAAAGGCAAAAGGTGATATTTTATTAATTCAAGATGCTGATCTTGAATATGATCCTAATGAATATAAAAAACTACTTACTCCTATATTAAATGATGGAGCAGAAGTGGTTTATGGTTCTCGTTTTCGTGGTGGTGATATCTCAATTGTTCTCTATTTTTGGCATAGTGTTGGTAACAAATTTCTTACTTTATTATCTAATATATTTACAAACTTAACTCTCACCGACATGGAAACATGTTATAAAGTGTTTAAAAAAGAGATAATCCAACAGATTATTATTGAAGAGAACAGGTTTGGTTTTGAACCCGAAATAACAGCAAAAATTGCCCGACTTCCAAAACGTACTAAGTTTTTCGAAGTTGGTATTAGCTATTACGGGCGTACCTATGAAGATGGTAAAAAAATCACATGGAAGGATGGTGTAAAAGCTCTATATTGTATAATTCGTTATAATCTTTTTCCCTACCGAAAACCGTGAAACAACGAGATCTACTTTTATTGGTCACACTTGAAAGTTAATAATGGATAAAGAAAAAATATATAGTGGTGATGAGTTTGCAGCACTTTTGAATTCCCCTAATTATTATAATTGGATTCTGGATACTTTTAGACCTTATTTGTCTGGCCAAGTTACCGAAATTGGTGCTGGTATAGGTACATTTTCAGAACTGCTTTTACCAAATGTCGAGACACTCTGTCTGGTTGAACCTTCTGCCAATTTAAACCTTAAATTATTAGAAAGATTCTCCCTTAATAACCGAGTTACAATTAGCCAAGCAACGTTGGAAGATTTTATAAAAAAACCCAAACCCACTCTGCAAGATGCGATTGTATTAATAAATGTGTTGGAACACATCGAAGAAGATGCAAAAGCTATTATGGGGTTGGCAAAAAATTTAAAGGTTGGAGGCACACTGTTGCTGTTTGTTCCTGCGCTACCATTTTTATTTAGTAAACTAGATGCAGATTTTGGTCATTATCGCCGATATACATTACCAAACCTTGTAAAAATTGTTGAGGAATCTGGCTTAAATATTATGGAAAAAAGCTACTTTGATTTTTTAGGGGTTGCTCCATGGTGGTTAATTAACACCATGGGTAAAAGCACAAATTTAAACCCTAAGATGGTGGGGTTATATGACACTATTGGTGTACCAATCACTCGCTTTATGGAGGGGTTGATATCCCCCCCAATAGGAAAGAATATAATTATAGCTGCTAAAAAAATATAACCTAATAATTACATTGTTTAAAATCCCGAATAAAACTTAGCATTATTACGCCCTGCCCCTTTTGCTATATATAGGGCCTTATCAGCATGTTTAGTCAGTAACTCCATGTTGTTGCCATCTTGAGGGTACATGGCTATTCCTATACTTGAGGTTACTACAAGAGAGTGCTCTTTTAGGTTAAACTTTTCCCCTAAACTTTTTAGCATTTTATTGGCAAGTTTTTGCACCTGGGTAATTGTATCTACCTCGTTTAAAACAGCTGTAAATTCATCACCACCCATACGGGCTATGGTGTCACTTTTCCGCACACAAGAGGTCAGGCGGTTTGCAACTTCAATCAGTAGCAGATCACCAATATCGTGACCCAAGGTGTCATTCACTTTTTTAAAACGGTCTAGGTCAAAAAACATAACAGCCATCATTTTATTTTTGCGATTGCTCATAGCTATTGATTGATTAATACGATCATAAAATAACTGCCTGTTTGGCAAGCCAGTTAATACATCGTGAAAGGCCAGATGTCGCAATCTATCTTGCAAAAGTCGCGCTTTGGTTACATCTCTTGCGATAAGCAAAATTTTATCAACCTCTTTACCGGGTCGCTTAATGGGAATTGTGATTATTTTTGTATAACGTTTATCCCCCTCTTCGTGTTCATAATGAAACTCATGATCGTGGGTGCTACCACTTTGTAAGGTGTCTGATAAAACACATGCACTAGAGTGACCATGACAAGGATAACAAGGATGATACAACTCTCTAGCGGTTAAATAACATGGTGCACCAACTATTTCAGAAATTGGTTTACCTACTTTTTCTATAAACACCATATTGGCATCAACTACAGATAGGTCATCTCTGTTTAACACAACCAAGGCATCTTCCATGCTATTGAAAATAGTTTCAGAAAAAGCTTTTGCCTGGGCTAAGTCATCATTTTTTTTATTGATATCGAGAATATATTCTTGGGTCTCAAGGGCAATTCTAATGCGTGATTGTAGCTCTAAGGGGCGGATTGGTTTATTGACAAAGTCTACTGCACCCATTTGAAAACATTGGGATATCAACCCCTCACCTGTCTCGCCTGTTACCATAATAACAGGAATTTTATTAAGTGTGGGGTGGGCCTTTAGCTCTTTTAGAAGTGTTAAGCCATCAACATCTGGCATATTTACATCTAATAGAACTAAATCAACCTTATGGGACTCTAATTTTGGCAATAAATAGCGAGATTCTACTAAAAAATCTGTAGTATGTCCTATGTCAGAAATTAAACGGCATGTCTGCTCAATTGCTTGACTATCATCATCAACTACCAAAATTTCAGCCATACATCACCTTAAGCAAAGTGGATCTTAGCCTCAAGATTTGCCCTAGAATCAGCACTATTAAGAGCCTCTTCCATTGAAATAGCCTCCTCTTTATACAGTGCTAGCAGAGCAGTATCAAATGATTGCACCCCTTTCTCGCTACTATCTGCCATGGCCTCTTTGACCATGTCTATATCACCTTTTAAAATTTGTTCGGCAATATGGGGGGTGTTGATCATAACCTCAACTGCTGCCCGCCTTTTTCCATCGACACTCTTAACCAACCTTTGAGATAAAATAGCCCTTAGATAAAGAGAGAGATCCATAAAAAGTTGTTTGTGGGTCTCTTGGGGAAACATATTTATTATTCGTGTTAAAGCTTGGTCTGCATTATTTGCATGTAAAGTAGAGATACATAAATGCCCCGTTCCTGCCAGCTCCAACGCTGCTTCCATTGTCTCCTTATCACGTATTTCACCAATTAAAATTACATCGGGGGCTTCTCGTAAGCTACTTTTTAAAGCGTTTGCATAAGAGTGAGTATCTGGTCCTAGCTCCCGTTGATTTATAAGAGATTTTTTATGTGGATGAAAAAACTCTACCGGGTCTTCAATAGTTAAAATATGACCGCCCATTGTGCTATTTCTATGGTCTATCATAGCTGCAAGTGTGGTTGATTTACCAGAACCAGTACCACCTACCATTAACAATAGACCACGCTTATTTAATATAAGCTCTTTTAAAATTTCTGGTACTTTTAAATCAGTTATATTTGGCACTTCACTGCGTATATAACGTAGCACCATTGCTGGGCTACCTTTTTGATGAAAAGCATTAACCCTAAACCTACCAGCTTCACCATGGGAGATGGCAAAATCAATCTCTAGGTTAGACTTAAAAAATTCTATCTGCTCAGGCTGCATAACCCCCAAAACCACAGCACTGGCCTGTTCTTTAGTTAGGGTCGCACTACCCACTGATGCCATTTTACCATCTACTTTCATTTTAGGTGTAGCACCAGTGGTAAAATATAGATCAGACCCCTCTTTTTCTATCATTAAATCAAGGTATGGAGATATATCCATTATAGACTATTCTTCCCCCTCTTTTTTAACCAATGACAAACCATCAAGACCATCCATAGGGTTTTTACCTTTAGCTGCTTTGCCTTCTAACTTAATTTTAAGGCGAAGTTCGTTGGCAGAGTCAGACGAGCGCAGAGCATCTTCATAGGTTATTTGGTCTGCTTCATAAAGATCGAACAGTGCTTGATCGAAAGTTTTCATACCCAATTCGTTAGAGGCTGCCATAATGGCTTTGATGCCAGAAACATCACCTTTAAAAATAAGGTCGGCAATAAGCGGTGAGTTTAACATTATCTCTACTGCTGCCACCCTACCCCCACCTTTTTTTCTTAATAATCGTTGTGAAACAATAGCCCGTAAATTAAGGGAGAGGTCCATCAATAACTGCTGGCGTTTTTCTGATGGAAACATATTTATAATACGGTCTAAGGTTTGGTTTGCACTGTTTGCGTGAAGGGTAGATAAAGCTAAATGTCCGGTTTCGGCAAAGTTAATGGCGTGCTCCATAGTCTCTTGCTCGCGGACTTCACCGATTAAAATAACATCTGGGGCTTGGCGAAGAGTGTTTTTAAGAGCCTCTTCCCACCCTTCTGTATCTACCCCAACCTCTCGCTGGGTAATCATGCAGTTTATGTGGGGATGGACATACTCAATAGGGTCTTCAATGGTTATTATATGACCATGTGTCTGTTGGTTTCGCACTCCTAACATAGATGCTAGTGTGGTAGATTTACCTGAACCTGTACCACCAACCACTAAAACCAACCCAGTTTTACTAAGCACCACATCTTTTAAAATTGGTGGCAGGTTCATTTTATCAAAGTCAGGAATATCAGTGGTGATAGTTCTTAACACCATGCCAGAGTGGCCTTGCTGCACAAAGGCATTAACCCTGAACCGCCCTACCCCCTTAGGGTTTATGGCAAAGTTACACTCGCGAGTTGCGTCAAACTCTTTAACCTGTCGGTCGTTCATTATTGCCCTAACCAACATACTGGTATCAGATGGAGCTAAGGGCTGTTTGGTTAAAGGGGTCATTTTTCCATCTAGCTTGGCAGCAGGGGGATAGTTGGCTGTAATAAACAGATCAGACCCACCTTTGGATTTCATGCCTACCAAAGCGTCTAACATAAATTTAATGGCTTGATCACGTTCCATAATAACCCCCAAACTTTAAAATAAACAGCTAGTTGACCCATATTATGGGCTAATTTCCATTATAATGATAGCATCATTGATAAACTATTATATTGTTAACAAAAGTCAATCACAAAAAAAGAGAAGAGCACCCCTCCTCAATAAGCTTACTTTTTGTTATTATAACAAGTCAGGTTGAGTTTCTTGCTTTAAAGGAAGATATTTTAAAATGAAAAACAGATGGTCAAAAAGTGCAGCAGCAAAATTTGTTGAAAAACATGCAAAGAGTGTAAATAAAGATATTGCTTTACGTCTCTACAGCAGTCATTTACAAGGAAAAGAGCCATCACTGGTACTTCATGGTGGTGGCAACTGCTCTGTAAAGAGCTCTTTTAATGATATATTTGACCAACAAATTGCAGCAATTTATATTAA
The DNA here is from genome assembly GCA_015231305.1 of Magnetococcales bacterium. Classification (GTDB taxonomy): domain Bacteria; phylum Pseudomonadota; class Magnetococcia; order Magnetococcales; family JADFYX01. The sequence goes on along the minus strand of JADGBW010000005.1, from coordinate 36,611 downwards.
AGCTTCTGGTCATGATTTAGCAAAATTAACCAGTGAGGGTTTGCCAGGTTTACACCTTAACAGGCTTAAAAAACTAACAGCTCTTAACACCCTTGACGATGCCCAGATGGTAAATCAAATACGGTGTAATCTTTTTGATTCCCAAGCACCTACCCCTTCAATTGAGGCACTGCTACACGCATTTTTACCAGCTAAATATATCGACCATAGCCATGCAGATGCTATTTTAACCCTAAGCAACCAAAAAAATGGTGAAGAGCAGCTAAAAAAAGCTTTTGGCGATAAGGTTATTATTCTGCCTTATATCCACCCTGGTTTTAGCTTGGCAAAAGCGGTGGCAAAAGCTTATGCCAAAAAACCTACTGCCAGTGGTATGATACTCATGCAACACGGGCTTATAACATGGGGAGAAGATGCCTTAACTGCTTATACCCACCATATTGAAATAGTAACAAGAGCAGAGGTATTTATACAAAACAGAATAAACCGTATTAGATCAAAAAAAAGTGTGAGTATTGATGCAGCAAAAAAACAGTATCGAGAGTTAGCACCTATACTACGGGGTGAACTAGCACTGCCTAGTAACAACCCAGACACCCCTTATAAACGGTTTGTTTTATCTTCAATAATAGACAGCGAAACCTTAAATATTTTAGCCAATGAAAGAGGCGAGAAGAGAGTTATATCTCCTCCTCTTACATCTGACCATCTTATACGCAGCAAACCTTTACCAGTATGGATAGCAGAGCAAGATCAAATAACCCCTGCAATTGCTAATTATAAAAAGGCTTATTTAAAATATTTTAAAAAACAGTCGCAAAAAAAACAGGTTCCATATGACAGTTCACCACGGGTAGCCTTTATACCAGGCGTGGGTGCAGTGTGTGCCGGAGAAAATGTTGAGCAAGCCAATATAGTTAGAGACATTACCAAGCAGACACTCAACGTAAAAAACACCATTGCATCTATGGGTGAAAAATATACCGGCCTTAGTGAAGCCGATATGTTTGCTATGGAATATTATCCATTACAACAGGCCAAACTTGCCAATGAACAACAGCCACCTCTTGCTGGTTCTATAGGCATGGTAACAGGTGCTGCCGGAGCCATAGGAGCAGGAATTTGTCGTGAATTATTGGCTAATGGTTGCCATGTTGCTGCAACTGATCTCCCTGGGACTCACCTAGACTCACTAGTTGCAGATTTAAACAAACAGTACCCTAACAGAATAATTGCAGTGCCTATGGATGTCACAAGCCCAGAAGCTGTAAATGAAGCATTGGGGCAAATTATTGATGCATGGGGTGGTATTGATATAGCAATTATCAATGCAGGACTTGCCCATGTATGCTCATTAAGCGACATGAAAACAGAAGATTTTAACCGCTTGCAGAGGGTAAACATTGAAGGCACGTTAAATGTGCTATCAACAATGGGATGTATTCTAAAAAAACAGGGAACTGGTGGTGATATTATTTTAATCTCCACCAAAAATGTTTTTGCTCCAGGTGCTAACTTTGGTGCTTATAGCGCAACCAAAGCCGCTGCTCACCAACTTGCCAGAATAGCCAGCTTAGAGATGGCTGCTGATGACGTACGAGTTAACATGGTTTCTCCCGATGCTGTTTTCTCGGAAGGTAAACGTAAATCTGGCTTATGGGCTGAGGTAGGACCAGACCGTATGAAGGCCCGTGGTTTAGATGAAGCAGGCCTTGAGGCATATTATCAAAATCGCAACCTTTTAAAATCCGCTGTAACAGCCAAACACGTAGCAAATGCGGTATTATATTTTGTCACCAGGCAAAGCCCCACAACTGGCGCAACGATACCTGTTGATGGTGGTCTGCCGGATGCAACACCCCGATAGGATATATCATGCTGCCTAAACATCCTGATGCACGACGATTTGGGGACGCAAAACTGTTTAACAACCTAACCAGCTTTAAAGATCTGGAAGAGCGACTAGCAGGATTAAACCCAAAAACAGTTGTTGAAAACACGGCTCCACATCTACATATTGAATTACCTGAAGGCTCTAAAGATAACATCTGCGCACTTAATGAGCCTGCTAACCAAGCTGAATCACCCCCAAAATTGGCAGGTGAAACCACTGATGAAATTGATGTTGATGAGCATAGTTTAAAAATTAACAGCGATGCAATTTCTGCATTTGGTTTGTTTGTAGAGGGCTTGCTTTCTACTCGCTCTTTTTACCAAGCAACTGAAGTATTTCCAGCACCTGCATTAACAACAGATTTAAGCAGAAGACTTAGTCTACCTGCTAAACTAACCCAAGCCCACGGCTATTTTAAAACTTGCAGCGGAGAGACGCACCCCTATGCAGTATATTATTGCCCCAATAGACAAGAACTTTCTTCTGACCAAATTAGTGAATTTCAAAACCTCATAAAAACAACTGAGCAACCTCTGCTTATTAGCAACACAAAAAACCTTCCTAAAACACTGCAAAAAGAAGATGGTTTTCACCGTATTTTAGCTCCTGATCTTGACAACCTTTCTACTGCAGATTTTATTAGTTTCAACCGCTGGCTTAAAGGTGGTGGCATACTACCCACTCGCAACGCCCCCTCCCCGTATCAAACTGAAGCTATAAATATTGTAAAAGCAATGCCAAATGCAAAAGCTGTGTTAGTACCTCCTTTGGGTGGAGATACACTGCAAACTGCCAGACTTTTATTAGAAAATATAGGTAACCAACGTACTGGGTTGATAATTTTACCTAGTAAAAACCACATAAAAGATTTTATAAAACATTGGCAAAAACAGACCTCATGGTCCACCATTGCCCCCCTTGTTTTTAGCAACCAACCTTCAAAATTAAAACAAAGCGATTTTTACCACCCTATAATCACAACAAGTAGTGGCCTGAGAAATTTTTTTAATCTACGTTTGCAAAGCGGTATAAAAATTATTTTGGCAACAGCAGATATTTTGCCAATGTTACAACGGTCAATTTTGGGTTATCCACCAATTGATTTAGCCTTGATAATGGAAGCTCACCGTATTGTTACACCTCAAGGAGAAAAAATTCGCACAGCTCTTGTAGACGGTGATTTACCCATTAAAAAAATCTACCTGTTAACAGTTACTCCACAGCGTTTAGATGCTCTAAAACCCAATAAAGATGGTGAGCTAAAAGCTATATTCAGGCTAGATAATGAGGATATATACGGCCCTGTAGTTCATTTAGGCAATCTTGCAGATGGCATACAAAAAAAAGCCATAAGGCCGTGGAAATTTCTATTGCCAATTATCAACGAAAAAGAGAACCACCTAGACGCAATTGCTTTGTGCATTAAAGAAAAAACTGATATTTCTCATATCCATACTCGCCATGAAAAGCCTGCTGAAGCAAAAGAGTTTTCTGATAATTTTTTAGATACACGACCAGACCCTTTGGAGAAGTATAAACCATTTTGTATTGATAGCCTAAAAACAGGAGCCGAGGTTGATGAACAAATTGTATCTTTTTTACAAAGCAACCACGCTATTTTAAGCTTAACTTCAACCCCTGAGTCTGGGTTTAATCTATACCCTGCTGATCTGGTTTTTTTCTTAAGTTGCAACAAAAAAGAAGAGGCCACAACCTTTGAGCCAGTGTTATTAAAAAGACCTGGAGATAACAGTGGCTACTATGCAGTAGCTATCACTAAAACTGACAGTGGAGACTGTACTGATAGCATTGATAGTTGTGATGACTTATGGTCAAGCTTGCAACTGTTTGCAGAGCTTGACAATAGGTTTTCTCAAGAGGTTAAGACTATACGCATTAACTTTGGTCGCACCGGACGCTGGGATTTAGAGCCGCTTAATGAATGGTTGCAGATTATCGAAAACAGTGAAAGTGATAACAGAGTTAACAAAGAAGATATTTTAATTCACTGCGTTAAAAGGTTGAGCAACTTATGGGACGAAAATTTTGGTCAACTTTTAGCTTTTAAAGATCAACACAACCATTGTGAAGTTCCCCAACGCTTGCCTGACAACCCTCAATTGAGCCAATGGGTAGAGCAACAACGTAAAGATCATTTTAAAAATACTTTGTTAAAAACTAGGTTTGAAGAACTCTCCCAACAAGGTTTTATTTGGGACCCTAAAAAAACTGCGTGGGAAAGAATGTATAAAAATTTAGTAACTTTTAAAAACCAGCACAACCACTGCAAAGTTCCTAAAGGTTTTGCGGATAATCCAGAACTTGCAGATTGGGTAATTAGACAACGACGGGAAAAACTAAGTGGCCGCCTAGAACAAGATTGGGAAGATAAATTAAACGCTTTGGGTTTTGTTTGGGACCTAGAAGCAGACGCTTGGGAAACTGGTTTTAAAGCTCTTGCTAAATTTCACAAAATACATGGTCATGGTCAAGTACCCGTTGACTACCCCCACAACCCAAAGCTTGCTGAGTGGGCCCAGTTACAACGGCGCAATGACAAAAAAGGGACTCTATCTGAAGAGCGCGAAGATCGTTTAAATGGCCTTGGTTTTGTCTGGAACCTAGAGGTAGCAGCTTGGGAAGAGCGATTCGGACTTTTTGAACGCTTTAAGATGATAAATGGCCACGGTAAAGTACCTGATAAAGATGAACATATGCCAAAGCTTGCTGAATGGGCGAAAGCTCAACGCCGTGATAAAATTTTAGGCAAGCTTCTTTCCAAAAGAGAAGAGAGACTAGAAATTGCAGGTTTTGTCTGGGACCTTGAACAGGCCCACTGGGACGAAATGTTTATGTTGTTAAAAGAGTACGAAAAACAAAACAAACACTGCACCCTACCTGAAAAAGGGCTTGAGAAAGGCTCGGCAATTGAAACCCTAAGCTTATGGAGCCAAGAACAGCGCAGTTTACGCAGAAGAAATCGCCTTCACCCTAAAAGAATTAACCGCCTTACAGCTTTGGGCTTTGCTTGGGATCTAAAAATTGCTCTTTGGGAGCAGATGTTTGCTGATTTTAAATTTTTTAAGCTCACTCATGGCCACGGCAAACTTACAGACATTTATCCTGCTAAACCAAACCTTGGGCAGTGGGCAAAATCCCTGCGCCGTGAGTTAAAATTAGGAACCATCGATAAAGATAGAAAAGCCCGTTTGGATGAGGCTGGTTTTGTTTGGGACCTTGAACAAGCTGCATGGGATGAGCAATTTGAGAGCTTGGTTATTTATTATAAAAAAGTGGGCCACTTCAGCCTGCCGCCAAACCTAAAAGCAAGCCCAGAACTACCTGGTTGGGTAAAAAAACAGAGGCTGCTTAAAACAAAAAATATACTTAATAAAGACCGTCAAGAAAAGCTGGAAAAAATAGGCTTTATTTGGGATGCTAAAGAGGCAGCCTGGGAGGAGATGTTTACAGCTTTAGCCAACTTTACCAAAAGTCGCAACCACTGTATTGTCCCGGCAAAGTGGACCCAAAACCCCCGTTTGGCGCAGTGGGTAAACACAATACGAAGAGACTTTAAAAAAGGCAACTTAAGCCAAGAACATCAAGATAGACTATCTAAACTTGGCTTTTTATGGGATGCAAAAGCTATATTTTGGGAGGAGATGTTTGTTGCTCTAACTGAATATAGAGATCACCACGGAGACTGTCTGGTTCCTGAAAGTTACACTCAAAACAGTGAGCTAGGTTGGTGGGTTGCCACCCAAAGAAAAGCTAAAATTTCTGGACAGCTAGACCAAGAAAGAGTTCAAAGGCTAGATGCACTAGGGTTTATATGGGATATAGCAGAGGCTAACTGGCTAGAAATGTATCGCCAGTTATTTATTTTTGCCCACGAAAAAGGCCACTGCCTGGTTTCAAAGTCCAGTCCTACAACAATGTTACTTTCTGCTTGGTGTGATGCCCAAAGGCAAGCTAAAACAAAAAACAGCCTCTCACAAGACCAAATTAACCGCTTATCAGAACTAAATTTTATCTGGGAGCAAAAACAGGTTATTGTAGAGGAGATGATGATTGTTTTAAAAGCCTTTAAAGATGAACAAGGCCACTGTAACGTACCCACCCAAGGTTCTAAATATTCTCAACTTGGTTTGTGGTTATTGTTTCAAAAACAGTCATACAAAAAAGGAGAGTTAGACCCACTGCGCAAAGAAAGGCTAGAAGAGATGGGGGTTGAACTATAATGGCAAGAACCGACAAAAACTCACCAACAACGGTGCGCTTTTATCAACTAGGTATCTCCACCCTAGAGTCTGCCATTACCACAATTTTAAACAAAGCCCATGCCCAAGGCATAAGGTCAACCCTATTAACCCCAGGTACCGACCCAAGTAAATACTGGGACAGTCAACTATGGTATTCACCACCCGATTCATTCCTGCCACACGGCATTGATACAAACCCCGATCCAGAGCTACAACCCCTATTAATTGCGTCAAAACCAACAGATAAAAACAACGCAACCCTTATAGTACTTTCAACCCCCAAATTAATAGAAAAACCCCAGCAGTTTGATATGGTCATAGACTTTGTAGACGGCAGCAACCCCGAAGCCCTAAATGCTAGCCGAACACGCTATAAAAAATATATGGAGCAAGGCTGTAATATGGAGTATTGGATACAAGGTAAAGACAACAAATGGAGCTTGAAAAATAAGTCTGTGGCTAAAGACTGAATAAGATAAAAAACTAATTACCCCCAAAGAATATGCTTTTAATACCCGGCCTGCAATTCCTGAAGTAAGCACCCCTTTTGATTCTGCCATTTCCTTAGCGTTACGGTCTTCAATTAGAAGTGGATATTTTAACTGGATGGCTAGAGAAATAGCATACCTTTCACCATAGTCAAGTAACTCAAGGCCATCAGATAATATAGAAACCCGTTGTATATCAAGTAATTTTCTTATGTTATAAAAGTCAAGATAATCAGATTCATACTGGTTTCCTCTGTGCAACGCCTCCAAAACTTGAGAAGGTACAATAATTTTTTTATAGAGCTTTTGAATAAATCTAAAGCCATCAGGCATTTTCTCAAGTGTGATAATGGCCCCTGTGTCTGCAACAACAAGTTGATTAAAATTTATCAATTGATTCTATTTCAGAATTTAAATCTTTGTCATCCATCATTGTAAACCCATATTCAGGCAAACACTCTTCAAACTCTCTTCTGGTTAAACCCATTAGTTCTCTTGCTTGCAACAAAGTTAAACGACCATTTTTATAAAGAACAACAGCTAAAGCGTTCCGTATAAAAACAGGATCTTCATCGATTCCCTGTGGTATAGGAATATTTTCAGGAACAGGAATGACAATTTGATGTGTTGGCATTTAAATTTCCCCATTTAAACAAAATAGTGCCTTAAGAATAACATGGCTTTTAATTATATGTAGCTTATTTTTATTTTAATTGAAATAAGCTCGGCCATTAAAAAATAGGACACCGACATCCTACGTTGATTTTTCTTTTAATATCACCTTTTTCTAGCAATTTTTTTAATTCAAATTCTGTTAAGTCAATATCTTGTATTCTTATTTTTTAATAGTTGGTTAAGGCTACCTACCTAACAAACCTTGGAATAAATAAATCTTTCATTTACTAGTCTTTTATTAAAAACTAACTTCTCAACTAAATGACAAATTAATATATATTATTTAAGCCTTTGTTCCCTATATTTTGAACAACAAATAAATTGGACCTGGATGAAAAACCATCCAAGCCCAAAGAGTTCGTTTATCATTTTACAATGAACTACTAACCGCCCTAATTACCCCTTCTAAAGATGAAGTTGTTGTGTTGGTGTGTAATCCAACTCCAAAACATGGTTCTTTGTTGTTGGCACTAAGAGCAACGTATGTTACCGCCTTTGCATCTCTGCCTTCGCCTACTCCGTGTTGTTCAAAGGAGTTTATTTTTATTTTGGTATCCAACACCCTCTCCAATACTGCAACGAAAGCACTTACCGGGCCGCTGCCTTTCTCAACAAATTCTACTTCATTGTCTCCATGACGAAGCTTGCCAATTAAACGGCATATGCTCTCTTTGTCTGGTATGGGATGGCTCTCATATGAGATTAACTCCACCTCATTTATTGGGGTAATATAATAATTAATAAATGCATCATAAATCTCTTGGGGCTGTAACTCCCGGCCCGATTCATCAGCAATTTTTTGTATAGTTTGGCTGAAATCTTTAACAATATCTTTTGGTAAACGTAAGCCGAATTTCTCATCTAATATATATGCAACTCCCCCTTTTCCAGATTGGCTGTTAATGCGGATAAAGGTCTCATATTGCCTGCCTAAGTGGTCTGGGTTTATGGGTAGATAAGGAACCGACCAGCCTGTTGCACCTGACTCCTTTAACGCCTTTAAACCTTTTTGAATGGCATCTTGGTGCGAGCCAGAAAAGGCGGTAAAAACCAATTCACCACTATAAGGATGCCGGGGTGGAACGGTTAAACCAGAACAGCTCTCATAGGTATCGACTATCGATTGAATATTAGAAAGATCCAACTTGGGATCAACGCCTTGAGAAAAAAGGTTTAAAGCAAGGGTGATTAAATCAACATTGCCTGTACGCTCTCCATTACCAAACAACGTACCTTCCACTCGCGCTGCACCAGCCATCATACCCAACTCAGCAGCGGCAACGGCGCATCCTCTATCGTTATGGGGATGAAGACTTATTATGGCAGCTTGAGAATTTTGCAAATTACGACAAAACCACTCTATCTGGTCTGCATGAACATTCGGTGAGGCAGACTCTACCGTTGCCGGAAGGTTAAGGATAACCGGGTTATCACTGCTAGCTCCCCAAGCTTTTAAAACTTCTTGGCAAATAGCTACGGAAAAATCCAACTCTGTGTTGCTAAAACTCTCCGGTGAATATTGTAAACGGATATCAGTATCACACTCTTTCGCTAAGTTACGGATTAAATTAACCCCTTCAACTGCCAAATCGATAACCTCTTGTCTCCCCATACCAAAGACAACCTCTCTCTGCAATGGTGAGGTTGAGTTATAAAGATGCACAACAGCCTTTTTTGCACCTTTTATTGCCTCAAAGGAACGCCGTATTAAATGTTCACGAGACTGGGTTAACAACTGAATTGTTACATCATCTGGTATTAAATTTTCTTCAATCAATTTGCGTGTGAAGTCATAATCATCCTGTGAGGCAGCAGGAAAGCCAACCTCTATCTCTTTAAAACCAATAGCAACAAGCTGATTAAAAAGACGCAACTTACGCTCTGGGTCCATGGGGTTTATTAACGCTTGGTTGCCATCACGAAGATCAACTGCACACCACATGGGAGCTTTGTCTAAAACTTTATTGGGCCATTTACGGTCCGGTAATGAAATGGGAGCAAATGGGGTATAGTGATGGTGGGGCATGGTTTTCATTTATTTCTCCTACTTAAATATCTATAAACCGAGACGCAAGTTTGCAAAAATCTTGTCTGGTTTAGTGAGTCATTGTAATATATAATTTTTGTGGCCCGAAAGCCTATGAGGTGCTTCTTAAGATAGATGCCCCAACGGCAGCAGATTCAGGGCAAGCAGAAGTGTAGCAACATAAGAGTGCTTTAAAAAATTAGTCTCCCCACTTACGGGGGTATGGCATTTAATGTTAGCCACTTGGGATATGGTCCATAACAGTGTTAATATAATAGTTACACTCATAGGCTAGCAAAATTAATGCCTGTTGGTAAAGAGATTTCTACAATAATCTTTAAGGAAAATAAAATGAGCAAAGCAAAATTGGCCGTTTGTTGGCATTGTCAAGCACCATTGCCAAACGAAATAGGTCGCAGCACTCTATGTAATGGCTGCCATCAAGATGTGCGAATTTGTCGCAACTGCCGTTTTTTTGATGCCCACTCTTATAACGAATGTCAAGAGAGCCAAGCGGAACGAGTTTTAGATAAAGAGAAAGCCACTTTTTGTGACTATTTCTCTACCACCAGTAAAAAAAGCTCTCACTCCCAATCTAAACAACCCAACAAACATAAAAGCACCAGCAAATCAGATGCCCTAAAAGCAGCAGAGGCTCTGTTTAAATAAACTTAAAAATAGCATCTGGCTACAAACACGCTGCAATTTACAAGACAAACTCAGGACAACCCATGAGCAGTGTTAAAGAGACAAGCTTGCAATGTTATCAAGTTGGCGGCTCGGTTCGTGATGCTCTACTTGGAGTTGATAGCCAAGACCGTGACTGGGTTGTTGTTGGCGAAACACCAGAAACACTTATAGCTTTAGGTTTTAAACAGGTAGGAGCTGATTTTCCGGTTTTTATCCACCCAATATCAAAAGAAGAATACGCCCTAGCTCGCACGGAGAAAAAGACTGGACCTGGATACCATGGTTTTAAGGTACAGTTTGGGCGTGAGGTGAGCCTTGAAGAAGACTTAATACGTAGGGATTTAACTATCAACGCTATGGCAATAGATAGCCATGGCAAAATAATAGACCCATTCGGCGGTCAGAAAGACCTAAAACAACGTATATTAAGGCACGTATCTGATGCCTTTGCAGAAGACCCCTTACGGGTATTGCGAGTTGCCCGTTTTTTGGCAAGGTTTGCTCATTTAGGTTTTACAATTGCCCCTCAAACTCTCACTTTAATGCAAAATATTACTAGCTCAGGCGGACTAAAAGAGCTAACCCCAGAAAGGATATGGATAGAGACCGAAAAAGCCTTAACCACTCCCAGACCAAGCATTTTTTTTAAAACATTAAAAGAGTGTGGAGCAATTAAAGAGCTGTTTTTCGAACTTGAAACTTTAGCAGGTCAGACGCAACCACAACAATACCACCCAGAAGGTGATGCCTGGATACACACCCTGTTATCAGTCGATGCCGCAGCACAACTAAGCCCAAAAACAGAGGTCCGTTTTGCTGCCTTAATGCACGACATCGGCAAAGGCTTAACCCCAAACAGCTCCCTACCCCACCATTATGGCCATGAAGAGACAGGGGCAAAACAGTTAGAAGAGTTCTGCTTGCGTATAAAAGCTCCAAAATCTTTTACCAAGTTGGCAATTTTAACTGCTAAATACCATATGCACTGTCATCGTATAGCCCAAATGCGCCCTAAACGTATTGTAAAACTTTTAGGGCAACTTGATGCTTTTAGAAACCCAAAAATAGTTGAAGACTTTATCTTAGCCTGTACTGCTGACAAATGGGGCCGAGGAGAAGATAGAATGAACAAACCTTACATGCCAGGAGAACAGTTAAAAGATTGTTTAAACAGCTGTATTGCTATTGATAACAAAGCTATAAGCAACACCGGACACACAGGCAAAGCCTTTGGCGATACCCTGCACAAATTACGTATTAAAAAAGTTAGTGATGTTATGGCCCAAAACGACCATGAAATTTAACAATAGGTAGCAATAAGTTAAAACTAGGCTTGTAATTTGCTGCCACGCACAGTTAACAGCCAAATATAGGCTTAAATATGCACACTGCCATAAACTAATAAAAGCAGACCAAAAATGGTGGATATATAGTGGGTAATTGATATAGGATCAGTAAATAAAACCATTTTAAAAGGCAAAAAAGAGAGTTCAATGCCTGGTTTTTCTATAGAACAGTTGTTGGTTGTGCAGAGGTACTGCCCAGTAAAAAGATTTATCAAGGCATTTGCTCCTGCAATATTAAAAAACCACCCTGTTCCAATAATTTTATAAATCATTATCGCTGCTATAGTGCAGAGAATAAAACGTAACTCGCGCCAACTAAACATACTACCTCCGCTATCAAAATTTTGCAGTTGGCGATACGTACCGACAATTGATAAAATTTTGGTTTATGCAACTGGTGAATTAATTTGACTATTATTGTTAATTTATTTGTCTTAATACTCATTAGCTTTATGATGTTTACCATTGCCCGTCAAGGTTTGGTAGACCTTGATAGTGGCTTGACTGGTACTATTTTCTTCACCACGATAGTCGTGCTATACCTTGTGGTAATATTCCGTATGATCTTGCAAAATATCGCTGCTGGCAAAGACCATGACAGCATAAAAGATTTTTTTTCAACTAGCTGGCAAACCGGGTTTCGTGGTGAACCAGACTTAGTCTTAAAAGCCGTTTCTTGGATAGGAACCCTCTGCTGGGGGTTATTGGTAATGGCTTTAGCTTCAGTAAAAGAGGCCGCAAAAACCAAAGAAGAGGCTCCGGTGGCACTAATAGAGATACCCGAAACTTGGGTAGATATTATGTGGCACTCAAAATGGACCAGTTATGCCTATATAATCACCATTCTTATGGCGATATTCTCTGCTATAGCTCTATTTTTAAAAAGTAGGCGCAATAAACGTACAGTAGACCGTTATCCAATTAATATAATTCTGCTCTTCATAATATCTGTAATTGCTACTTTCTATTTTTATTAAATTAGCTACTAGCCAGGATATTTCATGAAGAGTGGCCGAAAGGTTGTTCCAGGGGTTGTCAGAACAAGGCGCAGGTTGAATTTTTCAGGTGAACATACTGACCGTATGTGATCCTTAAAAATTTATCCTGCAACGCAGTTCTGGCAATCCCTGGGGCAGCATAGCGGCTATTCTTCATGAAATATCCGGGCTAGGTTAAGCAGAAAGATTAAGAGCAGCTGAAAGCAGACGACGAGTATAGGGGTGTTTTGGTGAGTTGAACAGTTTTGCCGTCTCCTCTTTTTCTACCACTACACCCTGCCACATAACCATCACCTCATGGGACAAAGCCCTTACTACACGCAAATCGTGGGAAATAAATAGAAAAGCTAAGCCATGTTTTATCTGTAGTTGACGCAGCAGCTTTAATACCTGAGCCTGTACTGATAAATCCAAAGCACTGGTTGGTTCATCTAGAATTAACAGATCTGGTTTTAATATCATTGCTCTGGCTATAGCAATACGCTGTCTCTGCCCACCTGAGAATTGATGGGGATATCGTCCTAATATAGATTTTGGCAGCCCTACCTCAACAAGAGAGTTAGCAACTCTTATTTCTCGTTTAACTGGGTCTGGTTCAAGGTCATGGATTAACAGCCCCTCTTCTAAAATTTGCCCAATGGTATACCGTGGAGACAACGAAGAGAAAGGGTCTTGGAAAACTACTTGAATACGCCTTCTAAGCAAACGCATCTGCTTGCGTGACTGTTTAAATAGAGAGTGACCATCAAAGTTAATTTCTCCCTGGCCTTGGTTTAAGCGTAAAATTACCTCACCCAAGGTAGTTTTTCCGCTGCCAGACTCTCCCACCACACCCAAAGTTTCTCCACGACGGATTGTTAAATTAACACCATCAACTGCTTTTACAACACCAACTGTACGTTTAAACAGACCTTTTTTAACCGGAAAATGACACTGAATATTATTTGCTGTTAAAATTACCGAAGAATTTTTAACCCTTGGGGGTGAGTTGCTATCAGGAAGACTAGCTAATAGAGTTTTAGTGTATGAGTGTTGCGGAGCTTTAAAGATTGTTTCAACATTACCAGATTCGACAATCTCACCATGGCGCATTACACAAACCCGATTAGCAGCTTTTTGGACCATTGGCAAGTCATGGGTTATCAACAACATTGCCATGCCCAATTCATCTTTTAACTTGGTTAACAAAGTAAGAATTTGTGCTTGGATAGTTACATCTAAAGCTGTAGTTGGTTCATCTGCTATTAGCAGGTCAGGACGACGAGCCAAGGCCATGGCAATCATAACCCGCTGTCGTTGCCCTCCTGAGAGCTGATGGGGAAAACAATTTAGTCGCTGCTCAGGATCTTTAATGCCAGTCATCTCTAACAAAGCACAAGCTTGTTTATGAAGTTTTTTGCTGTCTTCTCTATCTTCAGGAGAAAAATTTTCTGCAAGTTGGCGAGATATAGGATAGACGGGATTTAAGGCTGTCATTGGCTCTTGAAAAATAAAAGCCACCCTATCGCCACGAAGAGATTGAATTTCTCCTTCAGATAATTTGCTGAGGTCACGCCCCATAAACTCAATTTTTTTAGCAGATACTACTGCCGACGTTGGTAAAAGACGCAGTAGAGAAAGAGAGGCAACAGTTTTGCCACTACCAGACTCCCCAACCAAAGCCAGGGTTTCACCACGGTTAATTGAAAAAGATATTTTATCAACCGCAGGCACTAATTCCTCTTGCCCAAACTCTGCCCCTACACCGGGAAAGCTTACTGCTAGTTTTTCAACATTAAGCAGTGGGCTGTTTGATGAGCCGTTCACTCTTTGCGCGGGTCCATAGCATCCCGCAACGCTTCACCAATAAAATTAAGTAACAACAACATAACAACCAAAACCAAAAAAGCTGATAAAGACAACCACCAAGCATCTATGTTTGCCTTACCCTGACGAAGAAGCTCTCCCAAACTTGGGGTTGAAGGTGGAACACCTAAACCAAGAAAGTCTAGACTGGTTAGAGCAAGAATAGCCCCTGAAATACGAAAGGGTAAAAAGGTGATAACCGGGGTAAGCGCATTAGGTAACAAATGGCGAAACATTATCACCCTATCTTTTGCTCCCATAGCTCTTGCAGCTTTTACATATACCATGGTTCTCGCCCGTAGAAATTCTGCCCGTACATAGTCTGAAAGCCCCATCCAACCAAACAGGGAAAGAAGCAACAATAACAGCAACACACTAGGGTTAAAAAGGCTAGCAAAAATTATAAGCAAGTATAGCTCTGGCATACTGCCCCATATCTCAATAAATCGCTGAAAAAATAGGTCTGTCTTACCGCCAAAATATCCTTGTATTGCACCTGCTAAAATACCTACTAATACCCCAATAATTGTTAATGAAAGAGCAAACAAAACAGAGAGACGAAACCCATAAATCAAACGGGCCAAAACATCTCTTGCTCTATCATCTGTACCAAGGTAGTTAACCATATCAGGTGGTGATGGAGCAGGATGGGTAAGCTCAGTGTTTATTGAGTCATAGCTATGAGGGTTGATGGGAAACAACATCCAGTTACCGTTTGATTTTAAAATATCCACCAAATATGGATCTTTATAATCAGCCTCAGTTTCAAAATCGCCACCAAAAGTTGTTTCAGGATAACTAACTAATAGAGGATAATATATGGAGCCGTTGTAGGAGACCAAAATAGGCTTATCGTTAGATATCAACTCTGCCCCTAACGAAAACAGAAACAGAGTTGTAAAAATCCATAGGGATACTATACCACGACGATGAGAACAAAATCGTCGCCAACGTCGCCTGGCAATAGGAGAAAACTGCAACATTATCGTATTTAAATTTCCACAATCGGATTAAGAACATAAAGAGATTTACAATAGCAGAGTCCACAGATAAATTAAAGAGGTGCTAGCCCGGATATTTCATGAAGAGTGGCCGAAAGGTTGTTCCAGGGGTTGTCAGAACAAGGCGCAGGTTGAATTTTTCAGGTGAACATACTGACCGTATGTGATCCTTAAAAATTTATCCTGCAACGCAGTTCTGGCAATCCCTGGAGCAGCATAGCGGCTATTCTTCATGAAATATCCGGGCTAGCTGCCTTCTATAACATCTCAACTTTCAACTTCACTTATAAATACTCTTGCTATTGAATTCCAAAAATAAAAGGGATGGCCTTATTATTGCATGTATTTTCAATATGTAAAAGGGGTATCTGGGTTAACCTAGATCTTAAGGAGAGTTGCTATGGTCCGGGATAAAAAAAATCCACCAAAAACTATACCGGAGCAAAAAGATAGCAAAAAAAATGTTAGTAACAACAAACGTCACATAATTGTTCCCAAAGAGTTAAAGAAAAAATCCCCTGCTGCTTCTCTCTCTCTTGAAACTATATTGACTAAAAGTGACGTTGAGAGGCTTATTAGATCCCTCTCTTCACCAGATAAAAAAAAAGAAGAGTAAATTTTTGTTAACAAATATAGGCTAACTTATATGCAAAATTGATCTAACCATTGCCAGATAAGACAAATCCTATTAAATTGTTTTTATATAAAAATACCTGGGTATTTATCCTACTTGTTAGATAATAATAACAAAATCTCGATACATCTGGTACATGTAGATGTTGAAGAAAATATCCTACTTAACAACCGACATTTAGGCCTCTTAGATCACTATGAGCGACCTTTTTTTTGAAAGCATAAATCTAGCTGTCATCTTTGGCGCATTTATATTTATTCTCCGAGCCAGCACTCAAATGGGGGCTGAGCAACGTCGGGGGTGGTATTTTGTTGTCAGCGGGTTTCTCTTTCTTATTGCTGGACATATACTTGATATATTAGATGAATTCCAACAGTATAAAGATTTAGATTATATAGAAGAGGCATTTGGTATTATGCCTGGTTATATTTTGCTAATTATTGGCTTTTACCGTTGGTTTCCTGAAATAGTCAAACTTAAAAAAACTGAGGAAAAACTACGCAAAGTAAATGAAGCCTTAGCACATCGTTCGGAAGAGCGAAGGCAAGCCATGGTGGAACTTGCAAAAGCTCGGGATCATGCAGAAGAGGCCAACCAATCCAAGGATGCTTTTCTTGCAACAATAAGCCATGAAATCCGCACCCCCATGAATATTGTCCTGGGTATGTTGGAACTCCTTAAAGATGCAAAATTAAACCAAAAATATCGTGAGTACCTGCACCTCTCTTCAACCGCAGGCAAACGACTTCTTTTCTTAATCAACGATCTACTGGATTTTGCCCAAATAGACCGGGGTAAGTTTACCCTTGATCACAGGGATTTTGATTTAAGAAAATTAATGGATGATGTAACAATGATTTTATCCCCCCTTGCAAGTGCAAAAGGGGTTGAGTTGACGGCACATATTTCAAGCCAACTGCCAACATCATTTCGTGGTGACCAAAATCGCCTTGGACAAATTTTTACAAACCTTATTGCCAACGCTATAAAATTTACCCCAGCTGGTGGAAGTGTAGACCTTCATGGCGGACCTATTACCATATTTGATAATAAAACTGAGTTTTTATTTGAAATTCGTGATACTGGGGTCGGAATACCTGAAGGAAAAAGAGATGAAATTTTCAATCGTTTCACCCAAATAGATAACTCCACCTCAAGAAACCATGAAGGTACTGGGCTGGGCCTAGCCATATCCAAACATTTAGTAAGAATGATGGATGGAGAAATTGGTATTGATGTCAATTTACACTCTAAATCTGGCAGTACTTTTTATTTTACAATAGTCTTAGAAAACCAACCAGAAACCACAACAAAAAACAATAAAGACCTTCCCCTTAAAGACTATAAAATTCAGCTCCATAATTGTGAAGGGCTGCAACTCACGATGCTAACAGATCATTTAGAGAAATGGGGAGCCAAAATATTCACCCAAGACCCTATGCAGTATAAAACTGATAAATATGATCTAATTATAGTAAACCATAAACCAGATACCGAAGAAGGCTTCATTCCTCTGCAATATTTAGATACCAAGTGCCAGTTAATAATACTGACTGATCTATTGGATCAAGCATGGGATCAAGCAGCTACTAGCTTAGGCCCCATTACATGCCTGCAAAAACCAGTTAGTGCAGAGCGTCTTTTAAATGCCATACTAAACCCACAAATTGAAGACCATAACTATACTCACTCAGCAGCAAAAAATCATATAACCCCTGAAGGCTCAATACTTTTAGTCGATGACCAGGCAACAAACTTGCTTTTAACTAAAGCTCTTTTAGAAAAAATTGGTTTTCCTCTAGATGCTATTGATATAGCTGATTCTGGTAAAATTGCATTAGAGTTAATAGCTAAAAAAAGTTATCAGCTTGTACTACTAGACCTTAGAATGCCCAACATGGATGGTTACCAAACCGCAAAAGCCATAGGAGAGCTTAAACAGAAAAAAGGTAGCAAACCTATCCCTATAATTGCTTTTACTGGAGATATTACCAAAAAAAGCCGTAGAAAATGTACTCAGGCAGGTATGGTTGGTGTATTAGCAAAGCCAACTTCACTTTCTGATTTACGTGCAGTAATAAAAGAGTATTTTACTTTTACCTTAGGAGATGACGCAAAAAGGATAGAGTTGGACAAAAAATCTAACGAGTTATCCGCTGCCCTTGAGTCCATGGGGCTACCACCTGAAAATCATCGTGAGGTGGCACAAGTTCTTGCTGAGCAATTACCATCACTAATTTCCAGCCTTAGCTCTGCAATACAAGAGCATAAGGAAGAGCAAGCAAGAGCAATTGCACATGTTCTTAAAGGCTCTATGGCAAACGTGTTATTTCCAACCTTAAAAGATCCTTCTGTGCAAGTACACAAACAGGTAAGAAAAAAAGAGTGGCGTAGGGCCAAAGAGGAGTTAAGAAACTACCGGTCTATTCTCAACCCCATAATGAACTCAATTAAGTACTATCTTCAGAAAAGTGCGGATCAAAAAGAATAACACCCCTAAAATTAGCCATAAGCCACATATTAATATGACAAAATAATGTTTTACCAGTTAAGTGTGTTTACAACTACCAAATCTACATCAATGAGCACGACAAAAGCCTCTATGTTGCAAGAGGCCATTTGTCGTTCTATTGCAGGTTTATCCTTTAGAGGTAAAGTTAAACACACCATCCCAATCATCAGCTGGTGGGTTTTCTAGATACTCTTTACAGCGCTCTAAATAAGTTAATGATGGTCCATCATCTTCATTAATTTCAAGAGCCTTTTTAAAGTGGGGTATTGCCTCGTCGTACTTACGATCTTTATATGAGGCTGTGCCTCTGTAATAGTGCTCTAACAACTCTGCCATCGCACCTTGCACCTCACCCTTTTTATCCAATAGCTGATAGATAACAATTGGCTCTTTCTTGCCGATAACCCTAACTGTATCCAGTTCACGTGCTTCTATGTGGTCTTTAGCAAGTTGATAGGTAGAGTCAGATATCATAGTACCAGATGAGTAGAATTTATTTGCCCCTTCCAAGCGGGCTGCAAGGTTAACTGCATCACCCATAATGGTATAGTCCATACGAGTAGCAGATCCCATATTACCCACAACCATCAAACCGGAGTTTATACCCATACGAACTGTCATATCTGGACGTTTTTCAGCTTTTAGTTTAACCCGGAGGTTAACCATATGTTTTTCCATATCAATAGCAGCATGACAACAGCGCACTGCATGGTCTTCTTGGGTTAGTGGAGCACCCCAAAAAGCGATAATTGCATCACCTTCAAATTTATCTACTGTGCCATCATAGTTAGCAATAATATCGCACATAGCAGTTAGGTATTCATTGAGCAGCTGTACCAACTCTTGTGGTGTTAGTTTTTCTGAAATAGATGAGAAACCAGCAACATCGGAGAAAAAAGCCGTCATTTCCCTCTGTTCACCGCCTAAAGACAGCTTGCTTGGATCATTAACCAGAATTTCCACAACTTTAGGAGAGAGATATTGACCAAAAGCACCTTTGATCATAGTTTTCTGGCCCATCTCAACAAGATAATAGCGCATATTTATCATGACAAAGCTTAGTATGCCAGCTACAAACATATAAGCCATGGAGTAAACCAAACCAGTCTTGACATAGACTATTGAGACAAATGCAACCCATCCAGCAAAAATAACCAAAGCTACAAAAGCCCTAACTGTTGGATGAGCAATTAACCCTAACAGTATAAGAGCAATCATGAATACTATTGATACAATTATCTCCTTTTGCTCTGATGCTGGGCGTAAAGGAGAACCTTTTAGCAGGGTATCAATTGCACTGGCGATAATTTCAACCCCATAAACCATACCTACAGGGGTATCAAACCAGTCATGTGAGACCTCTGAAGTATCACCAATTATCACTAGTTTATCTTGGATCCAATAACGTAACTCTTCAATTTCGTCTTCATCCAAATCGGAGATATCAATAAACTCCATAGCAGATAGACCAACACTATCACTAAGAAATTTAGTTCCTTTGGGGAGAGCGGGAAAATCAATATAAAAGTTGTAGTTATGATCTAGTGGAACAGATAGTTTATCACCAAACTTTAGATTATGACCATCCAATGTTGGCTCTATTCCAAAATACATAGACAGTGCCTTCACAGCATAAGGCCAGTCGTTAGACAGGTCTGCTATTTCCTTGTTAACCTGTAGACGAGATAACGAAGTAACAATAGAACTACTTGAGGTAATATTGGTATAACCATCTTCTGTGACAGCAGCTAAGGTCTTATTGGCGTGATTCATTCTATGAAATTCACCATCAACAATATCTGCTTGAGCAACCAAGAGAACTGGGCTTGCCTTTTTAAATGACTTTGCAGTTGGTTCGTCCTCCCCATATGAACTGGGAAAGTCCATTAAAAAGTCGACTGCCACCACCTTCGCACCAAGGAATTTTAAGTTCTCAGCAATTTGGCCAATATCTGTTCGCCTAAGAGGGTAACTCTTATACTCTCTAAAAAACTCTTCATCGGTATTGATTAAAACAATTTTGTCTCTAGAAAAACGAGTCTTGTCAGGGTCTCCATAACCAACCCGTAAAATCTGCCTAAAAGAGATGGTCTGATCTTCTAAAAATGAGAATATTTCATAATATTCAGCAGGAATGGCCATCAAAAAGAGGATAACAGTCCCCACAATATCCCATCTTTCAACGATTTTTTTCATAGTTGACCAACTCCCCCGAATCTAAAATACTAAATGTTATTTATTCTAACTGAACTATAGCAGTTTGCAAACCAGCAAAAAAAAACGCGCCAAAGGCGCGCTTTTTTTTCTGCAACAACTATCAACTGTCAGAATCTAACATCATGTTATATTTAACAGCCTCAGCCTTTTTCAAGTCTTTAAGCTTTAAATCGTGATAAGCCTTAATCAGCATTGGATACATATCAATATCATCAGCATTAGCAGCAAAATACTGTCTATACATGTCCATAGCAGCGACATTCATGCCTTGCTCTTCTAAATAGTTGGCAATCAAGAAGTCATCACCAGGAGCAGATGATTTAACCTCCGCTAGGCCATCATGGAATTTAGCCAGAGCAGTGCCACTCAACCAATTAATTTTATAGCTCTTTTTTGATTTATAGATGACTTTTCCATCTTTAACAAGATCGACAGAATATTTATGTTTGCCACCAGTAAGGGTAGGAACAGTAAAACGGACCATATTTGTTGAGACAGGAGCAACTTTATGTGTAACTCCATCAATGTGCACATTATAAGATATATCACTACCCATGCCCTGCCATACTAAATCAGGATGTGCGGCTGATAGGGTAATCTCTTTAATTGCGCTCAACTTCATTTTTTTCTTTTTATTTATACTGCGACGAACTGTTGTATAACGCTGAGCCTTAGCAAAACGCTTGTTTAAGCTAGCTGAAAGACCCCCAGCAGCTTGTGTTGGTTTTGACAAATGCCCTGAGATCAACTCTCCACCATGCTTGGCAATTTTAAACTCAGTATTTGGGCCAACAGTGCGGCTCATATTAGTAATTTGGTTAATAAGCTGAGCGGAACCATCATCAGCAGTTCTTACAAAATAACCTTCAAAGAGGAATTTATTCCGCCGTACTTTTTTCCACTTTGTACCATTTTTACTATATTCGATTTTACCCTTTACTTGAATTAGCATAGCTACAGGAGGTGCTTTGGCAAAAGCTTCACTACCTATGCCAATACATAAGATAGATATCAGCATAACACTGAATTTTAGTATGTAAGACTTCATTTTTACTTCTCCTAAAAAAGTGTAAATTTTATCTCCTGACAATGTAAAACATAGCACAGGTAAATTCTATTGAATAAATGAATCCATGCTCTATCTCAACTAACATTGTAGATAAAGTCAACATATTTTTCAATAATAGGTCGTTATTTTATTAAATGTTACAAAAAGGGTGATGTGACACATATATTGTGACAAAAAACAGGCTTTTTGTCACCTTGTGCAACCATTAGAAGCGTTTTTCAAAGAATAAAAGAACAATAGTAAAAAGTGATCTATCAATCCAAATAGCAAAAATTTCTTACTTTTAATATAAATATTGCAAAATCATCTTTTTTACTCAAGTAGCAATAAGCTTTGGTCGATATGTAAACCAAGAGCAGTTACAATATTATTAACCATAACAAAAAAAGGACAACTTTTAAAAGGATACAAGATCATGGATATCAACGTGGTAATGGGAATTTCCCAGCAGGCCACAGCCATGGCAAGTCGAAGCCCAGGAAGGGCGGATCCGGCGGGAACCGGCGGCAAGGCCACATCTACAATGGATGTAGAAACCAAAGCTAGCCTGATTGGTATGGACTCGATTAACAGAGCGATTAAGGAATTAAAATCACAGGAACCATTAACAATACCGGAACCTGTTGGCAAAGCCATAAGAGCTATGGCCTACGAATTTCTAGATCAACTACCGACAGTAGAAAGTTCTATAGCAGAGCGAACGTAAATTAGGTAACCCCTATACTATAAAAATATATCCGCCTCCCTAGCCACTAACGGTTGGGGAGAGCGGATTTTTTTTTGCCAATATTTTAGTATCCAACTATACCGCTGGAACCTTTTTTTTATTTCTAACCATAGATATGAGATATAACAAAGGAACCATAAAAAGTGTAAGAGTGGTTGAAAAAGCCAAACCCCAAACAATTGCTGTTGCAACAGGCCCCCACAACAAAGACTGTCCACCAAAGCCTACTGCTAGCGAAAATAAACCAGCAATGGTTGTGACCGTGGTGATGATAATTGGAACTACTCGTCTTTTAGCTGCATAAATAATAGCATGAGAAACGCTCATACCAGAATTGTGACGGTCATTTGCTCCAGAAATAAGAACAATGGATGAGTTAACCGCAATGCCAGATAACGCCACAACACCATATAAGGTATAGAGACTTAAAGGATGACCAGTTAACAAAAGACCACAAACAACCCCCGTAAAAGCCATTGGTACTGTTACAAGAATCATAAGAGGCTGAAAATAACTGCGGAATTGTGTCCCTAAAATCATATACATAAGACCAACACCCAACAAAAACAACACAGCTATAGAATCTAAAGCTTCGTTGATATCATCAAGTATGCCGGAAAAATCAAGGTTAACCCCAGGATAACTGCCCCCTACTTCAAGCCAATAATTTTTTATTAAATTATTGGCTGTAACTGTATCCATCTGACTTTTGTCTAAATCTGCCTCTACAGTAATAGTACGGCGGAAATTATAGTGACGAATGGTAGACAGCCCTCTTTTTATCTCATGGTGGGTAAGATTCTCTAAAGGGGTTGCACTACCATCTGCAGTAGTGATAGGGATTTTTAAGAGATCATCTATGCCATCTAGCTGTTTATGCTCTGCCAACACCCTTACATCAACTTTTTCACCTTCATTCTGAAAGCTTGCAACCACCTCACCATCACCTAATAGGCGAACCATACGAGGCAGAAGAGCTGGATGCACACCTGCCCTACGTAAGCCATCATCGTTAGGGGCTAAAGAAAGCCCTACACTACCTTTGGTAAAGTCATCACTAATATCTCTAATTTGGGGGATAGTCTTTAGATATTCTTTAATGCTGTCTGCAGCCATTTGTAGGGTTTCAAAATTATCTCCCCGTACCTTTACACTTATGGGCTTGGTAACTGGCGGGCCACCAGATAGAGGTAGAAAAGCGATATTTTCTGGCCCTGGAACTGTTGTTGCCTGTTCTCGAACAGCAGCAATAATTTCATCTACTCCACGTCTTTGTGATAGTTTACTTACCAAACTAACCATTATCTGGCCATAACGATCACCAAAAAATGGTTTAGTTTCTGTCATCATCTGCCCGGCATAACTTACAACAGATCTTGCCTCACCATCTTTAAGACCATCATGTACCTGTTTTTCTACTGCTTGTGTCGCTAAAATTGTTTTATCCAACGGAGTGCCAATGGGCATGGTGACATTTACGTAGAACATTGGTATGGGGTCCATGGCAAAAAAATTCATTTTCACCATACCGCCGCCTACTGCTGCAATAGCTAGAAAAAAAGGCACTGCAGCAAGTGTTATGGATGATTTAGGCCGACGTAGAACAACAAGCAAAGCACGACAATAAATTGAACGGAGTTTTTTCAGCATCCGACTACGGAAACGCTGCATTTTTGAAGGCTTTTTAAAGTTTATTTTTAAAGCTGCAATGTGTGACGGCAACATCCAAAACGCTTCAATAAGGCTAATTGCCAGAGCTAAACTTACCACCATGGGTATAACACGCATAAACTTGCCCATAATGCCGGGCAGTAACATAAGCGGTAGAAAAGCCGCCATTGTGGTCAATACTGATGTTGTCACAGGTGCTGCTACTTCATCTAATGCCTGTAAACCAGCCTCCATAGCTTCAACACCCTGGGCAATCCGGGCATAAATGGCTTCCACAACCACCACGGCATCGTCAACCAACATACCTAAGGATATTACTACACCCAATAAAACCATGACATTTAAAGAAAAACCATAGCTTTGCAAAATGCCAAACACCCCAGCCAAGGTAAATGGTATGCCAATGCTAATTAACAGTGCTATACGACTTCCCAAAAATAGCCATGTGGTAAGCAGAACCAAACCAAGGCCCACCAAGGCATTTTTCTCCATTGTACCCAATGCATTGCGCACCATATGGGTCTGGTCATCAGCCAAAACCAGCTCTACCCCAGTTATATCTTGACGATTTTCCCAGGTCTTTATATAGGTAGAAATACGATCTACAAGCTTGATAGTATTAACCCCAGGACGCTTTGTAACTGTAAACATTACAGCAGGCTTACCACCATAACGCACTACTTTTCTCGCCTTCTCACGTCCTTTTTCTACAGTTGCTAAACGACCAAGGGGCAACTCACCTTTTGTTGTGGGTATCAACATTTTAGCAAGCTTTGCCGGATCAGATGTTGAACCTTGCAATCGTAGCAACCACAAAACATCTGGCCCCTGTACTGCACCTCCAGATACATCACGGTAGCGAGACCGTAATATATCAGCAAGGTCACTAGGGTTTAGACCAAATTTTTGTAGGTGATAGGGATCAAAACGGACCTGTAACTCCGGATCACGTAGCCCCAAAGAATTTGCGCTATCTACTCCCTTGATACGCTCCAACTCTTTTTGTACCAATAAAGCCTGTTTTCGCAGGTTTTCATCATCAGCAGAACCAACAACCACAACTGAAGCAGTAGGAAAACCATTAGAACTAGTAATTTCGATTATGAATGGGTCTAGTGCATCATCTGGTAGCTCTTGCTCTTTATTGCTAACTTCACGACGCAAATCACTAACCCGTTTATCAAAAGCCCTGTCATCGAGCTCCTGGAAACGAATTAAAATATCAGATGAGCCTTGCTGGCTTGAAGATAAAACAAAGCTGATATCAGGTATAGTCTGTAAAGCGTCTTCTATTGGGTCTGTAACAAGTTTTTCTACATCTTGAGCCGAAGCCCCTGGCAGCGCAGTTACAATGCTTATCCAGTTGAAGTTCATGTCTGGGTCTTGCTGCCTTGGCAACAGACCATAAGCAAGAAGTCCTACCACTAATATAAGGGTAAAGGTCAGGTTGGCAAAAACATGATTACTAAGAAGACGACGAATCATAGGTTAATTCAATGTTAGTTGTGATCAATCTTGTCTGGGTATAATAGATAGAGAGTCACCATGTTTAAGAGACTCTCTACCATCAATTATTACATCTTGTGGCCCGTCCATTGCGGGTAACAATGCAGCAAGTCCCTCATAAGCACTTGGAATAGGCAAAAATTTAGCAACTGATTTTTCAGACAAAAACAGGCCCAAGCTATTATTTCTTCTCACCAAGACCCATGGTGGCAAATGCGCCCTTGGGTCCACCCATGTTAAACGACCTGTTGCACCAGGTGGAGGTTTATTGTCAACAAACCTCAAGCGTACCTCTCTGGTTTGGGTAGCACTATTTTCAATGGCAAGAATGGCACGAATGGAAACCGGATATTTTTCTTCCATATGAATAAAAACCATATCTCCAGCTTTTTTAAATTGTTCAACCCTTAAAGAAGCCACTTCAGCCACAAGCTCTACTGCTTGCAAATCAACCAAAGTAACTATTGGTGTTCCTGGTCCTACCCAACTACCTTTGTGTCCACTGCGCTTGGTTATTAAACCAGAAAATGGTGCTGTAATTGTTGCCTTATTAAGCCGAGTACGACTTTCTGCAACCCGGGACCTTTGTCCAATTAATTTGGCTGAATAACTATCTACCTGAGCAATTTTACTATCTAATACTGCTTGGGTAGATTGGCCTTTTTTTCTAAGCCTTACAGCTCTGTCCCTCTCTTTTTTTGCAAGCTCTAAACCTACCTCAAGCTCTTTTAACACTCCTTGGGCCTGTTGCAGCTGTCCGCTGTATAACCAAGAATCGAGACGGACAATAATTTGACCTTGTTTTACAACATCACCAACTTTAACAGCTATATTTGAAATTTTACCTGTTACCTCTGGTGAAATTTGGGTTGCATTTAAACTCACCACTGTAGCCGTAGCATCATCTCTTGGGTGTATCACTAGAGATTTCAGTGGTTTTATAGTTACCTTAACCGACTTTTGTGCTGCACCTTCATCTCCCGCAATACCCAAACTAGGTGCCAGCAACAAAAAGGTTAAGAAAAAAGAGAATAAAGTGGCGACCATAATTTAGCTATTTAACCTTTAACATATCAGCCAAACGGGAAAAATTTTTCTTTATAAGACTTTTTTCAGATGCGGGAATCCCATTAAATGACTCTCCATCATGCCCATTAATAACCTGTTTTGAGAAGTTCTGTAGCCGTTTGATAATTTTATTTTTGCGGTCTTCAGAATAGCTAGGGTTGCTCTTTACCTGTGCAATTTGTAGCTCTAACCAATTTTTGCGTTGCTCCTGCATACGAGCCATCATCTCTTTTTGTGTTGGCATAACCGCTGGTGGAATAACCTCTACAGGTTGGTTGGCTCTATCTAAACCCTCTAGAATAGCAATTTTCTGTTGTACAGGAATATTTGGGTTATTCTTTATAGATTGACGGTAAGATTCTTCCCAAGCTTTTTGTTGTGCGTTTGCACGATTTTGGGCTTGTTCATAACTTTCTGGAGGAGCAGATACCCAACGGGCCTCAGAAGAGGAGTGATTTAGAAATTCTAGAATACTTTTTTTCTGTAATGGGTGCATGTATGGGTTATTGCGCACCTGTTGTTTTTGAGCTTCCAGCTGATCTTTTATCCAAGCTGCTGCCCGTTTATTCTGTTCTTGCTGTTGTGCCTCAAATCTTTTTTGTTGAGCAGCCATTCTTTTAGCCATTTCAGCCATCTGCTTGTTAATTTTATCATCCAACATTTTAGCTCGACGTTGTGAGCGTTCCTGCATCATCCCCTGTCTTACATGATTTAGCAGATAAAAATAGCGGTCAACATCCCAACCTTTTTCTTTTAAGCTCTTTGCAAACGTTTCATCATACTGCATACCAGCCATAACCCATGGGTTACTTAAATTACCAACATAACGACCTTCTGGAGATTTCCACTTGGTCATCACTGAATAATCTACAATAAATTTTTCTAGCTCGGCTGAATTAAAAGGCTTCTGCTCTGCACTGTTAGCGACATTTGCCAACCCGGAAAAAATCAGGGAGAGCACTATGATACTTTTAACTATAAAAGATCTTTTCATTTTTTTATCCTTTTGAGCTTTTGAACAAATTTATGTTAATCCTGGTTACACTTCAGGTGTAAACATTGATTTTTCGATATAATCACACAGAAGATGCCCAACTAAGATATGGCCTTCTTGAATACGAGGAGTCACAGTTGAAGGAATTTTAATACATACGTCACACAATGACGCCATCTTGCCACCTTTTTCTCCTGTTAACCCTATCACTTGCATATTTTTTTTCTTAGCAGCTGCAATACCTTCTATAATGTTAGGTGAGTTACCCGAAGTGGTAATAGCCAAAAATAGATCACCTTGCTGCCCATTGCCTTCAATCTGCCTGGAGAACAGATATTCATAACCATAATCATTACCAATAGCTGTCATTATTGAACTATCGGTGGTTAAAGCGATGGCCGGCAAAGATGGACGGTCAAAGAAAAAACGGCTTACTAACTCACCTGCAATGTGTTGAGCATCTGCTGCTGACCCTCCATTACCTGCAATCAAGAGTTTTCCCCCGCCTTGATAACAAGCCAAAGCCATATCACATGCAGACTGCAAACTATGCAAACAGGTTGGGTCATCTAATACACGCTGTTTCACATCCCTGCTCTCTTTAATTTGGGCTAAGAGAGATGATTCAATAACAGATTTTCTACTTTCCAACTTAATAAATCTCCATAAAATTAGCCTAATTTAACAAACAAGAACTCCACAGTATTAGAGTACCCTACTAAACCTACTCTAAGCAACTAAGGTTCAAACCAATATTGGGAAGTTGGTAATACATCAAATGCTAGCACTAAGGTAAAAAAGAATATTTTTTATAAAACGAAGCCAAACAGTAGCAGTTCTATTTAATAAGTAAACAATTTCAACACTAAGATAAGATTATTTACAATATTAGACTAAAATTGCCCTTTCTCAAGCACAATCAAACGATATGACAAATTTGCCAACTTTTCAGTAACTTTCGTTATTTTATATTTTTTCAAGCCTCTTTTTTCATTGTTTTTTTTCAATGTCAAGGAGTCGTAGCTATATAAATAATTTCATTTTCTTAACAATGACATCGCTAAATTATCTTTATTTTACACATATTTAAAAAATATTTTTTTTCTCTTGTCTTCTGCTCAAGTTACATGCAATATGTAGCGAGTTTGAGTTCTGAGACTCCAATTATTCGAAACCCATATTTTTAATGAAAGTTTGATTTAAGCTGTTAACGAATATTAGATTGGACTATTAACGTATTTTAGATTACAATGTTAACGAATATTAGATCTAACTGTTTATTCTTTTAACATAAATTATCATGTTTTTTTATTTTAAGCCTGTTTTTGAAAAATCTGTTGGGGGAAAAAATGACCTATAACGAAGCTATTGTTGAAGCAAGAGAGAATGCATCGAAAACATCAAAAAGCTGGTATATTTTTAGTGATGGCAAAGAAAACTACCACATTGGCGATAATGTAAAACAGATTCCAAGCACCGCAATTCAAAATGGATATCATGAACTACGTGTTACTGCTGTAGTAAATCCAGTCTGGCAAGAGTAGCACCTCGCACAATCTCCATTATCTTCAATATATCAATCAATAAACTATAAATATCAGCTACATATGAATTTCCCGCACATGCGGGATGGTATCTATGTGCTGATATTATTTTAACAATTTATTTTATCTATCCTAAATTTTTCGCTATCAAAGGACCAATAAACTGAGATATCGGTAGTGGCAGTCGCTTCCACATATTGATAAACAGTTTATATTTAGGATTATTCGGTGACAAATCTGGGATAGAATTATTCCCAACTAAATGGTATTGGTAAAAAAGTGGTTCAGGAGAAAAACCATAATATTGTTTAAAGGCAAAAGAGCCACTTCCCCTTTTACTACGACCAAAGTCAAATTTTTTTACGCCCCTACTCTTACTGGCATGGGACATTAAATCCCAATACATATAGTGGGTAGCCCCCAAGCTACGGGCCTCGGTTGTACCTCCACCATAATATGGCAACACCTCATCACGAAAATAAAAATTAACAACAGCTGCCACAGCCTTACCTTTGCGACGCACAACTAATCCATCGCAATCGTCTCCAAATTCAGCTTTTAAAATATGGAAATAATCTCTTGAAAAAACAGGTGTACCTAAATTTCGCACACTCTGGGAATAGATATCATAACATATACCACCGACATCTTGATCAATCTCCCCGACTAAGCCATTTTTAAGCCCCCTACGCACCTCAGCTCTCTGTTTTCTTGGTATGGCTAGCAAATTCTTTTGTGGATCATCGAAAATAGCCTTGGAAAACCCACAATAGAGATCTTTTGTAGCCCAATTTGGGTTGCATGATGTTCGGTTACGACACTCAAGATAGGCAACGCCCATAGTATCAGCCATTTTAGCTGCCTGTAACTCCAACGCATTACGAACATCATCTCTACTAGTGGCTACTCCACCATAAACACAAAAAGGAGTAGAAATAAGAGCATCACCAAACAACAAACTACGTTGGCGAACCAATGGTAGAACACCTGCAATTTCTCCGTCCACCTCTGCCAAAAGATAATGGGCTTTATGGGAAAAAGCAGTCTCTATTACTCTGCGCCATCCTTCGCGGTGAAAAAAAGTTGCATTGGGACAACTCATAACAAATCTGTCCCATAACAATCCGTCCTCCTCTTCCCCAAGTAAACGCACATGTAGCGAACTTGGCAACTTAACAGCACTACTCATCACAAGCTCTCTTTATACACCTTATCCACCCTGTCCCAATTATAGTCCACTAACATACTCTTAAAACGGTCCTCCATCTGCTCCAGGTTAAGATAATGTCTTATTTTTGTCTTCCAATTTAAATTTGGTACACGTGGCTGCTCTGGATCAAACTCCCAAGGGTGACAATAGAACACCCCTGGTTTACCTTCACTGTTAACTCTATTCCATGCCCAACGGGTTAAAGCCACAGGATACAAGCGAAAATATCCACCACCACCGCAAGGTATACGACGGTTTCCTATGAGAGTTGTAGTAATAGGAATTTCTAAAATTCCTCTTTTATCAGGGACAATATTCTGTCTGGGATAATAAGGAAAACGAGGCGCGTCCGGCATACCGTATAGATCATGATAAACAGGATAGATGCTGGAACTATATCTATAGCCAGCTTCAAAAAGAATATCTAAAGCCCATAGTGTTTCATGGTTGATAGAGTAAGTTGGCGCACGATAGCCAATAACTTTTTGACCGCTTATATCTTCAATAATCTTTTTACAGGTAACTATATCTTCTTTAAACTCTTTTGGAGTCTGACGAAAAATACGTACGTGGTTCATACTATGACCAGCAACCTCATGACCACCTGCAACGATGCGCTGTATAAGGGCTGGAAAACGTTGAGCCACCCAACCTAATGTAAAAAATGTTGCGTGAATATTGTACTGATCAAAAATTGCCAATAAACGATCAGTGTTAGCCTCTACCCGACAAGGCCAGTTATTCCACTTAGAAAAAGGTATATGGTCCTCAAATGCAGCAACCTGGAAATAGTCTTCTACATCCACACTCATAGCATTGGTAATGCTAGATCTGGCTGTTGTTGCTGTATTTGGCTTATTTGGTGCGGACATTTACAAAACTATTTTGCAAAACCTCAGCAATTCGCAAACCTGCATTGCCATCCCATAGCTCAGGTATGCGCCCTGCCTTACCCCCACTCTCAAGTACTTCTATGGTAGCATTGCGAATTTTTATTCTATCAGTTCCCACCAAGGTATTTGTGCCAGATGTAATAGTAATGGGTCTTTCAGTATTTTCACGAATAGTAACGCAAGGTATGCCAAGTGCTGTAGTCTCTTCTTGAATACCACCAGAATCAGTTATTACCAACTTTGCATCTTTCATAAGCCCCAGCATTTCTAAATAACCAATAGGAGGCAAAGCTAAAATGTTGGATTCAGCCAAAAGCTTATCGAAGCCAAAACGTTTTATTTGTGCTTTAGTACGTGGATGAACAGGGAAAATTAAAGGTATTTCCTTACTAAGACTAGCCAACTCTTCCAATAAACTTTTAAGTACAACAGCATCATCAACATTTGAAGGTCGGTGCATAGTCAAAAGACCATAACTACCAGCTTCAACCGATAAAGATGCTTCTGGTGCAAGTTTAGCTAAAATACTTTTAGCTTCAGTTGCTTTTGGCAACAACCTTAAGAGAGTGTCAATCATTACATTGCCGACAAAATGAACCTTATCTGCGCTTATCCCTTCGCGAGTTAAATTATCCAATGCTACCCGCTCTGTTGTAAAAAGAAAATCAGATAGTTGGTCAACTAAAATTCTATTTATCTCCTCAGGCATTGTTCTATCTAAACTTCTTAGCCCAGCTTCAACATGAATTACCGGAACCCCTTTTTTAACAGCTACCAAAGCACAAGCAATTGTAGAGTTTACATCACCCACCACCAAGACAGCACTAGGAGATTCTTTGTCGATGACAGGCTCAAAACGACGCATTATCTCTGCCGTTTGTACTGCGTGGGTTCCAGAGCCTACTTCAAGGTCAATATCTGGAGTTGGGATATCTAACTGGTAAAAAAATGCATCTTTCATAGCAGCATCATAGTGCTGACCAGTATGGACCAAATGGGTGTTAAGGGGAGACTTTCCACCTTTTAAGGCTGGTAGAATAGCAGCCATTTTCATAAAGTTAGGCCGCGCCCCAACGACGCAAATAATAGGTGAAGACACGGGCAATACCAATTTTAAAAAGGTGATAAGGGGAAGACCATTGGTTTATTATAATTTTGGCAGTTTGCGGTGCGTTTATAGCGCAAGAAATTGGTTTATCTGGTGTACTGTAGTTAATCTCAGCCCATTTAGGTGGATCAATAACTTGCATCAGTTATGTAGCAACAACTGCTTAATCAATTTTTTTTTACATTCCAAACAATCGGCTGATCAAACCTTTTTTTCTTTTCTTTTTGCTATTTTTACCATCAGTTGCTCCATAACCACCGTAGCCACCATAACCACCGTAGCCACCATAACCACCGTAGCCACCGTAGCCACCATAACCACCGTAGCCACCATAACCACCATAACCACCATAACCACCGTAACCGTAGTAATAATAACCACCACGACCACGTCTACGGGTTTTATTTAGCACCAAACCGACAATATCTAAATCTTCTAGCTGCCCTAATGCATCTTTTACAGCATTTTGCGGGGTACGTTCTGCTTCAATAACTACCACAATCTGCCCCATGGTCCGGGCAAGTTCTCTTGATTCTGTGGTAAGCAGTAATGGTGGAGAGTCAAATACAACGATACGATTAGGATCCTGCATCATTTTTTTAAGCAATATCCGCATACTATCACTTGCTAAGAGTTCAGTTGCATGGTGATGCCTGCGACCTGAAGGAAGAATCATTAGTTTTGGTACATTGGTACGAATGACCGCTTCAGTATAATCTGAAACTTTTCCCATTAAACAGTCAATTAGACCTACTTTGGATTTAAAGCCTAGAATTCTGCTAACAGAAGGTTTTGCAACATCACCATCTACCAACAAAACAGTTGAGTCCATCTCCGCTGCTAAACTCATGGCAAGATTAATAGCAGTAAATGTCTTTCCCTCTTTTGGGAAAGCACTTGTCACCATCATCAACTTTTTTGGCCTATCTTTGTTGGTATCTGCCTGGCTAGCTTTTAAAAGCAAGGGCCTTTTAATAACCCTATACTCCTCAGCAACAACGCTCCTCCCAGTATCAGGGGTCAGAATACCTTTAGCCCGAAGCTTTTCAAAATCTAAAAGTACCTTTTTGCGAACCAACGCTTCAGACATATACCTAGACCTATATTAGTGCATTAAGCTGTGATCTTACACGTTCACAATTAGCAGAGGTTTAATTAAAAACTTGGGGCCAAGAAAACAAGAGCTGCATATACTACTAATAGCGAAGCTACCGAAAAAATAAAAAATAGTGTCGAACGAAACCAGTTCTGACCAAAACCTTCATCAACCATTGAGACCATGCCTAACACTGGCAGTCCCAACACTCTTTTCAAAGAACCTGGAGAGTCAAAAACAGGCCGAACAATAGCAAGGAAAAGAGCCAAAGTAACACTTGCTAAAACTGCACCAACTAAAACGATAGTTGAAAACAGTGTCCGTCTCGGACCAACTGGCCTTCTGGGTAGAGCTGGTCTGCTAAGAACCCTAAAGCGAACAAACTGACTCAAGCGAGCTTCAATTTCAGCTGTTTCTGTTGCCTGTGTTTCTTTGTTCAACATTTTGAGCATCTTATTTTTTTTCTGGTCTAAATATCCCTGCAAGCGGAATAGCTTATTCTCCATAGCTGGGATAACGTCCTCCAACTCTTTCAGCTTTTTAATCTGTTGTTTTGTTGTTGCTTGTCTTGCTGTAACGGAAGCCAATTCAATATCTATTGCGCTTGCTTCCATTTTTAGTTTTCTAAATACTGGGTTTGCTTCCAACTCCCAATTATCAGACTCGGATACCTCATCATAAGATTTAGATCTCTCTTCCTCACGCTGTTTTTCAAATCTTGCTATAGCCTTACGAATGGCAATAACTTCAGCATGGCTTTCTGTATATAAGGGCCGTTTTTCGCCTCCCATTAGGTAATATTGCGAAAAAAGTTTATCTAGTTTGGCATTTAAAGCAACTACACGTTCATCGATTGGATCTTCAACTTCCACTTTTTTAGGGGCGACCTGTTTCTTTTTCAAGTCTTGCAGCTGCCGCTCCATCTCTTCCTGACGTTTCTCTAAAGCAACCTTTAGTGCCTGATCTTCCTCTTGTTGCTTAGAAAATTTTTGTAATCGTTCGTAATAGCCACCTTGATTATCAGGAAGAATCATTACGTGTTTCTTTTTAAAGGCTCGCAACTCCTGCTCAGCTTTGCTCACCTTAGACTCGTACTCTTCAACTTGAGTCTGCAAAAACTTCTTTGCAGCCTGAGCCTGTCCGCCTAAAAATTCGTTAACTTTATCACGGGGAAGAAGGTCAACTAAATACGCCACAACTTGTTGGGTGATCTGTGGGTTACTATGGCGGTGTTTAATTGTATAGGTACTAGCACCAGAAGCAGCAACGCTAAGTTGGGCGCGTAGAGTATTGAGCATCTCCTCGGTTTCTCTATCGTTATTTACACTAAAGGCAAGGTCTGTCTTGCTAATAGCACCAAGTAGATTATTTCGAGAAAGCAGGCCATTAAGAAATTTTCTAGCTTCTCTGGTAACATCCATAACACCAGAATCTTTGGCAAGAAAATCTTTAATATTCTCGCGTGGGTCTTCAATTTTAACCCTAGCTTGTGAAACGTATTGGTCTTCCATCATAGCAACAGAAACCCATCCTGCTAGACAGATAAACCACGCCAGAAGAACGGCTTGCCACCGATGGCGCCACATACCTCCCAGATAAATAATTACCTGGTAATAGAGGTCTCTAAGTGCAATATCCTGCTGCATACTTTAACAGCGTTATACCTTGATAAATAGGGAATGGCTAAAGATAACATTAAAAAGAAATTATCTTGTAGCCTCTCCCTTTTTAGTGAAAGAAAACCAACAATTTATTATAAATATTCCCTAATACATTTGAGACTCAAACACTACTGCTGATCAAGTCTACCAAAGGGATAATCCAGAATTATACAACAACTACCCCTAGCAAGTACAGAGTTCACTCGTAATTTTCGTTAAATACAGACTTTACTCTTTAAAGGGTTGGTTCGCAAAGGAATTTCTTAATGAGAAATAGTGCATTTCATCTTACAGCTTTTTGTAAAATGTGACACAACAATCAAAACTTTGTCTAAGCACTTGTTATTTATAAGTTCTTCCGTGTTAAACCTTATTCCTTAGGCAGTTTTTTTTGTTCTTCTCTTGGCCCAGTAGCTCCTGAGCCAAATAGTACAACTTCAACAGAGTAGATCAACACCAGCAAGTCAAGGAAAATACCATGGTTTTTCACATAGTAAAGATCATATTTTAGCTTCTCTGCTGCATCAGACTCCGAAGAGCCGTATCCGTAGCGAACTTGCGCCCAACCAGTAATTCCGGGTTTAACACGTAAGCGTTCAGTATAATATGGTATTTGCTTTTTTAGCTGTTCTACAAAGACTGGCCTTTCGGGTCTTGGCCCTATGAAACTCATCTCTCCCCGTAACACATTGATAAATTGTGGCAGCTCATCAAGACGCGTTTTACGTATAAATTCACCAACAAAAGTTATCCTGTTATCGTCCTGTTGGGCCCAACGCGCTACTCCATCGTGTTCGGCATCTGTGCGCATACTACGAAATTTCATAACTGAAAAAATACGCCCATTAAAGCCGACTCGCTCTTGCACATAAAAGATAGGGCCTCGACCTTTGCTCTCTATTAATATTGCAAGTGAAGTTAAAACCATTAGAGGCAATGTTGCACCCAAGAACACCAAACTCCAAAAAATATCAAATATTTTTTTAAAAATTTCCTGGCCAGAACCCTGGTCAACTCCGTGGGAGTGAAGCACCCACCATTGTGGGTCCAAAATATCCATATTTATTAGATAGCTCTCACGCTCAAAAAATATTGGTAGATCAACAATTAAAACTCCATCAGATTTACAATCCAAAATATCCTTCATCATATCCTTGGGGAAAACACTATCCTGAGCTATTACAATCTCATCTATTTGGTGCTTTCTTACCCATTCAACAAAGGTATCATCGCTACTGCAAATCTTATCAGGGTTAATATGGGTAACCTCTCCTGGTACTTGCCAATAACCAATTATATTAAAATTACTAGGCGTTTTAAGGGCTAAATTAGCAATAAGACAGGCATTTTCACCAGCACCAAACACTGCAACACGCCGTTTGATGAGGCTTAAATCCAACATATAGTCGTGAAAAATTTTTCTTATAAAAAGAAAAGGCAGAAAAGTTGATCGCAAGAAATCATCAAGAACTAAAT
>JADGBW010000032.1 GCA_015231305.1 Magnetococcales bacterium | reverse complement strand
CCACTTCTAAATGCAGAGTTTTTCCGGTTTTTAGTATTACTTTTTCTCTTACTTTATCAATAAGTACCAACATGTCACAGCTTTTAGCTTTGCCTAAATTAACCAGAAAATTACTATGTTTTTCAGAAACTTGGGCATCACCAATTCGCATACCCCTAACCCCTGCATCATCAATTAATTTCCATGCAGCAGGGCCACTTGGGGGGTTTTTAAATGTACTGCCTGCTGAAGCAAAGTTTAATGGCTGGCTCTTTAAACGGTGTTGGTTGAACTGGCGCATTTTTTTACGTATTTGGTTTTGATCACCACGTTTTAGTTTGAATGTCCCTTTAACAAATATCCACCCTTCAGGTAGTTGAGACTGCCTATAGGCTAAGCCAAGTTTTTCCACGGGCCAAACATGGATATTACCCTCACTGTCTAAAAGTTGGGCTTCTATTAATATTTTAGAAATATCTCCGTCATTGGCTCCAGCATTCATTCTTACAGCACCCCCAATTGTGCCAGGTATACCACCTAAAAACTCAGCACCAGATAAACTATGTAGTCTGGCAAAGTGGGCTAAGGCACTAGTGCTTGCTCCTGCTTGGGCGGTTAACAGCACGCCTTCATCGTCATCTAACTGTTTTATCTGGTTTATATGTTTGCTTAAGTTAACTGCTACCCCATTAAAGCCAGAATCTTCAACCAAAATATTACTGCCACCACCCAAGATAAAACGCGGAACTTCTCTTGGAATATTTTTCCAAAGTTTAGCCAGTTCATCACAATTTTTAGGTGTCGCCAGCCAGCGCGCTGGTCCGCCGATACGCCATGTTGTACGGTTATTAAGAGGAGCCTCCTCTATAACTGGGCTATCCACTCCGGTAAATGGGAGAGAATATGTCATATTAATTGACTTCCTCAATTTTTATGGAGCTGGCAAAATCTCTGGCTCGGTGAGTTATGCTGCCTGCACCCATGAATATTATCACATCTCCCTCTTGCAATATGGCCTCTAAAGCCTCTAGCCAATTTTCCCCGCCTGGTAGGGTTCGGGCTTGGGTTTTGCTAGCTTTTTGGATTCCCTCAATTAGATTTTTTTCAATTCCGTCAGGGCAAAAGTCAGCAGGGGGTCGTTCACCTGCTGCATGAACATGGTCAACTAATACTTGATCTGCTTGGCTAAAACATGCCAAAAATTCTGAATATAAAGACTGCAACCTGCTATAACGGTGGGGTTGAAAAGCCACTACAATACGTCTTTTGCCGCCAAAGGCATCTTGAGCTGCATCTAAAGTGGCTTTAATCTCAGTTGGATGATGAGCATAGTCATCTATAACAGTTAAAGCAGAGCTTTCTAGTACAATATCAAAACGCCTGCGCACACCACGATGCTTTTCTAATGCCGATGAAATTTCTTTCCAAGGGACTTCAAGCTCTAAAGCCACAGCAATGGCAGCTAGGGTGTTGGAAACGTTATGGCGACCAGGAGATGTTATTTTTATTTCGCCAAGGAGTTCGTTACGACCTTCGGCAACAATTTTCTTCTCTACATTAAAAATTGTATAACCACCTTGGTGTCTAACATTTTTGGCCTGTAGGTCTGCGTCAGAATCTAAACCATATGATGTGATACGCTTATCAGGTAGCTGAGTGATTAAAGTTGCAACATCTGGGTGGTCTTTACAAAGTACTGCCAAGCCATAAAAGGGTATTTTTTCTACAAATTGTTTAAAAGCCTTTTTAACAGCATCAAAGCTGCCGTAATGCTCCATATGCTCTGGGTCCATATTGGTAACAAGAGCAATAGTAGGAAACAGTTTTAAAAAAGTACCGTCACTTTCATCTGCCTCTGTTACCAAAAAGTCGCCCTGACCAAGACGAGCGTTACTATTAAAAGCCTTAACAATACCCCCATTTACTACTGTGGGGTCCATGCCAGCCTCACCTAAAATACTTGCCACCAAAGAGGTAGTAGAGGTCTTGCCGTGGGTTCCTGCTATAGCGATGCCATATTTTATTCGCATTAACTCCGCTAGCATCTCTGCCCTACGTGCAATAGGAATGCGCAGCTTTTTAGCAGCTATAATTTCAGGGTTGTCTGGCCCAATAGCTGAAGAGCGGATAACAACATCAACCCCGGCAATATTGCTTTCGGAATGACCACGAAAAATGTTAGCCCCCAAAGACTTAAGCCTTTTAACAGACGCATTTTCGGCAGGGTCAGAACCAGATATTTGATAACCAAGATTAAGCAACACTTCGGCAATGCCACTCATGCCGATGCCGCCAATCCCGATAAAGTGCAGTTTGCGGATTTTTTCGTACATTCACAATCCCTTATATAAAGTTGCGCTATTCTGACTTGTTTTAATCTCTAAGTCCAGCCTGATTTGCATTAATTTATAATAAAATTATAAAAAAGTGGGTGAGGGGGTGTTAATGCTATAGAGAATAGGGGAGCTGAATTTAGGAAATATGTATTGATAAGTGTGGCAAATTGGCTATTTATAGCGATTTCAAATCAAAATCAGACACTCTGCAACCAACATTACGCCTTTTTACCGCGAAAGTGGGTCTCCAGAGAGTTCAACATTGTTGCCCAAGATTCCCACCTACGCGATAATGACGAGAGTTACTTATTGTGTAAAGTTTTTAAGTGAAGCCATTATACAAGCTATTTTAAAAAAACTTGTTAATTGCTTGGCGCAAGTTTAGAAAAATAGTTATAAAGTGTCTTTATCTAATTTGGGGCAGCATTTTTAGTTTAGCACTTGATATATAGTGGTTGTTAAGTTGCAAATCAACCAATGATTATAAATGTTAGCCACCGTTTTTCTTATGTTTATTATTTGTATTAGAAATCAGGTGGCAAATATTTTTTTAAGTGTAGTGGGAGACCATCTCAAACACTAACCCCAAGGTCTCTTGGTTTACGTTTCGCCGAGAGAGAAAATGTATAAGGTCTCGGCTGGCTGAAGGGGGTAGGTGTGATGCGTCTATGCTTAAAATGGTTTTGCAGGAAAAGGCTATGGCTGCGTAAATGTTAATGTTTAGGGCGTGTTGGTCTTCGTTTAATTTTTTACCAATGGCTATAGGGGCAAAACGGGCTAAACGAAAGGTTAGAATGCCAGCTAATTGAGCGCGGGTTATGGGTTCTCCTGGTCTTCTTAATTGGGTCATGTCACAATCTTTTGTGGCCTCTAAAAAAGCCCCAGCAAGTGCTTTTCTTGAGAGGTAGATTTTATCCAAAGGCCATTTTTTACATTTGGCTATTTCAAGCACAACCTGCACAAACTGTTCGCTCCATAATAGTAATAGTTCATCGTCTATTTCACAGTTATAGCGTTTAGGCATGGAGTCTCTCCTCTCTATTTCTTTTGGTTTACAATCAGGTGGTTATAGTCAAAGGATAGGGTTGATGCTTTTTTTGCTGTTTTTAACAATGCTTTTTTACTGCACTCCTCAGACTTTACAGAAATGGGAGACTCCATCTCCTTTATCTCATAGACAATATCTTTGGCAAAAGAGGCCATTTTTTTGGGGTCACTAAGATTAGCTAATGATGACACGGTTTTTCTCCTAAGCTATAGGGTCTCTTGAGACTGCATATGGTTTATAAGGTCTAAAATTCTGTTAGCATAGCCCCATTCATTATCATACCAACTCAATACCTTTACCTGGTTGCCTATTACCAGGGTAGACATGGAGTCAACAATTGAAGAGTGGGGGTTGCCAAGGTAGTCAATTGATACTAGGGGTTCTTCGCTATAACCTAAAAATTGATTGGCTGACTCTTTTAACGCGCTATTTATCTCTGTCACAGTGCATGGTGTCTCTACCACCATTACGGCGTCTACCAATGAGACGTTAGGGGTAGGGACTCTAACAGCTAAACCACTAAAGCGACCTTGTAATTCTGGTATTACCAGTCCAATTGCAGAGGCTGCACCTGTGTGGGTAGGAATCATAGAGAGAGCAGCAGCTCTTGCTCGTCGTAGATCGTTGTGTGGTTGGTCGGTTAAACGTTGGTCGCCAGTGTATGAGTGGACTGTAGTCATCATGCCTGAGACAATGCCAAATCTCTCTAATATCACCTGTGCAACCGGAGCTAAACAATTTGTGGTGCATGACGCGTTGGAGACTATATGGTCAACGTTGGGGTCGTAGTTATCTTCATTTACCCCCATGACGATAGTGCGTACCTCACCTTTTGCTGGGGCAGTTATGATCACCCGTTTTGCGCCACCTTTCATGTGGGAAGCAGCTTTTTCCGCAGAGGCAAAACGACCAGTAGACTCTACAACATAAGAAACGCCAAATTTTTTCCAAGGTATTTCACCTGGGTCTGACTCTTGGCTTACAACAATCTCTTTGTCGTCTATTAAAAGGCCATCATCAGTGGTTTTAACTTTTTGTTGCCAACCCCCCATTACTGAATCATATTTTAAAAGGTGCGCTAAGGTGGCACATGGGGTTAAGTCATTTATTACTACTACTTCAATATCATCAAAAGCCGGATTAATCGAAATAGCTCTAATCACTGCTCTGCCAATACGTCCGAAACCATTAATTCCGATTTTAACTGTCATTTATATCTCCAAGTTTTTATACACACACAAATAATTATCCTCGCTTCATAAGGTAGAAGCTAGGGTTAAAATATTGAGTGCATGAAACAAACATGCAAATTAACTATTTTGCATGCTGCTACTTAAGATAATAATTTGTTCAAATTAACAATACGGTAATTTACAACGTTAGCAAAAAAAATAGCTGATACATTGTATTTACTAGCTTGAAAATTGGTTTTTAATAGAGGCTTGTGATATTATGTTACAATTAACTTAATAGTTAGAAAGAATAATTATTCAAAAAATGTCATCACTATACTCCAAACTTAACCATATTCGATTTCGTGGAAAATCATTTATCCTCATGGGGATTATGATAGTCTGCTTTTCGGTTATTGGTTCTGTTTCTGTAAGCCAGTATCTAGGTTTGGATGCCGCTCGTACCGCTGAAGAACATCATGATGAGGTAGTCTTTTTGACTAACCAGGTTGTTTATAAGATTTTCGATCTTCATATGTCTATCACTCACATTGAAACAGCCGAAGATCTTGCCAAGCTTTTCCCCAGGCTAGATAACATAGACAATAGTATTTTAATACTCAAAAAAAAGGGTGGTAACTCCAAAACAGTTATAGCTCTTAATGAGATGAAAAACAGGCTTGGTACTCTAGTTGTAGAGCTGTTTGAGTTAAGAAAACAGCTCGGTTTAAATGAAGACCTTGGTGAACAAGGTGGCATGCGTTCTGTTATTCATAAAATTGAAAATGATTTAACAGATGCAGGGTTGGTTGATTTGCTTGTTGAAGTTCTACAAATTAGGCGACGTGAAAAAGATGTTTTTTTACGTGGCCATAAACAAAGTAGAGAAAAATTACAATATGCCATGGATCAATTTCAGATAAAATTGGCCAAAAACACCGAAATAAGTGATGAACTTCGCAGTAAAACTTCCTTAAATATAAGTAAATATTATGAAGTGTTTCTTAAAACCCAAACAATAAACAGTAAAATACAAAAGAAAACTAACGAAATTTTACTTGTTACAAACAAACTGCTTAAATATTCCTCACGGTTAATGCGAGAGCAACAGCGAAGGATGCTAATAAATAAGCAGGATCAACGCACCTTATTAAACAATATTAGTATCTCTATTTTTATTGCGTTAGTCATGACATTTTTAGTGCTTGGTGTTTTGGTCTACCTGCTATTACAGAGCATTATTACCCCTGTAAATGTGTTGAACGAAAAAGCAAAAGAGATTGCTTCTGGTAATTTTGATGCCAAAATTGTTCTTTACGGAACTGATGAAATTGGTGAACTAGCTAGAAGCTTGGAAAATATGAAAGACAATATGCTGGACCACCAACGGGAATTAGAAGATACCGTAGCTAAGAGAACCCAGCATCTTGATGTTACAAACTCCGTTTTAAGAGATATTATTGCTGATTTAAACCA
This sequence comes from Magnetococcales bacterium, assembly GCA_015231305.1. Taxonomy (GTDB): domain Bacteria; phylum Pseudomonadota; class Magnetococcia; order Magnetococcales; family JADFYX01. The sequence continues at coordinate 24,784 of JADGBW010000032.1, read as the reverse complement.
GACGCAGGAGGAGTTGGTACAGAGTGAAAAAATGGCCTCTCTTGGTCGTTTGGTTGCTGGGTTTGCCCATGAAATTAATACCCCTATTGGTGTCGCTGTCTCTACAATATCCCATATTCCAGATATGACCAATAAGCTAAATGAAATGTTGTCTGGTGATGAAGTGGATGGGGATGAGTTAGATAGACTTTTAGAAAACCTTGGCAAAGCCTCGTCTTTGGGTATGTCTAACCTAAATAAAGCTGCGGATTTGGTAAGGCGATTTAAACGTACATCAATGGACCAAACATCAGAAGATATTAGAGATTTTAACCTTTATGAACTTTTAAAAGATAGTTTGGTTACTTTGCACAATGTATTTAAAAATACCAAAATAGAGTTAGATTTACAGTGTTCTAATAAGCTGAAAATATGTTCTCAGCCCGGTATTATTGGTCAGGTGATGACAAACTTGCTAATGAATAGCTATAAACATGGGTTTAACAGTGGTAAGCTGGCAGGTAAAATAACCATTGAGGCTAGTTTCGATGGCGAAGCTGGGGTAAATATTAAATATAGTGATAATGGTTGCGGAATATCTCCAGAAAATTTATCACACATATTTGAGCCTTTTGTTACAACAGCACGCTCTCAAGGTGGCTCTGGTCTTGGTTTGTATATCAGTTATAATATTATCACCACTCAGCTAAATGGTGAAATAACATGTTATAGTGAGCTGGGCCACGGCGTGGTTTTTGATATTAATATACCCAACGTAATGTTGGTGGAGAAAATATCTTCTGCTAAAAATGAATTTGCAGGAAAAGAAAAGTAGATGAAAAAAATCATCCGTAGAAAGTCCAAGCAAAATACCACAGCAAATAAGGACACCTATCAACCTTGGAAGGTATTGGTTGTTGATGATGAGCCAGATATACATTTAGCAACTGATCTTGCCCTTACCGACTTTAGTTTTGCGAAGCGTAAATTAACCTTGTTATCTGCTCACTCTGCTAATGAAGCAAAGCAAATATTAGCTGACCATGATGATATTGCTATGGCTTTGATAGATGTGGTAATGGAGACGGATGATGCTGGGTTATTGCTGGTAAGATATATTAGAGATGAGTTACACAACAATATAATTCGTCTTATTATTCGCACAGGACAACCAGGGAAAGCACCTGAGAGAACTGTTATTGAACAGTTTGATATTGATGATTATAAAGAAAAAACGGAACTAACTGCACAAAAACTCTTTACATCTATACGTTGCGGTATAAAGGCATATCGCGATTTGATGGCTATTGAAAACAATAAAAGAGGGCTGGAATTACTGCTTAGTGGTGCTACCGAAATCAACCGAATAAAAACTCGCACTGAATTTTTGCAAGGTGTTTTAAATCAAGTTGTGGGGCTTTGTTCAATTAATAAAGGCAGCCAAACCCATGGACAAGTTGATGGCTCACCTGTTGATGATCCTAAGATATTGGTTGCAGCAAGCGTAGATAAATCTGGTGATCTCTCCCTATGTTGTGGTTCTGGAACCTACAAAGATATATCTGAAATTCCCCAAGAAATTATTGACCTGTACGAAACAGCATCTAAAACTAGCCCGGCACTACCTTCCCACAACAGCCAAACATTATGTTTGCCGTTGGCTACAGCTGAGCAAAAAATTGGTTTTATCTATTTAGAGAATGTAGGGTCATTGCGAGATTGTGATATTCATCTATTGGGGGTTATGACCCAACAGTTTTCGGTGGCATTTGAAAATCTACAACTTTTTGGCAGGCTTCAGGTTTCTAATAGAGATCTTTTTGCAGCCAATGACCATGCAGTTTACATGTTGGGTACTGTTTCGGAAATGAAGGACCGTGAAACCGGCAACCACATAAACCGTATTGTATATTACACTGAAGCCATAGCCTTAAAAATGGGGGTAGAAGCAGATTTAGCCAGGTCTTTTGGGGTCTCTAGTATGTTGCACGACCTTGGTAAGCTCGGTGTTTCTGGTCACATAATCCGTAAGCCCGGCAAGCTGACTGAGAAGGAGTTTGAGGTTATGAAGACTCATCCTTCCCTTGCTTTAAAAATTCTTGGTGATAATAAATGGTTTGAGTTAGGGAGGCAAATTGCCTACAGTCATCACGAAAAGTGGGATGGTACTGGTTATCCAGAAGGTCTAGCAGGTGAAAATATTCCATTTGCTGCGCGCATTGTTGCTGTTGCTGATGTGTGGGACGCTCTGCTTAGTGATAGGCCATATAAAAAACCTTGGACAATGGAAAATGCAATTGCTGAGATCAAAAGGTGTAGTGGCAGCCATTTTGACCCTGATGTAGTTGCTGCATTTTTAGAGCTATATAAAGATAATAAAATTAAAGAAATAATTGAAAAGTTCCCATCTTAATTTTTGTTAAATTCAAATAGATATTAGCCCACGTTTATTAAAAATAAGGGTTAGGAATCATACAAAATATAGTCAGGAGTATCATTATGGGCCAGAGAATTACAACGTTGGACGCAGATGGTGCAGATCAACAAAGCAACTTTTACAACCCTGCTGCTTTGTCTCTCATTGCTATGGATGTGGACCGCACGTTAGTTCCAAACGAAATTACCCCTCTGTCTGGTCCTACCCTTGAAGTCTTAATTAACACTCTAATTGCCGGTGTACGGGTAGTTTTGCTAAGTGGAACGCCTTACGATGCTAAGGTAACGGTAAAAATATTTTCATCGGGTGCAACAAGCAAATTTACAAGTGAAGAAATAAGCTACCGATTAGAATCTGTTTGTCGTCGCTGTACAGTGCCTATTCAAGAGGGGTTGCTTAAGCTTGGAAAACCTGAGGCTATTGGTAACTTAGAGGTTATAACACTCTCAGGAGTAGAGATTACTTCATACTCTTGGGATACACAAAAAAAAGAGTACAATGAGCAACGAATCCATAAAGCAGCTGCCAATTTTTCTCCTATTCGACAACTAGAAATCGGTCGAGTACTAGCTAGTTCATATCTGCAAGTTTTTAGCAAAAGTGTATTGGGCAACGCAGATAGCTTTGCCTCTGTTTTGCAGAGCATTGCTACAGCCGATAATTTTGCACATATAAGATCGTTATTTGAAGAGGCCATAAGACCATATTCCAAGGCCCGTTTCTGGGTTTTTGACTCTGAAATGGTTGTTTTGGACCACGAAAACCAGTTAGATGCTCCTCGTACTGAAGCTATAGTTGCAAATGCAGTTGCACAGCTAAAAATTGCAGGTGTACCTATTGAAAACGATGAAGGCTATTTTCCCCGTTCTGGTGATGCCTTTATTAAGGTGACAAGAAGCGAAAAAGGTATGGCTTTGAGTGATTATATTACTCGTCATACTGTAAAAGGCTTGGTGGTGGGGTTGGGTGACTCCCTAACTGACGATTTTTTATGGCGTTCTTTAGCAACACCATACCTACCAATATATTTAGGTCCAGCTCAGCAGGTTGCAAAATATCCTAACATTTTTGTGGCTCGTCATTGGGGTAGGGATAGCTTAAAAGAACGTTTTATCGATGTTATTCTCAACTCAATATTAAATGCGTACATTGCAAAAGAGAGCAGCTTTTTTGGCGTACAGCCAGCTGAACGTAGCTTTCAGGTAGAAAACCCGAAAAATGTTAAAGCTAAGCTGTCAGATTTTAAGGGTTATATCTTTGATGTTGATGGTGTTCTGTTAAACGGCGAGGCTGTAATGCCTGGAGCAAAAGAGACCTTAGATGAACTAAATAAACAGTCTCGGCCTTTTGTTCTTTTAACCAACAACTCTACCCGTTCTCGTAAGGATGTGCAGCAGATCATGGACCGATTTGGTCTGCCTATTATTAGCGAAAATATTATTACTGCCCCCTATGCTGCTGCCCAATATCTCTTAAGAGAAGCAGCAGATAAAAATATATTGGTGTTAGGTGCAGACGGTCTGCGCGAAGAGCTAAAAGAGGCTGGTCTTCAACTAACCCAAGACCCTGAAGAGGCTAGTTATCTAGTAACAGGAGCTGACCCCAAGCTATCTATTGAGCATTTGCAGCTGGGTCTTGCAGCACTTAAAGAGGGTGCTAAATGGTTGGCAGTAAGTCTGGACAAGCTTCACCCAATACCAGGTGGTTATCATTCTGGTGGTGGAGCCATGGCTGGTGCATTGCAAGCATATGTTGAGCGCACACCAGATATTTATGTTGGCAAACCCAGCATTACTATTATGGAGGCAGCACTACAGCAATTGGGTCTTGAAAAATACGAAGTTGCTATGGTTGGTGATACACTAACATCAGACATAGCTGCTGGTGTGGTTGCTGGTGTACCTGCCTGTTTGGTGTTGAGTGGTGCAACAACTACCGCAAAATTAGCGGAATCTAGCATTCAGCCAGATTTAGTAATTTCTGGGGTTGGTGAAATTGGTACTGCTATTGGTTTGCAAAATATGCCAACTGCTCCCCAAAGAAAAATATCCACAAAATCTACTTCTAATGCAGAACAAGCGCAAAAGTCTGACTCATCCCAACCTATCCGGGTGTATGTGGTGGGAGATGCAGATTTTGAAAAAGGGTTGCGAGCTATGAAAGTAGCGGTAACAGCCAACCCAGAAGAGGCCGATTGTCTGCTTACCGGGCCACACCTAGAGCTAGACAAAACCACCCTAGATACCTGCGTAAATCTGTTAGCAACTGGGGCAAGTTGGGTTGTGGTTGAAGATGACGATTTAAGTGCGTCAACTATAACTGGGGGTCGTTTTTTAAATGGTGCTTTGAGTTTTTGCTTGCAGAGACAACCTGATTTACTTCTCAACTCTTCATCTGGCATACCAAAGCGCAGTGGTGCTGGTGAGTCTTCCATACGTATTTATACTTTGGGTAATTTAATTTTAGAGAGTGTATCTACCCAAAAAAAACAGGCTAATTTTGCAAAGCATACACGCTATGTAATGGACATTTTAGAAAAGTCCCCCATGCGAGATGCCGTAGTCATTCACCATAACGATGGTGATGGCATAACAGCAGGTACTATTTTAACAACCGCGCTAGAGAGAGACGGCTGGAAAGTAAAAGCAATAGCGGTAGAAAAACTCTACACCCAAGTGTTAGAGATGATTTTTGCCAAGTTTGAAGTACCAATATTTTTTGCCGATGTTGGTGGGGGTGCTATCCCTGAAATGGCAAAGCTTAATAGCAAAAAAACCACAGTGGTAGTGGTAGACCACCACCATACCGATGCAAAGGGTGATATTAAAGAAGCCAACATATATAACCTCTGCTCAGAAACTTTTGGTATTAGTGGTGAAGAACATGTCTGTGCTGCTGGGGTAGTGTGGGCATTTGCCAGGGTGTTAAACCAGAACAACGATGATCTTGCCTGGATGGCAGTAGTGGGGGCTTTGGCAGATAGGCAAGACCGTAGTTTTGGTCGTCTTATTGGCCTTAACCGTATAGCCATGGAGGTAGCACAACAACGTGGTGATGTTTCTGTACGCTGGTATGAGGGAAGCCGGGAGTCTTATACCCTAGAGGTATTTGCTAAACCTATGGCGGTAAGAGCATTAGCTGCCAACTTGACCACCACCGGAACAGTGTTTTTTCACCGTGATGGTATAGAGACATCAATGCGGGCCATGGCTAGACGGCAGGTGGCAAAAGCTGAAAATTCATCTTTTCGTACCGCCAGACGTTTGCAAGATAATCTTTTCCGTGAGCAGTGCAAGGAGATGGAGCGAGACTCTATTGTAACTGAGCATTTCATTGTAATTGATTCTGGTAGCAGGTTTGAGAATATGGGCTTGAAGATGATTGGCCTGTTTTTGGAAGACATTAATAACTGTCGTATTACGGGATTTGACCCTAGAAAATACCAAATTGGCTTTCAAAATGTACGTTCGCAAATAAAAGGTCTAGGCCATATTGGTGAAGGTTGGGTTAAGGTTTCTGGTAGGTTGCCAACAGCGTTGGAGCTTGATGTTAGGGCAGGGCGTATGCCTGGGTTTAAAGCTATTTTTGCCCAAATTGCTGCTAAAATGAACCTCTCATTAGACGCTTGTCACGACTATGCAGCAGCTCTTGTTTTACACCAAGACCAAAAGCAGGGTTTTATAGCTCTTTTAGAAGAGGTAGTGCAAAATATTAAAGGTGATACTGCAACTTTACAGCCTTTGACCATATTAAATAAAAGAGAGCAGGAGTTGGCAAGTTTAGAGCAACACGGTGTGGATATTCTCATTATTGGTGGTGGTATAAACGGGGCTGGAGCAGCATTGGATGCAGCAGCTCGTGGTTTAACAGTGGCAGTGGTAGAACAAGATGACTTTGGCGGTGGAACCTCTATGACCTCCTCAAAAATGTTTCATGGGGGTTTGCGGTATCTTATGAACTTTGATTTAACTTTAATTTCGGAGGCATTAAGAGAGCGAGATACTATAATTCGCCTTGCCCCTGGTTTGGTTAAGCCATTACCATTTTTGTTTCCCATATTTACCGATAAAAAAGATGGCTTTTTAAAACAGTTTGGACTATCGATAAGTGTGCTGGTTAAATGGGCAAATAGTCTGCTAACCCATAAAGATCCTCCCAGTTTAAGTTCTTTGTCTAGGTATCCACTTTTAATGTCTATGGCTATGTTTTTTTATGCTGGTTTGGGCAGGTTTGGCCGTTTACGTTATTGGCGTAATCGAACCCCTAAAGCTCCACATCATCGTATGTTAAATGTGGGTGAGCTACAAGAGAGAGAGCCAGAATTAAAAAAGGCTGGTATGCGTTTTGGCTCACAATATTGGGATGGTTTTATGTCTTCAGGTGACGCAAGGTTCACCACACAAGTTATGAAGACCGCCCGTTATTATGGTGCGGTAACATTTAACCACGCACAGGTGGTAAATTTTCTAAAAGATGAAAATGGTCTAGTGCGAGGTGCTGAAACACTAGATAAAATAGGCGGCAAACGCTATGCTATACGCGCTAAAAAAGTAATAAACGCAACAGGACCATGGAGTGATAAAACCACAGAAATATGCGGTGATGATACCGTTAAGCTACGTCTTACTAAAGGCGTGCATTTAGTCTTTCTAAGAAGTCGTCTACCAATTAACAGTGCCGTACTTATAGAGGCAAGAGATGGCCGTGTTGGTTGGGCTATACCTTGGGATAAACACGTATTAGTAGGCACAACTGATGATGACTATCAGGGAGACCCTTCAGATGTTGCAGTTGAAAAAGCAGATGTGGACTATCTACTAGAAGGTGTAAATGGCTATTTTCCTGATGTCAAGTTAACAACTGCAGATATTATAAGCACCACTGTTGGTTTACGGCCCATGTTAGCACCTAAAATTGATGCTAAAGCTGCTAGTTCTGTCTCTCGTGAATACAACATATTTAAAGCTGAAGATGGCCTGGTTTCCATAGCAGGAGGTAAATTTACCACTTATCGTTCTATGGCTGCAAACTTGATTGACACAGTTGTAGAAGATTTAAAAGCAGAGTTTGGCATGGAGATACCAAACTCAGCCACAGAGAGAATTCCCCTTAAAAAAGATTCACCATCAGTATGTCTGCCGGGGCTGCCTGTAGATATTTTAAACCACGGCCTAAATTTTTACGGTGAAGAGTTCGCCATAATGACAGCCTGGATGGAGCAAGATAAAAAGCTAAAAGAACGAGTAGAAGAAGGCTTACCCCACGTGTGGGCTGAGATACGATACGCAGTAGAGCATGAACAAGCTATAACCCTAGCCGATGTAATGCGTCGTCGCACCACAATATACTTAAAAAGCCCCGACCAAGGCATTAAATCAGCCCCAAAAGTTGCAGAATTTATCCGCAATATTTTAGGCAAAGATGAAAAATGGCGAGATAACCAAGTGGCAAAATATCTGCTGGATGTAGAAGATGGAAGGGCGTGGAGAAGGTAGGTTTTAGACCATTGAAAAATCCCTTGAGTGACAAGCTTTTTTATCAAATGTAACAGTAGTTTTGCAACCATCACTGTGGTTTAGTCTACCTATTAGAGCATCTGGAAAATCCAGGTTTGAATGCTGGCATTTTATTAATGCCTCTCTAACTAAATCACTCTGTGCTACTTGGAATTGACTGGTTAATAGAATATTTTCAACTATTTTGTTAATGGTTTGTTTGTCTAAGTTATAGGTAGAGCGTAAAACCCAGGTTAGCTCACACATTACTATTATTGAAAGCCAGCAAGGGGATTCACTACTGCAAAATGATTCAATAAGCTTTGTGGCTTTTTTTGTTTGCTTGGTATCATCTTGTAGCAAATAGCGGATAATGACGTTAGTATCTAGCCCAATCACAAGTTATCTTCACTAATCTGTTTGCCAATTGCGGTATCAATTTGAGCATCAGTTGCCATTGGTTTATTAAGATGAGAAAGAATACCCTTTAATTCCGAAATATCCTTGGTAACTGGTTGTACCACCATGCGCACACCATCTTCTACGAAAAACTCCAACCTGTCACCGGGTTGAAAGTTAAACTGTTCCCTAATACTTTTTGGTATTGTGACTTGGCCTTTGCTGGTTAATGTTGCCATTGGCATTAGTCATCTCCCTAATCCTAGAAACTGCAGTTGTAAGCACGCACCTAGCCCGGATATTTCATGAAGAATAACCACTATGCTGCCCCAGGGATTGCCAGAACTTTGTTGCAGGATAAATATTTAAGGATCACATACAGACAGTGTGCTCACCTGACAAATTCAACCTGCGCCTTGTTCTGACAATCCCTGGAACAACCTTTCGGCTACTTTCATGAAATATCCTGGCTAGCGCAACTTATTGATTCACCTAGCATATCCCCAGAAAGTCTTATCACAAACAAAGTGACCATGATTTCTACTGATACACAATATAAATCAATAGATTACACTATGCACGCACTTCCAACTGCCGTTTATAGGCTCAATTGTTAGCTCCGTCCTTACTAATGGTAAGGAATTTACCAAGTGTTGTCAATCTTGTTCTATTGTATAAGACCAAGCAGTCCCTTAACTATATCTTGGGCTGCGTTTGGTGTTGCTAGTTTTTTTGCGTTTTGGGCTGTTGTTTTTAGTTCTGATGGGTTATTTGTGCGCTGTTTTAGGAACTCTGTTAGCCACTGTGGGGATGTATCTTCTTGGCGTTGCATCCACCCAGCGCCTTTGTCGGCGTAGGCTTGGGCGTTGGCTGCTTGGTGGTCGTCGGCAGCGTAGGGGTAGGGGATTAATAGAGCAGGTTTGCCTAGGGCTGATAGCTCGGTTACTGTTGTTGCTCCGGCTCTGCATATAACAATATCTGCTTTTGCGTAGACATTTGACATGTCTTGAAAAAATGAAGTTGTTTTAGCGTTTATATTGTTATTGTTATAAAATTCTTGTACTTGCTCTATATTATCTGCTTGTACTTGGTGCTGGACTTGAAAATTAATATTCTCTTCTTTTAGCTTTGCTAGGGCAGGGGGGACTATTTCACCAAAAACTTTTGCACCTAAGCTGCCACCAAAAATTAAAATTTGCCACGGCTCGCCCTTTGTTGGGGGTGGTTTTATGGCTTGTTTGTGAAACTCTTGATTTACCGGGTTGCCTGTTAGCTGTATATTTTTATGTGTGAAATGCTCTTTTGCTGCGCCAAAGCTAATAAATATTTTAGTAGCAATGCGACTTAACATACGGTTGCTTAGGCCGGGCATGGCATTTTGTTCGTGTAGTGCAGTTGGTATAAATAGCAGCTTTGCAGCAGCAACTGCCGGGGCTGATGCGTAACCACCCACACCTAATACTACATCTGGTTTAAAATTTCTTACAATTTTTATGGCACTTAGTAGTGCCATGGGCAGGCCTAACAATGTTTTTATTTTGCCAGTTATGCCACCACCTTTAATTTTTCCAACTTTTATTAAAGCTAAATTTTTGCCTTTTTGTGGCAAAATACGGTTTTCCAAACCCCTTGGTGTACCGACAAAAAGCACCTCACCGCCTTGGGTTTCCCACTCTTCGCAAATGGCTAGTGCAGGGAAAAGATGACCACCTGTTCCTCCGCCAGCAATAAGTAGTTTTTTACCTTGGCAACTCATTTTGCTAACTTTCGTACCGGTATTTTTTTATCTCGTTGTTCTTGGTTGACTGTGCGAGAGAAGGCCAGTAACAGACCAATAGCAGCAAGGGTTATAATTAACGATGTGCCACCGTAACTAACCAATGGCAGTGTTAAACCTTTTGGTGGCAATAGCCCCATAACCACACCCATGTTGGCAATGGCTTGTGCGCCTAATAAAATAGAGAGACCAGTTGCAGAAAGCCTAACAAAAAGGTCTTTACTTAACTGAGCAATAGAAAAAGCTCTCCAGACTAAAAGTGCAAAGAGAAAAATAACTAAGAAAATCCATATTAGGCCCAACTCTTCACCGATAATGGCAAATATAAAATCAGTATGGGCTTCTGGTAGATAAAACTGCTTTTGCTGGCCTTCGCCTAGCCCTGTACCGTTTAGGCCACCATTGCCAAAGGAGAGAAGAGATTGCACAAGTTGAAAGTCACTATCTAGAGGATCGTCCCATGGATCAAGAAATGATGTTACACGACGAAACCTGTAAGGGGCCATGACAATGCCTGCAATTGCTAAAGGTATTGCCCCAGCAATTAGTGATACAACCCAGGCTGCAGGTACGCCTGCAATAAAAATCATGCCTATAACAATGGCGCCACTTATAACTGTTGTACCAAAGTCAGGCTCCATAAGCAGTAGCACTGCTGCTAAGGCAAATATAGCTAAAATTGGTATTATGCCCTCTTTTAAATTTCTCACTCTATCTGGGTTTTCTGCAAGTAGATGAGCAATATAAAGAACCAGCATAACCTTGAATGGCTCTGAAGGTTGTAGGGTGAAAAATTGTAAATTAAGCCAACGTCTTGCACCACCACCCTCTAGACCAACTCCAGGAATTAAGGCCACAGCCAACATTACAATGGTGATCCAAAAACCAACCCTGCCCAACTGCCTTATAACCGGAACAGGGGTACGTGAGAGCACAGCCATAACTATGATGCCGATTAGAGCAAAAAGTCCATTTCGCAGAGCATAGTGTGTGGGGTCATTAAACTTTCTTAACGCAATTGGTGAAGAGGCTGAAAAAACCATCACCAGCCCAAATACCAAAAGTAAAAAGGCGATACTAGCTAGCCATATATCGATATTGCCAAGAGTTTGACCCGTTGGTTTTTTTATACTAACCGTTTGGGGTCTGGCTATTGTTTGTTGGTATGTGCTAGAGCTCATTGACTACCTTCCGAAAAATATCACCACGATCTTCAAAATTTTTAAACATATCAAAAGATGTACAAGCTGGCGAAAGTAAAACTATCTGTCCTGGTTTTGCTAGTTGATGAGCTTTTAATACTGCAAGCTCCATGCTTGAGGCATGTTCTATATTTGAGTAACCCTTCAATAATTGGGCCATGTTATCAGCTGCCTCACCAATTAAGATTAAATTTGGTACATGTTTTTTTAGTGGAGCAATTAAAGGGGTGAAATTACTGTTTTTATCCCTACCTCCAGCTATTAAAACCAGTTCTTTTTTAGGAAAAGATGCCAAAGATTGCAAAACCGCTCCTACATTGGTTCCTTTGGAGTCATTGTAATATTCAACACCATCAACAGTTTTAATCCACTCCATACGGTGGGGAAGGCCGGGAAAAGTTTTCAGGGTTTCAATTACAGCTTTTCGACTTGCTCCTGCTGCTAAAGCAATGGCTGCTGCTGCCAGAGCATTGGCATGGTTGTGAACGCCGGTGATTTTAAGTTCATCGCAGCTTATTAGTGGTTGTGCTTCTTTGCTAGTGTGGTCTATAAGCTGCCCATCTTTAATATATAGGCCACCTTTAATTTGCTTTTTGGTTGAAAAAATTGTCACTAAAGCATCACTATTTTTTGCAATTTTTTCGTAAGCTGCCAGCACTACTGGGTCATCACCGTTGAGTACGGCATGGTCTGTGTTAGTTTGATTATTAAAAATTTGTAATTTAGTGGATAAATAGTCTTCTAAACCGTTATAACGGTCGAGATGATCAGGTGATATATTTAACAATGCAGCAGTTTGTGGATGAAAATCGTTAAGGCTTTCTAGTTGAAATGAAGATAGTTCTAAAACAAATTTTTCTACTTTATCACTCCATAAAGAGAGAGCAGCTTGACCCAAGTTGCCTCCAGTTTGGGTGTTAAATTTAGCATTTTGCAGCATTAACCCAACAAGTGTAGTAACGGTTGATTTACCATTTGTACCAGTAATACCAATAAAGCTTGCTGGATTTTTTTCTTGCTGGCTATGTTTATAAAGCCATTCAACATCGTTTATAACAGCAACCCCTGACATAATTGCTTGTTGCAAACAATTATGAGAACGGGGTATACCGGGAGAAAGCAAAATTACATCACACTTTTTAAGGGCTAAAGCTGGGTTTGGGCTGTGATCAACAACAACTTTTGCCAAGTGTGTTAATTCTATACCTTTTTCAGGGTTTTGGTCCCAAGCCAAAACCTTGTAACCACGTTGTGCTAAAAATTGTACTGCTGCGACACCAGAGCGACCCAAGCCGACAATGCCGATAGTACCGGATTGTAATTGTTGTAAAGATAAACTCATTTTAGCGTATTTTTAATGTGGCTAGGCCAACCAAGGCCAAAATAATAGAAATGATCCAAAACCGAACGATAATTTTTGGTTCTGCCCACCCTTTAAGCTCAAAATGATGGTGCAGTGGGGCCATGCGGAAAACCCGTTTGCCAATTAGTTTAAAGGATGCTACCTGAATAATAACTGATGCGGTTTCTAGAACAAAAACACCACCAATAATTGCCAAAACCATTTCATGGCGTGTAACCATGGCTATAGAGCCTAATGCAGCCCCTAATGCAAGAGAACCCACATCACCCATAAAAACTTGGGCCGGGTAGGTGTTAAACCATAAAAAGCCCAATGCAGCACCTACCATAGCTCCGCAAAAAACTGCTAATTCACCAGCACCAGCTATGTATGGTATGCCAAGATATCCAGCAAAATTTATGTGCCCAGTAACATAAGAGATAATTAAAAAACTAGCTCCAGCCAACATTGCCGGAGCAATAGCAAGCCCGTCTAGTCCATCGGTTAAGTTTACAGCATTACCACTACCAACTATAACTATTATGGCAAATGGGAAATATAACATCCCCATATCCCATGAAAAATCTTTAAGAAAAGGAAGGGATAGTTGGCCAAAAACATCTCCATTTATCTCTCTTAATGTATAGGCCAAAACCAATGCAACTATTGTTTGCAGTAAAAAACGTACTCGCCCAGGAACCCCCTTGGTATTGTTTTTAACTATTTTTAAATAGTCGTCCCAAAATCCAATTGCCCCAAAAGCTAAGGTAGTAGCAACTACTAATTGTATAAAAGGGTTGGTTATATCTGCCCAAAGCAGGGTAGGCAGGGTGATGGCTAACAATATCATTGTGCCACCCATGGTGGGGGTTCCTGCTTTTTCAATAATGTGTCTTTTTGGTCCGTCGTTGCGAATTGGCTGCCCGGATGTCTGTAGCCTTTGCAACGCTTTGATAATTATAGGGCCAATAATAAATGATAGAATCAGAGCTGTAAGTGTAGCACCGATAGAGCGAACGGTAATATACTTAAACAGGTTGAGAAAAGATAAATGGTCACTGAGAGGAACTAAAAAATTATAGAGCATAAGATATCAAATCTTTGACGATCCTTTCCATTTTCATCCCACGAGATCCTTTAACAAGCACACGGTCTCCAGCTTGTAATTGTAGAGGGATAACCCCCAACCAATCTGCTGGATCATCTCGGTGCTGCGCACTTAACGTGGGTTCGTTGTTACATCTTTCATGAAGATGTTTCATAAGAGGGCCAGCTGTATAAACTTCACTCACCCCGGCTTTTATTATTTCGTTAAATAACTCTTTATGCAAGCTAGCTGCCTGTTTGCCTAATTCTAGCATATCTCCTAAAATAACTATGCGCCGGGCCTCTTTTGGAGTTGTACTAAGAGCAGCAATTGCAGCTTTTACAGAGCCAGGATTGGCGTTATAGCTATCATCTATGACCTGCCACCCACCTTTTGCAGTTTTTCTATTTCCTCTACCTTGGGGGGGAGAAAAATTTTTTAAACCTTGCACAATATGTTGTGGAGTGACACCAACCTGACGTAAAGCTGTCGCTGCTGCCATGGCATTGTCAATCATATATCGGCCTTGTCCTGCCAGCTTAATATCTACAAATTGTCTGTCGCTCCAACTAAGTGTTGCCTCTAAAATGCCGTCTTCCAATTTTATGTTTGTCGCTATTAAATCTGCTTTTTTTGGTTCATCATCTAGTTGGCTAAAGGTTTTTGTGTTGCAGTGTTTAGCTGCGTTTAACAGGTGCTCCTTTGCCCAGCCCCTGTTATTTAAAACTGCTACAGCTCCTGGGGGTAGCTCTGCAAATAGTTCTCCTTTGGCTTGGGCTATCTCTTCTATGTTGTTAAATGCTGCTAAGTGCGCTGCTAAAACATTGGTGACAATACCTAAGTCAGGTTTGGCAATATTGGCTAAATGGGCAATTTCACCTAGAGCACTCATACCCATTTCCACCACCAGGGCTTTGCTGTTGTACGGCATGTTCAACAATGTTAATGGTACGCCAAAGTGGTTGTTTAAATTACCATGGGTTGCGTGTACAACACTGAAATGTTGCTGTAAACAGAGGCTTAAAAGCTCTTTAACAGTTGTTTTACCAGATGATCCTGTAACAGCTATAACAACAGGGTTTACCTTATAACGCCAAGCTGTTGCTAGTTGCTCCATAGCATTTAATACATTTGGCACTAACAAAACTGGGCAGTCAGGCAGAGGGTCTGGGGTTACCTCTAGCAATAAAGCTCCACAGCCTGCTTCAACTGCATTTTTAATATAATCATGACCATCAAAACGGGGGCCACGTATTGCAGCAAACATAGCACCTTTATTTATGGTACGGGTATCTATGGATACTCCACTAAGGTTTTGGTTATTGGTTTTGGGCAGGTTTAGTGTGG
The DNA here is from genome assembly GCA_015231305.1 of Magnetococcales bacterium. Lineage (GTDB taxonomy): Bacteria > Pseudomonadota > Magnetococcia > Magnetococcales > JADFYX01. The sequence goes on along the minus strand of JADGBW010000032.1, from coordinate 9,719 downwards.
TGGTGGCAAAGTCTATATCAAATATCATTTTTATCCTATTTTAGTTATCCGCTATAACCAAGTTTTACCAAACCTTCTATAGCAGTTTTATGGTCATCAAACGGTTGTTTACCAGAGGCGGTAATTTGGTAGTTCTCATGACCTTTTCCAGCTATTAACACTGTATCTCCTGGTTTCGCTATTTTTAAAGCGTGATTTATGGCTTTTGTGCGGTAGTTTATTATTGAAACATTTTTGTTACTGCAAACTTCTTTATATCCTTGGTAAATTTCATTCAATATAGTTTTAGGATCTTCACTTCTAGGGTTGTCATCAGTTAAAATTGTTTCATCACTCAGCTTGCCAGCAATTTTTCCCATCAAAGGCCGTTTACCTTTATCTCTATCTCCACCGCATCCAAACACAGTTATTATTTTACCTTTATTGGTAAACTCTCTTGCAGTTTGTAAAAGGTTTTGTAGGGCATCTGGTGTGTGGGCAAAGTCTATTATAACTCCGAAAGGTTGCTTGCAATTAATACTCTTCATGCGTCCGGGCTGGGTATTAAAATTTGCAAGACCCTTAGCAATAGTTTTTTTATCTACCCCAAGCATTAAGCCTCCACCAGCAGCAGCCATAGCGTTGGCAACATTAAAACGGCCAATTGTGGGTAGAGTAATTGGTTGGCTACCTTTTGCAGTAAGCAGGTTAAACCTACTTTGCTGTGGGGTTAGTTTAATATCATGAGCTTTTATATGGGGTGTATCATTATTTTGTTTATTGTCTAAACTAAACCCAAGTTTTTGTCTGGTTTGGTTGATAAGTTTATATAGCTTTAAACCATAGGTGTCGTCTAAATTAATAACTGCAAATGTGGGTTGGTTTTTTAGAAATAGAGTAGCTTTCGCGTTAAAATAATTATCTGTTGAACCGTGATAATCAAGATGATCGCGGGATAAATTGGTAAAAATTGCAACTTTAACGTTAACTCCTGCAACCCTGTGTTGCACCAAAGCGTGTGATGATGCCTCAAGAGCAACAACGCTACAGCCAGCTTCTAACATCTGTGCCAATGTAGCTTGCAGCATAACTGGGTCTGGTGTGGTAAGTGGATTTTCTTGGTTATGGTTAGGCCAGCGTATACCTGTCGTACCAATAACGCCGATCTTTTTATCAGCAGCAGCAAATATGCTCTCTAACATGGCAGCAACGGTGGTTTTACCGTTGGTTCCAGTGATAGCTATAACATCAAGTTTATCTCCTGGGTGGTTATAAAAAGCTTTTGCTAAATAGGCTAGGGCTAATCTGGGTTCTGGATGGTAAAATTTAGCAAAATTTGTGGGTAAGTCTTTATAGTTAGAATCACCAAAAAGTATAGCACTTGCTCCGTTTTTAAGAGCTTGTGGTATAAACTCTACCCCATTTATTTCGCTGCCAGGAAGAGCCGCAAATAGGGTTCCAGGCTTAACCTTGCGAGAATCTGCGGTTAAAGCAGTTATTTTTACATTGGCTCCAGATAAAAGTAGTTCCTTAAGGTTTGCTTCTTTATGGAGTTGGCTTGCGGTATAGCTCATATTTAGCTCTGAAGTTCCTAAGCGTTAACATGATTTGTTAGGTAAATATCAGCTCATATTATCTCATTTTAAAAATAGTTTAGCTGGACCTCTGCCACTATTTTCAAATTTAGTAACCAAGCCAGAACCGTGTACCTCAGGGACTATTTTATGTTTGGCAAGTTGACTCATGGCGTTGTCTAAGCTTACTCCCATAAGGCTAACCTCAAGAGGTGTATCTTTTGCTGCTAACGGTTCGATAATCATCTCTGGTAGTTGAAGTTCAGACCGTTTTGTTGGAAAAATTGAGAGTAGTGGTAGTATGCCTTGCGCAATTTCTTTAAAAATAGGGGCAGCAACTAAGCCACCGTAATAAAGCCCTTGGGGTTCATCTATACCAACAAAAATTACTAAGTCTGGTTTGTCAGACGGAATAAAGCCTACAAAAGATGCATAATAATAGCCTTTTACATAACCTTTGCCGGGTATAGCTTTTCTTGCTGTTCCGGTTTTACCTGCAACCCTATAGCCGTCTACAGCAGCTTTAGGAGCAGTACCTTCTGGCCCCACTACAGTTTCTAATATTTTTCTTAACTTGGCAGATGTGTCATTAGATATAACCCTTTTTGGGTCTTTTTGAGTGCTTGGTACAAATTTACCGTTTTCATATCTGCCTAGCACAAGTTTTGGTGTAAATAACAAACCACCATTTATAGCAGCAGAGGTTGCAGAAGCTAACTGTAATGGTGTAGCCGTAACACCGTAACCGTATGATCGGTTAGCTAAACCAACCTGCTTATAAAAGGTAATGTCGGGTATGCTGCCTGTTGGTTCGTGACCAAGCTCAATACCGCTTGGTTCACCAAAGCCAAATTGATAGAGGTAACCCTCCATTGCTTCGTTACCAACTTTTAAGCCAATTTTTGCTGCACCAACGTTAGAGCTTTTTTGCAAAATTTGCTCAACTGTTAATCTTTGTGCACCCTTATGAAAATCTTGGATAGTTCTATCACCAACCCGGAACTTTCCCCCTTCAATGTCAATTACAGTTTCAGGTGAAACTGTGTCGGTATCCAACCCTGCTGCTACAGTAAATATTTTAAAAGTAGAACCTGGTTCAAAAAGGTCAGCTACAGCTCTGTTGCGTCTGCCTTGGTCACTACTGTTTGCCAGGTCGTTAGGGTTAAAACTAGGTTGGTTTACCATTGCAAGAACCTCCCCATTATTTGGGTCCATCACAATGGCAAAACCAGACTTTGCTTTACTTTTTGTCACGCCCTTTAACAAAGCGCGATAGGCAATATATTGGATTGTGGTATCAATACTTAAAACTATATCTGTTCCCGGTTTTGCTGGTGTCATTAGCTGAACTTTTGGCATTAGTCTGCCAAGTCTGTCACGGGTGATGATATGTGCGCCGGGTTGTCCTTGTAAATCCTCTTCTTTTGCTCTTTCCATCCCCTCTACGCCAATACCTTGATAATTGGTAAAGCCCAATACATGTGAGGTTACCTCACCCATTGTGTAAAAACGTTTACTTTGAGGTTTAAAAAATAGCGCAGGATGATTTAACATCCTAATTTTGCGAATTGCGTCTGGGGGTAGCTGTCTTTTTAAAACAGGATAACTACCTTTACGGGCCTGTTTTAATTTTCTTATTAGTTGTTTTCTATCTTTGCCAATAAGTGGAGCTAATTTACGCGCCAGGCTAGTTGGATTTTCTACTAAATCCATATCTACTGATAGAGATTTCATAGGCATGCTTATGGCAATAGTTTTGCCGTTGCGATCTATGAGGCGACCCCTATTAGCAGGTATAGTAATTTTTTTCTTATGTTGGTTTTGGGCACGACGTTGCAGTGCATCCCCTTGTAATATTGTTAGATCGAAAGCACGAAAAGCCAAAATTACAAATGCCAGCATAAATAACCCAAGCAAAATTTCTAGACGGAGGGCAGGGTTGCCAAGAACCTCTGGTTTTTTTCCTTGGGGTTGAATAGTAACTCGTTTGCTTATAGGTTTTTTTTCAGACTTAGAAAATATATTTTTTAAACCAGAACCAATAGCCAACAGTGGGGCAAGTAGTTTTGCCGGGTTTAGTTTTATTGGGTTAGAACGCTTTTTTATTGCTCTATTTTGAGCTGGTTTTTTTTTGTTAACTATTTTTTTTGGCTTGCTTCTAGTAGCACCACTTTTTTTGCTTTTATTTGAATTAAAAATACTCATTTTGGCAACACCTGCCATTGATCATGACGCATGGCACGCATACCAAGTTTTTCTCTAACTAATCTTTCTGTATAGTTAAGGTTTGTACGTGATACTAGCTCTATCTCTAGAGCCTGTTTTTTATCTAAAAGTTGGGCATGTTTTTTTTCGGCTGTTTGTAACTCCCGGTGGACATCAAGCATCCACATTCTTGAGGTAATGGTTATAGCAGCAGTAACAACCAAAACAATAACCAGAAATGTAGGTATCAACCAGTCAGCTTTCATTATGTCTAAGCCCTTGCCAAAACGCGCAGTTTTGCGCTGCGCGATCTAGGGTTATGTTGCATCTCTTCAACACAAGGTATAACAGGCTTTTTTGTAAGCAATCTAAATGGTAGTGAGGGTAGCTTGGCTTGAGGTAGTAGTGCTGCTGGGCCTGTAACTTGGGGGTGAGACGTGACTTTTTTAAAGGTCTGCTTAACAATACGGTCTTCTAAAGAGTGAAAACTTATTACCCCAAGTCTTCCTTTATTGCCCAAAGCGTTTATGGCAGCATCAATTCCCTTTTGCAGCTGATCAAGCTCACCATTAACTGCTATTCGTAAGGCCTGGAAAATTTTTGTTGCAGGGTGTATCGCCCGTTTATGGTTGGGGATTACTCTCTGGGCCAACTGGGCAAGCTGTGCTGTGGTAGTAAATGGTTTTTCTTCACGGTCACAGACTATGGCACGAGCAATTTTTCTTGCTCGCGACTCTTCACCATATTTAAAAAATATATCAATCAACTCGCGTTCACTCATGGTATTTACCAGATCGGCAGCGGTTTTAGAGTTTGAGCTTAAACTATGGTCCATACGCATATCAAGTGGGCCGTCAAAACGAAATGAAAAGCCACGCTCTGGTTGATCTATTTGAAATGATGATATACCAAGGTCAAATAGAATACCGTCTATCTGCTCCTCTCCCCATTCAATTAAAGTATCTCCCAATGTTTGAAAAGAAGTGTGTTTAATTGTCATATGTTCAGGGTAGAGTTTAACTAACTTTTCACCTCTAATAATAGCGTCAGGGTCTCTATCTAGTGCTAAAAGTTTGCCATTTTCACCTAAAGCATTAAGTATAGCCCGGCTATGGCCCCCAGCTCCAAAAGTGGCATCAACGTATATTCCTCCTGGCTTGGGAGCAAGAAACGTAAGCACCTCTTTAGCCAGGACACTTATATGCCCGGTTTCCACAACAATTTACCCAAATCTAGGGTTGCCGACTAAGAATATGTCTTACTTATCACAGATATCATCTATAATTTTTGACACACTCAATATATTTTCTTAGAAAAAGCAGTTGTGTGTACGTACTTAGCGCAACTAATTTGAATAAACTAGCATATCATAAGAAAGTCTAATCACCATTAAGGTGATATCGACTGCTATTAATACACCAGATAAATCAATATATTACACTATGCAAGCACTTCCAACTGCCGTTTCTTAATATTAAAGAAAGTAAGTATAGCAGATTTTATTTGAGAGGGCTATCCATTCAATACTGATTGTATAGCTTCTAGGGCTTCAGAAGATGAGAAAGGTTTAACCATTAAGCGTTGTGCGCCAAAATCTTGCGCCATTCGTAGGTTGAAAGTAGCGTCAAGACCACGACCACCACCAGACATAGCAATTATTTTAGTGTCAGGGTCAATCTCTTTTAACTCCATAATTAGTTCTACACCGTCCTTCTCAGGCATAAGGACATCGGTAATAACTAAATCGGCAGGATCCTCTTTAAACATTGCAAGACCCTTACGTCCATCTTCAGCCTCACGTAGTTCATGGTTATGCTCTTCTAACATTGCATATAATAAAGCACGTATAGATGCATCGTCGTCAATTATCAGGATCTTTGCCATGGTTATATAAATTCCTTATTACTTACACAATAGATAGGACTATTGCTTTTTAGTTTATCTTAATACACTTAATAAGATTGTCCAAACTTCTCTCTTTCACAGTACTGCTCAAAATTCAAATTGTCTTTGTTTTTTTCTCTTCTTAATTCATTTTTTAAACATATTCACCATTTCCAAGATAATATTCCAACTCATTATCTCAGATATTTTAGTTCATGCTTTTTTTGCTTTGCCTTTGTTTAATAACAGTACAATGGGGCTAGCAACAAAGATAGAAGAGTAAGTTCCTATTAAAACACCAAGAAATAGGGTTAGAGCAAAATCGTGAATAACCTCGCCACCCAGCACCAAAAGGGCAACTAAAACCAGCAATGTAGTTAATGAGGTTATCATGGTACGAGAGAGGGTACGGTTAACTGCTTCATTGATTACATATGTTAGCTCTTTATTTTTATAGCGTTTCATCTCTTCTCTAATACGGTCGTAAACCACGATTGTATCGTTGAGAGAATAACCAATAACAGTAAGTAGAGCTGCCACAACAACCAGTGTAAACTCTTTTTGCATAAGAGAGAAAAAGCCGATTGTAATACCTAAATCGTGTACTAGTGCTAAAACTGCTCCATAGGCAAAGCGCATCTCAAATCGCCAGGCAACGTAAACAAGAATTGCAATCATGGAGTATATAACTGCCATAATTCCTTTTTCGGTAAGCTCTGCACCTACTTGTGGTCCTACAAATTCAACTCGCCGTAGGTCTATTTTATTTTTACCAGCTACTGGTTTAAGTGCTTCAACAATTTTTTGAGAAAGTTCATTTTGGGCTTTTGCATCTGTCACCTGTTTTTCAACACGTATAAGTATCTCTTCCGGTGAGCCGAACTCTTGAATAACAATATCACCTAAATCTAATGAGGATAGAGAGTTGCGAATCTCTTTAATGTCAGGTGGAGTTTGAAATTTAACTTGTACTAGAGTACCACCAGAAAAGTCGATACCAAAGTTCAATCCCTGAAATAGAAGGGTCCCTATGCTGCCAACAATCATTATTATAGATAGCACATAGGCTATTTTACGTTGACCAATAAAGTTGATATTGCTTTTGCTGTTTAGCATTTCCATGGAGCTATTCTTCCTTCTTAACTTGATCCTAAATACTCAGACTTTTCAATCGACGACCACTGACATACATGGAGAGCACAACCCGTGTTAAAAATATGGCTGTAAACATGGATGCAATAAGACCAATGGAGAGAGTAACAGCAAAGCCTTTTACTGGGCCTGTTCCAAATTGATAGAGAACAATAGCGGTAATAAGGGTTGTGATGTTGGCATCTACAATAGTTGAAAAGGCTTTTGCATAGCCGTGATCTATAGCAGCCATAGGGGTTTTGCCTAGCCGTAGCTCTTCACGTATTCGCTCAAAAATAAGCACATTGGCATCTACTGCCATACCTAGCAGAAGTACTGCTCCTGCAATACCAGGTAGAGTGAGGGTTGCCTGCAAGCCAGTTAAAACAGCCATAAGGATTAGCACGTTGATTATCACCGCAAGGTTAGCTAAAAGACCAAAACCCTTATAGTATATAAGCATAAAGACCAGAACTAAAGCAGCACCTATAAGAATGGAAGATAGTCCTTGTTCCACAGAGTCTCGACCTAATGTGGGGCCAACAGTACGTTCTTCTAAAAATGAAACTGGAGCCGGAAGTGCGCCAGCCCGTAAAATAATGGCAAGATCGTGGGCATCAGCAGGGGTAAAGTTTCCGGTAATTTGTGCCCGACCTCCCTCAATTTTTTCTCTGATAACCGGAGCAGAGTAAACCATGTCGTCAAGAACAATCGCCATGCGTTTGCCAACTGTCTCTCCCGTTAGTTGAGCAAATTTTCTGCCTCCCTGTCGGTTGAAAGTAACTAAAACATAGGGTTCGTTTAGTTGTTGGTCAAAGTTAACACGAGCATCCGTAAGGAGGTCTCCAGCTAATACTGTTCTTTTTTTCAATAAGTATGGCTGCCGGGTGACTTTTCCTGTTCTACGGTCGCGTTCTTGGCCATAAAGAAGGATATTCCCAGGAGGAACCCGGCCTGCTAACGCTGCTGATAGGTTGCCTTTTTCATCAACCATTTTAAACTCTAAACGAGCAGTTTTGCCGATGATGTTTTTTGCTCGAACCGGATCTTCAAGGCCAGGAAGCTGTATAAGAATACGTTCTTTGCCCTGGCGTTGAATGGTAGGTTCTGATACGCCAAATTGATCAATCCTAGAGCGAATGGTCTCAATGGATTGCTCAACTGCAAATTTGCGAACCTCTGCTACTTCTTCTGGTAAAAAGCTAAGTGTCCACAATTGACCTGTTGCATCTTCACTAAGAGATATACGTGGAAGTTCGCTTTTAATAAGAGCACGTATTTTTTCCGGATCAGAACGGTCAGATAGTCTCAGGGTAACTGCGTCTATACCTTTACGTTCAACACCGCGATAACGGAGTCGCTCGCTTCGCATCATACCCCGTACATCGTCAACAAGGTTTTCTGCTGATTGTTCAACAGCTTTATCTGTTTCAACTGCCATAAGAAGGTAGAGGCCACCTTGTAGATCCAAGCCTCGTGAAATTATCTGCTGGGGAAGCCAACTTGGATACCAAGCAGGAGCACCACCCAGAATACTAGGCATAGAGTATACTAGGGTAATCAACGTAACCAGCACGACGAGAATCGGTTTCCATTTGGGCTGTTGCTGCATAGCGTACCTAACTTAAATTCAAATAGGGAGAACTATTAAACCAGATATTTTTATTAGAAATAATCGTTAAAAATGTCACTCAACAGTAAAGCCAAATTTGAGTTAACCTAACGATAGTTCGATAAATATCAGAGTTTAGAAAATAAAAAAAAAGCTGTTTTTAATCTTTTTTCTCTTTGTTTTCTTCTGTGTCTGCAATGTCTGATTTTACAGTAACAGAACCAATGCTGTTACGCTTATACTTTACACGCATAGGGCGGTAAGTTTTGTTGCTAACTTCAACTTCACCAACCTCAAGTGTCACGGTGTCTTCATCTACTTTATGGATTTTACCCAACATACCACCGCTAGTTATTACAGAATCACCACGTTTGAGGTTGTTTACCATCTCTTTGTGGGCTTTTTGCTGTTTTTGTTGAGGGCGAATTAGTAAAAAATAAAAGATTGCAAACAACAAAATCATGAAAATGATATTGCCCATGGCTGCACCACCAGCAGGTGCTTCGGCGTGAGCGACACTAATGATATCGAACATTTTTATAAACTCCAAATATAACGGGTAAAGAACCCTATATTAAAAAATAAAAAGCATTAACTCCCCATTATCAGCCATTTTCCGGCATGAAGCAAGTTAAGAGGAATAACAATCTATAGATATGTATCTTTGTCACGCTTAGCAAGTAACAATGTGTGGTTTCTACAAAGTTTATCAATATTTATTATTTTTATTTAAAATTGTTGCCACACCCCAATCCCCATTGCCTTGTCCTTCAAGGGCTTCATAAAAGCTTTTCTTAAAGTTGGCAAACTGGTTTTTCTCTATGGCTGTTCTTATGTTGCTCATTAAATCTAGGTAAAAAAATAGATTATGCTGGGTCATTAATCTGTGGCCTAGAATCTCTCTGCTAATAAACAGATGACGTAGATAAGCCCGACTGTAATTTTTACAGGTGTCACAACTACAATAGGGGTCTATAGGTTGGTCAGAATCCCTGTTCTCTAGCCTTTTTATGTTGAAGGCCCCTCTACGGTTAAACAGTTGACCGTTTCTTGCGTTACGAGTCGGCATGACACAATCAAACATATCCACTCCAGACTCTACCGCCATGACAAGATCTTCAGGCCTACCCACACCCATTAAATAACGTGGTTTATCTTTTGGTAGTAGGTTGGGCGCATAAGATAGAACTTCAACCATTTTTTCTTTGGGTTCGCCAACAGACAACCCACCCATGGCATAACCGTCGTAGCCTTCATCAATTAACCCGGCAGCCGAGATACGACGTAGATCTTCAAACATACCGCCTTGCATGATGCCAAACAGGGCGTTGCCA
>JADGBW010000128.1 GCA_015231305.1 Magnetococcales bacterium | reverse complement strand
AAATGATATCTTTAACTACAGAGGAGAAAGATAATTTAAAAGCTCAAGGGAAAGATATTCCGAAACCTTTTGATAGAGGAAGACGTGACTTTCGGCGTATGCATGGTGGGGTTCAGCTTTTTTATGATGCCCCAATTCCAGGTCCTTATAAACAAGAAATTCGTGAAAAATGGCTGTTCTCAATACTACAGATTCAAGCGCAAATTCAAAATGATGCTCCTGATAGTCTTGGGGATATACAGCTTATTACTACTGAAGAATTAGAAGAAATTCGCCGTATTTGGGTAATAGAGAAACATGAAATTGAGGATAATTTACCTCGGATTTTTTATGATGCCACAAATAAAGAATATCCTGGTTGTTCCTTAGATGACAATCCGGTAATAGGTGAGCAAGAAATAAGAATACTAAAAGAATTATGTGAAGGTGATGAACTTCATTTTCAACTTACACGTGAACTACTCTCTATTGAAAAACGTTATCGTTCTATGTTGAGGAGGTCAGGTATGTTTAAGGCAATTGAAAATGCTTTAAAACGAGGATCTTACGATGATGAAAATGATGCTGTAGAGCATGCACGGCTGAAGAGTAGTCTATTAGATAATGCTGTGGTTGAGGCAAACAATAAAGCTAATGTAGTGCGAGATAGTAATTATATGAAAGAGGTTGGCAAATCGTATCAGGAGGAACCACACCTGTGATCCTTGATGAACTAACTCTACATAATTTTGGAGTTTATGCAGGACGTCAAACCATTATACTCACGCCACCATCAAAAAAAAAGCCCGTAATTTTGTTTGGGGCTTTTAATGGTTGTGGAAAAACCACGATTTTAGATGCATTGCAGCTCTGTATGTTTGGTCCTATTGCAAAATGTTCAAACCGTAGCAATATGGCATATCTTGATTATCTTAGGCAGTGTATCAACCATAATGCTCACCCTCAGGAAGCGTCTCTGATGTTAACTTTTCGTCATTATGTGGATGGGAAGGAAGACACCTTATGTTTGAACCGCTCTTGGCGCAAGACTGAAAAAAATATTTCTGAGACTTTTACTGTAATACGTAATGATAAGTTGGATAGAGGGTTAACTGAAAATTGGTTTGAACAGGTAGACGACTTTATTCCATCGAAAATCGCTCACTTGTTCTTGTTCGATGGAGAAAAGATCGAGTCCTTTGCAGACCAAAAAACTTCAGCTACTCTAATAGGAGCAGCAATACACAATCTTCTAGGTCTAGATATAGTTGACCAACTGGAAAAAGACCTTCAGACATTAGAACGCCGAAAGCGTGCAGAAGAAAAAAACTCCAAGGTTAGAGAAGAAATAAGAAATGCTGAGGTAGAGTTAAAAGCTTTACGGAAAAGATATGAACAATTACAGCAAGAACTTGCTCAAATTAGAGGTCAGAATGATCGTAAGAAAATTAATCTGAAATTAGTTATTAACGATTTCAGAAAAGCAGGGGGAGATCTCTACGAGCGTAGAATAGAGTTGGAAAGCAAGCATAACGAAGCGTTGGTGAAAAAAGATACAATAAAAAATCAACTCGTAGAGTCTGCTTCAGGTTCATTACCACTTCTAATGATTAAACCTCTCCTTTCTGCGCTACAAGATAGAGATAATGAAGAGTCGGAAACCTTGAGGGCGAGAGCAGTATTGAGTGTTGTTACTCATAGAGATGAAGAGTTGTTAAAACTATTAAAGCAAAATGGAGTTGAAAAAAAAACATTAACTTTATGTCGTAATTATTTGCAAACTGACCAGAGTTTAAGAAATAAAAATTCACAAAGAGATGTCTTTCTGAAGCTTGATAATGATTGTAAAACTGATATCAATACTTTATTGCGAGAGGAGCTAAACAAAGTAAGAGAAGTAGCTGAACAAGAAATAAAAGATATGAAAAGAATAGAAGAACAGGTTTCCCACTTTAAGCTGGAAATAGCAAGCATTCCTTCAATAGATACAATTACATCACTTATTGAAGAACGTGATAAAATACATAATGAAATTAAAAGTTTAGGGTCAGAAATAGATTCTCGTAAAAGTGGCCTTGAAAGATTAAAGCGAGATATAGATAGAAAAGAAGCCTTAGTTTTACGTATATTAGAATCTGAAGCACATAAACAAGGGGAATACAAAGATATAGAACGTACTATCAAGCATTCTAGAAAAGTACGTGGTACTTTGGTTAAACTTCGTCAAGTAGTTATTGCTAGACATGTCCATAAAATAGAAAATCTAGTTTTAAAGAGTTTTCAACACCTTCTCCGCAAAAAATCATTATTATCAGGTATAACAATTCACCCAAATACATTTGAACTTAGGCTTTATGGTACTGATCACAGAGAGATACCTGCCAACAGGCTATCAGCTGGAGAACGACAATTACTTGCTGTTTCAATGTTATGGGGTCTTGCTAAAGCTTCAGGACGCCCACTACCAACAGCAATTGATACTCCTATGGGTAGGCTTGATACTATACATCGTAGTCATTTGGTAGAACGCTATTTTCCCGATGCCAGTCACCAAGTTTTATTGTTTTCTACTGACGAAGAGATTGTAGGTGATTATTTAAATATTCTGAAACCGCGGATTGGTCGGAGTTATTTATTAAATTATAATGAAGATTCTGGATCTACAACTGTTCAAAAAGGTTATTTTTCTGATAGGAATGTTATTAATGCCAGCTGAATATATTAGACTTTCTCAGCAAGCTAAAGAGCAGCTTGTTAAGCTTAAACGTTATACTGGTATTGAGAACTGGAACGTATTGTGTCGTTGGGGGTTCTGCCTGTCTTTGGCAGAGCCAACCATTCCTACAGATATTAAAATTCCTGCTGATAGTAATGTTGAAATGAGTTGGAAAGTGTTCGGAGGAAAGTATCATGAACTATATTCTGCATTATTAAAAGAGAGATGTCTTAATGATCACCTTTCAATAGATGAAGAAACGCTTTCCCATCAATTTAGACTTCATCTTCATCGTGGAATTGCATACTTATCTGGTAACCCTAATATTAGAAGTATACAGAATTTTCTTAGTATCGCCATACCAATTGATAGTGAAAAATAACATGTTTACCAAACAGTATGTTTCCTAAATACTATCTTCTGATAAAAACTTAGCCATTAATTTATGGCCGGGGTCAAAGGATAGTGAACCTGTTTTTAATAGGTTTTCATCGTATTTATTGTTGCTATCGGGTTTTATGTTTGCTCCCATCATGGCGAAGGGTACTGGGTCTGAATTGTGGGTTTTTGTTGCTATTGGTGTAGGGTGGTCTGGTAGAGAAGCCGCGCGGAAGGGGCCTCTTTTGGCTAGAGTCTCTATGACTGGGCCAACTATCATACGGTCGAAGTCTTCAATGGCTTGAATTTTATAGTCTAACCTTCCTGCATGACCAGCTTCGTCTGGTGACTCCACATGGACAAACATTAAATCGTGGCGTTCTAGTCCTTCTAAACAGGCTTGGGCCTTACCTGCATAGTCAGTATCAATCCACCCTGTTGCACCAGGTACGTGTAGGGTCTCAAAGCCAATGTTGGCAGCAATACCACGCATTAAATCAACCGCAGATATCATACCACCAGATTTTCCGTATAGCTCTTTAAACAGGTTTAGCTTAGGTCTGCGACCTTGACCCCATAGCCAGATACTGTTTGCGGTTACCTCACCATTTTTTTGCTTACGTTGGTTAATGGGATGATCAGCTAATATCTTCCAAGACTCTTGCATTAAAGCACTAATGGGTGAAGAATCTATACCACTTGGTAGGTGTCCATCTATGGGTTTATCGGAGATATCATGGGGTGGAATTGTAGTTAGTTGCTCACGTCCACCATGCCAAACTAGTAGGTGGCGATAGCTCACACCAGGATGAAAGCTAAACTGTTTGTTGCCTAGTTTTTGATTGACAAAATTAATTAGTTCAGTTGCGTCTTCGGTTGTTATGTGACCAGCTGAGAAGTCACCCATAATTTTAAAGTCGTCAGCTAAATTTACTAAATTACAGCGAAAAGCAAGGTCATCGTCAGCTAAGTCAACACCCATAGCACCTGCTTCTAGAGGGCTGCGTCCTGTATAGCCAGTTTTTACATCGTACCCAAGTACCCCAAGGTTAGCTATATCACTACCAGGATAATAACCTTCAGGGGTGTTTAAAGACCAGCCACCTACACCTTCCCGGACCATGCGGTCCAGGTTAGGTGTTTTGGCGACCATTAGCGGGGTCTGCCCGTTTAATTCTGGCATGGGGCTGTCGCTCATACCATCGCCAAGAAAAATGACAAACTTCATGTCACGGCTCCGCTATTTGGTGATAGTTTATAGAAGGTCTTTAACAACGTCTCTCTCTTGACGTAACTCGTCATGAACATTATCAAACTGTTTTTTAGCAAAGTCAGACATTTGCAAGCCTTCGACTATGCTATTATTACCGTTGCCGTCATTGCGCATTGGATAACCAAATACCAGCCCTTTATCAACCCCATACTGACCATCGGAACAGATAGCAGCTGAGAACCAGTCGTTAGCAGGAGTTGCATTTTCCATTGATACGACATGTTCCAATGCAGCGTTCGCAGCAGATGCAGCACTGGAAGCTCCACGGGCTTTAATAACTGTGGCTCCACGGTTTTGAATATCATTAATAAACTCACCCTGCAACCAAGATTTATCAGTAATGACCTCTGTTGCTGGTTTTCCACCAATCAATGCATTTTCAAAGTCAGGATATTGGTTGTTGGAGTGGTTGCCCCAAACAGCCATATTGGTAACTTGTGAAACAGGTACACCAGCTTTAGATGCCAACAAACTTTGAGAACGGTTTTGATCCAGGCGCATCATGGCAGAAAAACGGTCGTTGGATACATCGCTGTTGCTCATGGCAATTAAACAGTTGGTGTTACAAGGGTTGCCAACTACCATTATTCTTACATCGTCAGCTGCTTTGTTAAGAGCTTGACCTTGGCCTACAAAAATAGGGCCGTTTGCTTGAATAAGATCTGAACGTTCCATACCTGGACCACGGGGGCGAGAACCAACAAGCCATGCCCAGCTAATTCCGTCAAATGCAACTTCTGGGTTATCAGAAATTACTACATCACTTAACAATGGAAAGGCACAATCATCAAGTTCCATTACAACACCTTCTAAAGCTCCCATTGCAGGGGGAATCTCTAAAAGTTGTAATTGAACAGGGCGATCTTTACCAAATACATCTCCAGATGCAATACGAAACAGCATACTATAGGCAATTTGTCCGGCAGCTCCACTTACGGCAACTCGTATAGGATTGGTCATACATTACCCTCCAACAGTTTTAAGTTATTAGTCTATTTTATGCTTGATACTTTGACCTAATGAGGAGAAAATCGCAACCTATAGATGAACATTTTTGTTAATTTCTGGCTTTTTTTTATGTTTTTGCTCAGGATGCAAAGCACAGTTAATGATATCATCGGCTTTTTTTATGTTACCTGACAGATAAATTTCTAACAAACCTCCATCTAATAAGTTCCGCCAAAATTTACCACGTTCCTGAAGTTTAGGTATTTGTTTGGTTGAAATCTTGCGCCATTTGGCAAACCAGTTTGTCAATTCGTAAAAGTTATCTGGTAGCTCTTTTTCTAATTTTCTTCGTAGCCACCCTGCAAGGGCTGGTCCTTTGCCTCCTGTAGATATAGCTATAATAAATGGAGGTTTGTTAACTACCGCAGGCCAGATAAAAGAGCAGTATTCTGGTTGGTCCACTACATTTAAAAAAATTTGTCGTTTTTCACAATCTGCAAAAATTTTTGCGTTAAAGGTTCTATCTTCTAACGCGCTAATTACCAACCATATATTTTTTAAATAATCTGCCTTAAAGGGATAGGGCAGCCAGTTAACTTGTTCTGCAAGCTCTTTAGGCCATAGCTGTTTATGTTTGCTTATAACATATAAATTTGCCCCAGCTTTTATAAGTATCTCACCCTTTGTAATGGCCTCTTGGTTTTCACCTAATAACAGGCAATGCCGTTTTGTTAAGTTTATAAATTGTGGTATAACTGGGATGCTCATTGGCTATAAATCACTTAAAATATCTTAAAAATTGAGAATATCAGTATATTCTGATATATAATTTACTCGTGAATAATACTATACCACATATTAAACTAGATGTTAGAGGTTTGGCTGCACCCCAACCAATGGTTCGCATACTTGAAGCAACAGCTACTTTGCAACCTGGCGGTGTTTTAATAGTCACCCATAATAGGGTTCCCACCTTAATCTATCCCCGATTAGCTGAACGGGGCTTAAATGTAGAAACTTCTGAAAAAGAAGATGGCATGGTTGAGTTAACTATTAAACGTCCAATAAACCCTGGATAACCTACTTATGACCGAAGCCGAAATTATAAATAAAACTGGAGAACTAGCACGTAAATATTATCAAGACGATCAATACTCCTGTGCTGAAGCAATGATGAAAGCTTTTGCAGAGGTTTTTGCACCTGACAAATTTGACTCTAAACTAATAGCTAGTTTAGCAACTCCATTTAACGGTGGTTTTTCAGAGTTGCAGCAAACCTGTGGCGTATTAACCGCTGGTATGATGGCTATTGGCATGGTATCTGGGCGCAGGGAACCAGGAGATGAAAATGCAAAGGAGGAGGCATATACTCTTACTCAAATATATTATCAGCGTTACATGGAAGCAATTGGGAGTGACTCTTGTAAGGAGTTGTTAGTCCGTTGGAAAGATCAGGGTGAGAGTAAATGTCATTGCAAAGACCACACTGTTAAAATGAGTGAACTATTGGCAAAAACTATCTTACAGCTTGAGTTTCATGATTTAGATTTAGACGATGTTGCATAAAGCATTAAATCATATAAAATTTTATAGAAAAAAAGTATAAAAACCTTCATTATATGCCTATATTAGCTGTGACACTCTTCACCTGAATTTTTAATAGGTACTCTATAAATGCAGTTTCATAAAGCATATTTTTATTATCTTCGCCTCATTTTTTTGTTTCTCATACTAATTCCTCTTTTTATCTTTATCTCTCCTGTTCATTCATATGCTTTAGATAAAGTATCCATTCAATTTAAATGGTTTCATCAATTCCAGTTTGCTGGTTATTATGCTGCAAAGGAAAAAGGTTTTTTCTTAGAGGAGGGGTTAGATGTAGAACTAAGGGAGTTTTCCCCAAAGTCAGACCCTATTGCCGATGTAGTAAGCGGTAAAGCCAATTATGGTATTGCAGATACAGGACTTCTTGTAGCCCGTCATAAGGGGCAACCAGTAGTTATGGTAGGGCAGATTTTTCAACACTCTCCATTGGTTTTACTAACCCTAAAAAAGTCAGGTTTGCGTACCCCTTTCGATTTAAAGGGTAAAAAGTTGATGACCTACCTAGACGGTAGTGGTGATGCTGCACTTAGGGCAATGGTTCATAAAGCATTGGGAGACGATAAACTAGCAAATTGGGTGCAACACAGTTTTGATAACAGAGATCTTCTAAACAACAAAATAGATGCTATTTTGGCTTATTCAACCAATGAGCCATATTGGTTTATGGAGAAAGGTATTGCAGTAGATATTCTTGATCCTAGAGATTATGGAATTGATTTCTATAGCGATAATTTTTTTACATCAGATAATGAGGTTCAAAATAATCCTAAACGTGTAGAAAAAATGTTACGGGCATCTCTTAAAGGGTGGCAGTATAGCCTTGATAACCCTGATGAGATAATTCAGCTAATTTTAGATAAATATAATACCCAAAAAAAATCACGATCACATTTAGAGTTTGAAGCTCGCCAAATAGCGGAGTTAATTGATGCCAAGCATTTTAAATTAGGCCATTTTGAGCCTACCCGCTTTAAAAAAATTGCCGGAAATTATCAAAAGTTATCAATTATAGATAAACAAGAGGTCCCCGCTGGGTTTCTTTGGGGTTATGCTGAAGATAATAATATTAAAGCCAAACTAACGGATGCTGAGGCAAAGTGGGCAGCTAACAATACCGTTAAAGTTGGTCTAGAAGAGTGGCATCCAATAGTATTTGCAGGTAAGGATGGTAGAGCTAGTGGATTGGCTGGAGGATATCTAGATTTAATAAGCCAGCGAACTGGCCTTAAATTTGAGTATGTAAACGATGTTTGGGATAAATTGATTAATGGATTAAAAAACAAAAGTATAGATCTCCTACCTGCCACTTATTATACCGATGAAAGGTCTAGTTACGGCCTTTATAGTAAGCCTTATTTTTTGTTGAAAGAGTTTATTTATGTTCGTTCTGATAATCAGGACATAAATTCATTAGAAGATCTAAAAAATAAGCGAATAGCTGTAGTAAAAGGCTATGGCACAATACCTAAACTTAAAAAACATCTTCCTAAGGCCGTAATTTTAGAGACAACTAGTCAATTAGCCTCTATTAATGCTGTTCTAAACGGAGAGGCTGACGCTTTGATGGAAGCACAAATGGCGATTCAGCAAGTACTAATAGATAATAGTATTGTTGGCCTTAAAGGGGTAAATCAGACTGTTTTTCCTTCTTCTCCTATATACCTATTCTCACGCATAGATAAGCCTATACTACATTCTATTCTGCAAAAAGGTCTGGATACTGTCACCAAGATAGACCGTATGAAAGAGCAAAACAAATGGCTTGGTATTAAAGATACTTCTGCCTCAAAATCAAAAATCTCACTCTCTCCAGAAGAGGAACAGTGGCTGACGGAGCACCGCACAATACGTTTAGGTGACGATTTTAAATGGCCACCTTTTAGCTTTCGTGATGAAAACGGTCTTTTCAGCGGTATTGCCAGCGGTTATCTGGATGTTATTTCTGAGAGGTTAGGAGTTGAAATAAAACCAGTTTTTGGTATGAGCTTCACAGAGGCTATAAATCAGATAAAGTCATATAAATTAGATATTATACCTGCAATTGCTCACTCTGTTGAAAGAGAGGAGTTTCTTAATTTTACCAAACCATATATTTCTTTTCCTATTGTGGTTGCAAGTCGTAAAAATGGGGTCTTTATTGACAGATTATCTGATTTGGTTGGTCTAAAAGTGGGGGTAGTAAAGGGTTACATTGCCCATGAGTTACTTATTAATAATCATCCTGAGCTTTCTATCGTAACTTATAGTGGGTTGTCGGCTGGGTTGGAAGCTTTAAATGAAGAAAAAATAGACGCATTTATAGATAATTTAGGAAGCATTACTTACCTGATAGATAAACATAAGCACCAAAACCTTAAGATAGCAGCCCCAACCGATTACCGTTTTGAGTTATCTATAGGAGTGCGCAAGGATTGGCCAGAACTTGTGACACTTCTTAACAGGGCTTTAGACTCCATAAGCGATAGAGAGCAGACCGCTATAAAAAATTCCTGGATGGCTATTCAGTTTAAATTTGGACTGGATATTAAAACCATTTTAATTTGGGCGGTTCCTACTGTTTTTGTTGTTTTAGCAATTATCTTTTTTGTGTCGTTATGGAACCGCAGGTTATCTCGCGAGATTAATGAGCGTGAACAGATACAAAATGCACTATCACGCCAAACACAGCTGCTAGGCACAACCATGCAGTCCATGAGCCAGGGTATTATAATGGTGGGGCCGGATGGACGTTTGATCTCATTCAATGATAACTTTTTAAAAATGTTTGAATTTGAAGCAGAATATATCCGTACTCAACCTACTTTTGTGGCTATAGTTAGTGATTGGACAAGACGACAAAACCAGGATGCGGCTTTTTCTGACAGGGTACTCACTAACAGTAGATCTCAAACCCCTCTAAATTGGGAGCAACCTGTTCAAATAGGCAGAACTTATGAAATTCAACACAATCCTTTAGAGTCTGGTGGCTTTGTGCAGACCTTTTCGGATATTACACAACGAAAAAGAGATGCAGCAAGTTTAGAGTTTACCCGCTATGCGGTTGATCATGCTATTGAGGCAGTTATGTGGGTAAAACCTCAAGATGGTTCTTTTGAGTATGTTAACGATGCAACCTGTAAAAGTATGGGGTATAGCAGGGAAGAGTTACTAAAGCTTCATGTACCGGATATTAACCCCCACTTTGATGCTTCTGCTTTTCAACAGCTTAAAAAAGGTCTGGAAAATAATAAATTTATCACCATAGAAAGCCAGCATTTAAGAAAAGATGGTCAACTGATTGATGTAGAACTAACAGTCTATTTGGCAACTTACCTTGACCAAAACCTTTTAGTTGCCAATGCAAAAGATATTACCGAACGTAAAAAGGCCCAAAAAGAGCGTGATGAAGCATTTGAAGTAATTTCAGACTCAATTCAATACGCTAGCCGAATACAAAAATCAATATTACCCCTGTCCCATAATCTTGATGAGACAATTCCTAACCGTCTTGTTATCTGGGAGCCAAGAGATGTGGTTGGTGGTGATATGTATTGGTGCCGACCGTGGGGAGATGGATATTTGGTTATGTTAGGAGATTGCACTGGGCATGGAGTACCCGGAGCTTTTATGACTTTGATTTCTAACGGAGCACTTGGGCAAGCATATCGAGAGATAGAGCCAGGAAAACCCGGTTTATTGTTGCAGCGGATTCATCAATTAATTCAATCTGCATTAGGTCAACATTTAGGTGAGGGAGCTTCAGATGATGGCCTGGAGTTGGGTGTATGTTATCTTAACTCTAAAAGTGATGTAATGATTTTCTCAGGTGCACGCTTTGAACTATTTATTTTAGAAGGTAAAGAGGTCGCCATTATTAAAGGGACAAAAAAAGGTACAGGCTATCGTGGTATACCAAAAGGTCAAATATATAATGAAGAAACAGTGCAACTTCGTTCAGGGCAGCGTTTCTATATGACTTCTGACGGTATTATTGATCAGGTGGGTGGTGAAAAAAGGCGTGGTTTTGGTAAGCGTAAATTTAAATCTTTATTGTTGGAAAGCCATGATCTTACTTTTGCAGAGCAAAAAAATATTTTATTACAAGCATTAAAAGATCATCAAGGTAAAGAGAGCCGTAGAGATGATGTATCTATTATCGGTTTTTCTTTAGACAAAGCAGATAACGTTTCTTAATCAATAAATGTTTACAAAGAATATTTTTAAGCTCAAACGCAATAAATTATTATGCTTAAAAAAAAAAAATTCCTTTTTTAATCAAAGGCTAATAGAATATTTTAATAATCC
>JADGBW010000127.1 GCA_015231305.1 Magnetococcales bacterium | reverse complement strand
ATGGGTTGTAGACTTCATCCATCTCCATTGGTACGATCTATCTTGGCCAGTTTTTAATATTGCCGATAGTGCTATTACTGTTGGGGTTTTTATGTTAATTGTGGATAATTTTCGAAATAAATAAGAGTGGGTTATGAACAGATATCTTCAATTCAGTGTTCTCCTTGTTACAGCTTCTTTTTTAGGTGCTTGTGCATCTGAGGTTGATACCCCATGGGATAGGAAAGCCCTTGACCCTGGGCAGATAACGACCATGAAACCGTTAGAAATTCCTCCTACTTTTGATGAGTTGCCTCAAGTTAGTAAAAAAGTGGTTAAAGAGATTAAAGCCAAACAAAAAAGTGCTGATACGCCAGAGATTCCTAGTTGGATCAGTGCAAAAGAGCAAAAAGAGCCTGACATCGTGCCTGAACTGTCTCTTGAGCAAAAATTATCTGGAAACGGCAAAGGTTCTATACCCCGCAACGAGGAAGAGAAACTTCCGAGTTGGATAGGACCAGAGAAAAAGAGTGAATAGTTTTGGATTTTTTAATAGGTAAAAAATTTATAGGCTATATTAAGTTAGCCTTCTGTTTATCTTTACTTTTGTTTAGCTCTAATGTTTACGCGTTGGAGTCTAAAAGCTTTACCTTGGAAAATGGATTGCAAACCATATTGGTGCGAGAGTCCAAAGCCCCTGTGGTGATAACGCAGGTTTGGTATAAGGTTGGGGCTACCGATGAGAAGGATGGCAAGACAGGCTTGGCACATATGCTAGAGCATATGATGTTTCAGGGTACAAAAAAACTAGCTCCATCTCAATTTAGTAAGATCGTTGCCCGCAATGGTGGTCAAGATAACGCTTCTACTGCTCACGATTACACAAACTATTGGATTAAGCTCTCCTCAGACCGTTTAGAATTAGCCTTGGAGTTAGAGGCTGATCGCATGCAAAACTTACGATTACAAGAGGCAGAGTTTCTTTCTGAAAATTTAGTTGTACAAGAAGAACGACGTAGCCGTATAGAAAATAAGCCCGCTGCACGTTTTTATGAGAAATTTCGCAAAATTGCCTATGGAGACCACCCCTACAGCCGCCCTGTAATTGGTTTAATGAGTGATATAAAAAACCACTCTTTGGCAGATTTGCAGAAGTGGTATAAAAGCCATTACGCCCCTGATAAGGCAGTGTTGGTTATTGTTGGTGATATTGAATTTGACCACGCTAAAACACTTGTCGAAAAGTATTTTTCACCTCTTAAGCACAGCCAAACTACGCCACGAAAACTCCTGCCTAAGTTTCCACAAAGAAAAGAAACCGTACGAATAGATGTCCAGGATGATAGAGCAACATTACCCCATTATAGTGCTGGCTTTTCAGTGCCAACATTTGTTATGGCAGATGTAGACAAAGCATTTGCTTTGGAACTTTTGTCAGCCATTTTAGGTGGAGATGCTTCAAGCCGTATCTATCGAAAATTGGTTGTTGAAGATAAACTTGCTATATCTGCAGGTAGTGGGTATAGCGGGCTGTCTAGGGGAGGAGAGCTATTTACTCTTTCAGCAGTTCCTAGTGATGGAGTTAAATTTTCTCAAGTAGAAAAAGCTCTGTTTGCCCAAGTAGAACAGCTTATAAACCAGCCAATAAGTGAACGTGAGCTACAAAGAGCAAAAAATGGTCTTATAACCAGCCATCTTTTTGCACAAGATTCTGTAGACCGTACTGCATGGCTTATAGGTCGTATGAGTTCTAATAATTCTGATTGGAAATTATTGGTTGAAGAGTATCCCCAAAGAGTTCAAAGGGTCACTGTAAAAGAGATTAAAGAGGTTGCTAAAGAATATTTGCAGATAAAACATGCTGCCATAGGAACCTTTCACCCATGATTACTAATTTGCGTCTAATTTTATCTATTTTATCTTTGGTTTTTGCTAGTCTTCTAAGCCCTGTAGCCCTTGCATCATGGTCACCGGATGTCACACGATTTAACGGGCCGGGGGGAATGAAGGTTTATCATGTTGAAAGCCATGCAAACCCTTTGGTAATGGTAAAGTTGTTGGTACGTGGTGGTGCTGGTTATGACCCAAAAGATAAGGCTGGTGTTGCCAATTTAGTAGCTTGGATGTTTAATGAGGGTGGGGGTGATCTTGACTCTGAAGCTTTTCAAGAAAAATTAAATTATTACGGTATTTCATTATCTGGTAGTGCAGGTCGTGATGCCATGACAATTAGCATGTCAACATTGTCAACTCACTTAGATGTGGCATGGGCCATGATGATGGATGCTCTGTTGCGCCCAAGGTTTGCCAAAGCAGATTTTGACCGAGCTATTGCAGAACAGATAGCTACACTTAAACAGGCTAAGGAAAAACCAGGCGCATTGGCTTCTAATGCACTGTATCGTGAAATATATGGCAATCACCCATATGGCCAGCCTGCAAAGGGAAGTTTAAAAAGTATCCCTACTATTACCCTAGATGATCTAAAAAAATATCATGATGAGGTGTTTCGTCTACCTACTATGGTGCTAGCGGTAGCGGGAGATATAAACCTTGAAAAATTAAAAGAACTTACTACTAAAAGTTTTGTTAAATTAAATCATTTTCCAAGTTCTTTTCGTCCTATACCTTTTGCCATTACAAAAAAGCGTAACCATAGCCAACATATAGAACTTGACGTACCACAAACAGCAATTCGTGTTGGTGGTGTAGGTATTAACCGTCACGATCCTGATTATTATGCACTAGTGGTTATGAATCAAATTCTTGGTGGTGGTGGTTTTTCTAGCCGTTTAACCAAAGAGATAAGAGAGAAAAGGGGGTTGACTTATGGGGTTTATTCCTACTTTTCTCCACTAGCAGCTCAAGGACCATTTGTTGTTGGTATGCAGACTAAAACTGCTTCTGTTGATGAGTCTAAAAAGCTGATATTTGATGAGTTAGAACGTATGGCTACCCAAGATGTAGGTAGTGAAGAGCTTGCTGATGTTAAACGGTATTTGACTGGATCTTTTCCTTTAAACTTGGATGGTCTAGGAAAGTTGGCTGGTACTTGGGGTGTAATTGGTTTTTATGATAGAGGATTAGACTATCTTGAAAAGTGGCCGGAGAGAATTAGAGGGGTAACTAAAAAAGATATCCGTCGGGTAGCCCGACGGATTTTAAATATTAAAAGGCTCCATATTGTGACGGTGGGACGTAAGCTCTAGGCTGTTTCTCCGAGATAACTGGGATAGTAGCGTTTATCTGCGATATGTTTATATCTTCGGCAACGTGATAGGTCCCAGTGCTACAGTTGCGACATCTACCCCTATTAGTTGCCCATTGTGGATATTCCGCCCCAAAACTACCTGTGCAGGAGTTACTGCCACACCTTATTTCACCACAGTCTGAACATTTATAAATGTGTCTAGGGTGGCTAGCACAGATAGGACACTGCTTAGCTGCTATGTCAAAAAGTGAATATTCGCTGCTGATAATTGAAGAAGCCATAGTATGTATTATTATCGAAAGTAGGTTAATTGACGTTTAATGCTATTGTTAAATTGAGAAAGCAATAAGTGTGCTAAACATTTTTTATAAGTTTAGATACTAATTGTTTTTTCGGCGTATTTTGCCTGCTAAATCCTTGTATAGAAAGAGTAAAAAAATGTTGATTGGAATTATTTCAGATACACATGATCAGATGGATAATGTGCGCAAAGCAGCTGAGATATTTTACGAAAGAGGTGTTGATAAGGTGTTCCACGCTGGGGATATTGGCTCACCATCGGTTGTAAAACTATTTGCAGGCTTGGATGCTAGTTTTGTATTTGGTAACAATGATGGTGAACGGTTAGCAATACCCATTAGGGTTAAACAAATTGGTGGGGCGTTGGGGGTAGAGGTTCTGGTTAGGGAGTGTGACGAGGGTAAAATAGTGGTATACCATGGTACGGTTCCTACTATTTTAAATGCTCTTATAAGATGTGGTGACTATAGAGTGGTTATAACTGGGCATACCCATAAAATAGTCAATCGTTTAGAGGGAAATACCAGAGTGTTAAATCCTGGTACTGGCCACGGTTTTGGTGGTCCTGCTACCATTATGATTTATGATAGCGTTAAAGATGAAGCGGAAGTAATAGAGTTGTAAAAGCTTAATAATAATAAATTATATCTATGATTTTTAAATATTTTTTTTAGTCTCAATAATCGTATAACCAATTATTTATTATGGCAATAAGGCTTGTAAACAGTTTAATTTATTGATTTATCTGCTATACTTATTAAAAATATCTTCACCTTAGTTTGTATTGATATTTTCTATGAGTTATGCTTAAAAAATCGGCATATTGCAAAATATGTATTATTTTAACCTAGAAACGGCATTTGAAAGTGTGTGCATAGTTTAATCTATTGATTTATCTAGTGTATCAGTAGAAATCGTGGTCACCTTATTGGTGATAAGACTTTCTTCTGATATGCTAGGTGAATCAATAGGTTGCGCTAGGTGCGTGCTTACAACTGCTGTTTCTAGGTTTAACTGCTTTACCTAGATTTTTTGTACCCATGGATTGCGAATGACCAAAAAGCCTTTTTTCTTTGTTGTAGACGACGATGCAGTCACAAGACTGATGCTTTGCCGATTTTTAGAGCAGTTAGGTTATGTGACTTTGGGTCTAACTAATGGCCAAGAGGCTTTGTCAGCATTAGAAAACGGCCTTCCAGATGTGGTGTTATTAGATGCCAGCATGCCAATTATGGATGGGTTTGAAACTCTCGCCATAATGCAAAGCCGCCCTGATAGTAAAAATATACCTGTTTTAATGATAACCGGGCTAAACGATGATGACTCTGTTGATGAGGCCTATGCCGCAGGAGCCGTTGACTTTATTCCTAAACCCATCCATTGGGCTATGTTGCGAAACAGGGTGCGATATCTTCTAAAAGATATTGAAGCAGAAAGGCAGATAAACCTCGCCTCAATTGTGTATGACAACACCTCAGAAGGAATTGTAGTTACAAATGCCAAAGGTATAATCCAATCCGTAAACCCTGCTTTTTCAATTATAACAGGATATTTTCCTGAAGAAGTTATTGGCAAAAGTATGAACTTGGTTAGTTCAGGGCGACATAACAGAGCTTTTTATAAAAAGTTTTGGGAGTCTCTAATGGTATCTGGACGTTGGCAGGGGGAATTTTGGAACCGCCGAAAAGATGGAGCTGTTTTTCCCCAATGGGTTACAGTTAGTGCTGTCAAAGGTGCAGATGGCCAATGCACTAACTACGTTGGAGTATTCTCAGACCTTTCAGCTTTAAAGGAGTCTGAAGCCAACCTGCTTTATCTCTCAGGTCACGATACCCTTACTGACCTTCCCAATCGTCATCTATTCCAAGAGCGTCTAGCTTTGGCTTTGACAGAGTCCAAAGAGCGGGATGGTGGTGTTTGTGTTATGTTGTTAGACTTAGACCGTTTTAAAGTGGTAAACGAGACTTTAGGCCACGATAAAGGCGACGATCTACTTGTTAGAGTTGGTAGACGTTTATCTAAATGTCTAACCCAACCATCTACTTTGGGAAGAATGGGAGGAGATGAATTTGGAGTTATTATCCCCCGTTTTAACCACTCTCAAGACGCAGCGCGAATTGCCAGTGCTATGTTGGAATCACTAAAAAAACCTTTCCCTATTGATGGGGAAGAGGTGGAGTTTTTTATAGGTGCGAGTATAGGCATAGGTTTAGCCCCATCAGACGGTGAAGATGTAAAAACACTGTTAAAAAGTGCTGATGCTGCCATGTATCATGCAAAAGAGCAGGGTAGGAATAATTTCCAATTTTATCGTAACGACCTTAACACCGCCTCCATGGCAAGAATGTTAATGGAAAGCAGCCTGCGAAGCGCATTAGAAAAAGAGGAGTTTGTGCTTTATTATCAGCCACAGATGGACTTATCATCTGGAAAACTAGTGGGTGCTGAAGCTTTAATTCGTTGGATTCATCCTATGCAGGGGACAATCTCACCAGGAGAGTTTATTCCCTTAGCTGAAGAGACAGGTCTTATAGTTCCAATGGGTGAGTGGGCCTTGCGCACTGCATGTAAACAGATGAAAAAATGGTCAAAGGCTGGTTTACCATCTATTAGGGTAGCTGTTAACCTCTCCGGTATTCAATTTAAACAGCCCGACTTTACCGATGTGGTGTTTAAAATTATCAAAGAGACAGGTATAGAACATAGATGGTTGGAGTTGGAGCTAACTGAAAGTATTGCTATGGGAGATGTTGAGGAGACCTTCCATAAGCTTAATGCATTAGCTGAAAACAATATACCCCTAGCAATTGATGATTTTGGAACCGGGTTTTCATCTTTAAGCTATTTGAAGCGTTTTCCATTTGGCACACTAAAGATCGACCGTTCATTTGTACGAAATTGCCCACAAGATGCAGAAGATGCCGCATTGGTGCGAACCATAATAGGTTTAGCTAACAGCCTAGGGTTGACTGTAATTGCAGAGGGCGTTGAAGAGGAAGTGCAACTAGAATTTCTACGTAAACATAACTGTAATGAAATACAAGGTTACTTCTATAGTCGGCCTATTCCTGCTAAGGAATTTGCTAATTTTATTAAAAATAATCCGGTAATGATGGATGAAGATTAAATTTTTCGTACATTGTATTGGAGTAGTTTTTTTTACAGCATTTATAATAGTTGTGGGTGCTTCAACTGGGTTTGCAAAAGATACAATAGACCACTCTATAACCGTTGAAATTGATCCTAGTAAACAATTTTTAAGTGTTACCGACACTATTACTATACCTAGTAGCCTAAGAGCCGAATTGGCTACAACAGGTCTGTTATTAAATTTAGGTATGCAGGTCACAACATGGGAAGGGGTGACAATGGCTGCCCCTGCTACAACTGAGCAGTGTGGAGTTGGAACTTGTAGGCGTTATTATCTGCATTTACAAAATGGTGATAATGAAAACCCTGGACAGATAACTATATCTTATCATGGTGAATTGCAAGATAAATCAAACTCAATAGAGGCCCAAGGTGTTACTTTGGGTGGAGCATCTGCCTGGTATCCTCAGATTGGCTCTACTCATTTACAATTTGAGTTAACGGTACAGCTACCCAATGGTTGGAAATCTGTTAGCCAAGGACAAAGAGTTGCCATTGCTTCTGGCAGTACATCTCCACTTAGCCCATCCTGGTCTGGTTGGATAACAAAACAACCTAGTGATGAGATAACACTAATTGCTGGTAAATGGTTTGAGTATAAACAGACCATGGAAGATGGCACTGAGCTATTAGCTTTTTTCCGTAGTGACGCACCAAAATTAGCTAAGAGTTATCTTGATCATGCTGAAAAATATATAGAAATTTATAGTAACTTTCTTGGTCCTTACCCTTACAAAAAGTTTGCTGTGGTTGAAAATTACCGCCAAACTGGCTTAGGAATGGCATCATTTACTTTATTAGGCTCTAAAGTTTTGCGTTTGCCTTTTATTCTTAACAGTTCACTGCCTCACGAAATATTGCATAACTGGTGGGGAAATGGAGTTTTTGTCGATTATACAATGGGAAATTGGTGTGAGGGTTTAACCGCTTATCTAGCTGATTATTGGTTGCAAGAGCTCAAAGGAAGTGGTCTTAAATATCGCCGAAATGCTCTTATTAATTATGGTGATTTTGTTAGTAAATCTAATGATTTTCCATTATCTGAATTTTATAGCAGGCACAATAAATCGTCCCAAGCTATTGGGTATAGCAAAGCTGCATTTTTATTTCATCAACTACGTATGAAAGTTGGCGATGCTGCTTTTATTGCTGGATTACGTTATTTCTATCGGGATAATTTATTTAAACGGGCATCATACGAAGATATACAAAGCAGCTTGCTTTTGGCGACTCATATTGATTTAGACGACTTTTTTAAGCAATGGACTCAAAGAGCTGGTGCTCCTTCGTTAGTGTTAAAAGGAGCCGTTACAACCCAATTGGCAGATAGCAATTATAAAATAACAGCTACAATAAATCAGACCCAAGCCGGGCCTGCATATAAGCTGTGGGTTCCTATTACAGTTACCCAGGTGGGAGACCCAAAACCTTTGGTATTTTGGCAATCGATGACTAAAAAATCCCAGAGCTTTGTTCTAAATACATCTTTTCGCCCTATTCGCCTAGATGTTGATCCAAGTTCAGATATATTTCGTACCCTCTACCCTGAAGAACGCCCGGTTACACTGTCAAAGGCATTTGGAGCAAAACGCGGTTTAATTATATATCCCAGCGAAGCAAAAAAAACAGCAGTTGCAGCGTATAGAAAAGTAGCTATAACTTGGAATCTAGGTATTGCTCCAGACAACGCAATGTTTGAGCTTCCCACCAACCGTACTGTATGGTTGTTTGGTCAAGAAAACCGCTTTGGACCGGAGTTGCTAAGTACGCTATTTAAGTTTGGAGTAGGAGAAGGTGTACAGACAAGGCGAATTCAAATAAATGGTGAGTGGTATGACGAAAGAGAAGAGGTTATTGTTTTAGCTGGTACAAACCCCAATGATGAAAAGTCCGCTTTAGTGCAGGTTATAGGCAGACCGGATAAATACCCTAACTTACTGTCTATCATTGCCAAAAAATTACCACATTATGGTAGTTATAGTTATTTAGTATTTTTAGCTCCCGATGGCATAAACAAGTTAAAAGGACAGTGGCCTTCTACTGGTTCACCATTAAGCATAACTTTTGATGCCCAAGGTTACTCCACCCCATCAACCCAACCACCTCAGCCAAGACCCATAAAAAAACTAGAGGTTCCTTTTCCTGATAGGCCATACATTAACCTTGCTCCCAAACAGATAATAGTGCCTAAATTAGAGGTGGAAACCAAACCACCATCCAATCAAGATACTCAACAAGAGTCTAAGCAAGAGATGTCACCTAAAAATATTTTTAAAGAAGCTTTACCCCAGAGTGACAATAAAAAGCCTATTATATTCAAAGGGCGCGGTGGAATAAATAACCTGTTTCAAGATCCAGAGGTTGTTCCTTTGTCATCTGATTAAGACCACCTAGGAGATACAACATGTCTAAAAAGCTAATTTTGCGTGCTTCGGGTAAAATTGAAGATCTTTTTAAAAAAATTTCAGGTGGTTGTAAAAAATTTTCCCCTAGTGGTGTTGTAAAATATAACGACGATATTTTTGTGGTGTTTGATAACTGCGTTAAAGTTGCCAGGCTGGCTGTTATTGGTCCAATTACCAAACCCATTTTTAGTGGTAAAGAGTGGCTTTCACCAACTTTACCCAAAAATAGCATAATAGAAGGCTTTGCAGGTATATCTTGCAATAGCATGAAGTATAATGATGATAATCTCTACATGGTTGTAGAAGCATGTAGAAGAATAAAGAAAAAAAAGAGCGGTAAAAAAAAGATATGGTACAACGGCAAGGTAATAACCGTTGCTAAAAACCTCAAGGCTAAAGAAGCTTGGTTGGACTATGAGCTACCCAGTAAGGTTAAGGGTTTTGAGGGTGTTGGAATAATCAATAACCAAGAAGATGACCAACCACGCTTGTTGGCACTTTGTGAGGGTAACTGCTGTCGTACTGGTACACCTAGTAAAATACCTGGTAGTGGGCGTATTCAGGTTTTTAAACCTGGTGTTAATAAATGGGAACACGATATACAAATATCTCTACCTGATAGTGTTAGGTTCATAGATTATTCTGAGCTTGACATTATAGCTAATAAAAAAGGTACCGATGGTAATGTTGTAATACTCTCAAACGCTAGCAGAAAAATATGGGTTGGTAAGCTAAACCTCATTAATTTTGAGTGGCAGGGTAGGGGGGTAGTTTATGATTTTCCCAGCAATAAAAATGGTGAATTTTGTTTCGTAAAAGGTGTTGCATGGCTAGATGATAAATGCCAAAAAATTATAGTGGTTTCCAACAGTAAAAAAAGCAAGCAAAACGAAGATAAATGTATAAACT
The DNA here is from genome assembly GCA_015231305.1 of Magnetococcales bacterium. Lineage (GTDB taxonomy): Bacteria > Pseudomonadota > Magnetococcia > Magnetococcales > JADFYX01. The sequence goes on along the minus strand of JADGBW010000127.1, from coordinate 1,290 downwards.
ATAAGCAATCTATCCATCTATTTGAGTTGCCGTAGTTTTATGCCTTCCAATCACACAAAAAAATATAAAATTTTCTTGTTTTGGTTAAATAAGTACTAGTAATACTTTTTAACGTTTATTATTAAGTGCTTAATAGTATTTGGGGCAGGCGATCAATTGCGTCTAGGCCAAGCAGTTGCATCTACCGTTTCCTGGTAAGCATGCCAGGTGGCGTGACCTAGAACTGGGAATATCACTAATAACGCTAACAGCCCGGTTATTACCGAGATAAGTACTCCACCCAGGATTATTGCCGCCCAGAGGAATGACACCTTGCGATTGCGCAACACAGCGTTGACGCTAGTGACTACTGCGGTGAGCAGGTCGGTCTTACGTTCCATTATCATAGGCAAAGAATATGCGCTGATGCAAAAAGTGATCATCGCAAACACTCCTCCAACCACAGTACCGATGCCGAAAAAGAAGATCAGGTCTATAGGCTCGCTGTCAAACCCGTCGGTTGGGAAAAGCAGTTGTAGTAGATGCCCAACGTGGATCCAAAAAAGAAAAAGGATGATGAGAACGCTGGAGAACAGTGCTAAGTTACCAACCCCCCCTGTCTTGTCACGCAGACAGTATGTTAACAGTGGCTCTCGTCCGGTTTTTATCTGACAACTTATTGAGTAGAGACCGATGGCCATCACCGGGCCTATTAAGGTAAGGCCAGAAAGGATTGTCAGCAATACCAGAGGTCCACTTATGACGTATCCTGTATAGCCAGCAGTATAACACATTAGCAATGCTACAAAGCCGTAGAGAAGGCTTTTTTTACGGGTTTGTTTCATATCGGCCATACCCATTCGTAGCCAGCGTATCGGTGCGTCCATATCTAGTTTGCGACAAGGTGCAACTAAGGGTAATGGTTTGGCATCGTCCACTGGATTCTGTGAGTCCTCGTCGATTTGTTCTGACATATCACTCCATCCTGTTATTATGGTTGGTTTCGTGGCTGCCAATGGGCGGGCCAAACAAAGCCTTTATATTTATTTTCGAGAACGACGTATGAGGATGATAAACCACCTGTTACTCAATAATCATTAGAATCTTTTTAAAATGGCTGATAGAGCCGAGTTAAGGATCCGTTCATATTAGTGAGTGTTTGGTTAGACCAGAATATCCAGATGGTCCATGCTACTTATTGGATTCTAGCAAATTGCAGTTACTCCGTCCACCATGGTGTTGTTAAATGCTTTAACCTAAAAACGGCAGCTGGAAGTGCGTGCATAGTGTAATCTATTGATTTATCTGGTG
>JADGBW010000234.1 GCA_015231305.1 Magnetococcales bacterium | reverse complement strand
GCAAAGGCAACCAAACCAGAACCAGCAGGAAATGAAATTCCTATTGGAAAGCGGGTATGAGAATCACCACCAGTGCCTACTGTATCAGGCAAACACATACGGTTTAACCAGGAGTGGATAATACCATCACCAGGGGCCAAAGCTAGACCACCTCTTGTGGAGAAAAAGTCAGGCAATGTTTGGTGGGTTGTAACATCAACTGATTTTGGATATGCAGCAGTGTGACAGAAAGACTGCAAAACAAAATCGGCAGAAAAACTTAAACAAGCAAGCTCTTTAATTTCATCTCTCGTCATAGGACCAGTTGTATCTTGAGAGCCAACTGTTGACATCTTCGGCTCACAATATTCACCAGGACGTACTCCTTCTTTGCCAATAGCCTTGCCAACCATTTTCTGGGCCAAAGTATAACCCTTTGAGCTTGCTGGTGGAACATCGGCTTGTAAAAACATGTCTGAAGGAGGCATGCCCAAAGCTTCACGAGCTTGAGCAGTTAGTTTTCTACCAACAATAAGGTTAATACGACCCCCTGCTCTCACCTCGTCTGGCAAAGTTGAAGGCAGCAAATCAAACGTGGTTATCTGCTTGCCATCTTTTACAATTGTGCCTTCTTTGGTGCTGATGGTAATTACATCACCAGACTCCAAGCTAGTTACATCACACTGCACTGGTAACATGCCAGAATCTTCAGCTGTGTTGAAAAAAATTGGTGCGATAGTGCTACCTAAAACAACACCACCAGTACGCTTAGCAGGAACAAATGGAATATCGTTACCAATGTGCCAAATTAATGAGTTAGCAGCAGATTTACGTGAAGAACCTGTACCGACAACATCACCAACATACGCAATTGGGTGGCCTTTTTCTTTTAAGGAAGCAAGTAGATCTAAAGCTCCCTCTTGACGAGCGACCAACATAGCCTTGGCATGTACAGGAACATCTGGACGGCTCCATGCTTCTGATGCTGGTGAAAGATCATCTGTGTTGGTCTCACCAGGAACTTTAAAAACAGTAACTGTTACTTCACCAGGCATTTCGGGGCGTGATGTAAACCACGTGGCATCAGCCCAGTTTTGTAAAACCTCTTTTGCGCTTGGGTTTGAAGCAGACTTAGCTACAACATCATTAAAAGCATCATATACCATTAATGTGTTGGATAAAGCAGCAACTGCACCTGGAGCCAGATCACTGTCGTCTAATAGATCAATTAATGGTTTAACATTAAAACCACCAATCATTGTACCCAACAAATCAACCGCTGCCTTACGGTCTATTACAGGGCAACTTATACTACCCTTTGCAACATCAGATAAAAATGCTGCCTTTACTGCTGACGCATCGTCCACACCCGGCGGAACCTGATTGGTAATTAAATCTAGTACTATAGCCTCCTCACCTGCTGGAGGGTTTTTTAAAAGTTCTACTAAATCAGCTGTTTGTGCTGCATTTAGTGGTAGTGGTGGTACACCTTCTTGCTCACGGTCTGCTACGTGTTGACGATATTCCTTTAGCATTTTTAAAAATCTCCTAGAAATGAAGGTACTCGCAATTTATAGTCACGGTTTGAGTGCAAAAACACACCTTTTATATATTTTTATATATAAAGATTCAAATTTTTTTATATAAATAAACTGGCTTTATTACCGAAGCACCAAGCCAGGAGAGGCTCCTATTACAGCGTTACGTACCATGGCATCAACCCTTAAACCCATGCGAGAGAACCAATCTCCCTTGTAGGTAAAGTCAACAATTCGCTTAGCCCCGATTTTATTTCTGGCAATAAAGGCAGGAGAACCTAACTCGTCAACCAAGCCCAATCTAACCGCCTGATCACCTGTCCAGACCAGACCTTCAAAAAGTTCTTGGTTTCCAGGTTTTAGCCTATCTCCACGGCCTGCTTTTACCGCTTTTATAAACTGTCTGTGTATACGCTGTAATAGTGATTGTGCGTGCGCGCTCTCCTTGGGGTCAACGGGAGAAAACGGGCTCATGAATGATTTATTTTTGCCAGAGGTCAATTGTCTGGATTCTACACCTAGCTTATCCATGGCTTTTTCTAAGCCAAACCCCTGCATAATAACACCAATGGAACCAACTAAACTGGCTTTATCAGCATATATTTGTGGAGCCGAAGCAGCTATATAATAACCTCCAGAGGCGCAGAGATCTTCCAAGGCAGCAAATACTGGCATAGTGGGATGACGCTTTCTTAATAACAACATTGCATCATAAATTTGGCCTGCCTGTACTGGGCTGCCACCGGGGCTGTTAATGCGCAATATTACCCCCTTGGTATCAGGGTCTTCAAAAGCATTAGCCAAACCTTGAATTATGTTGTCAGCGCTGTAAGGTGTCCCAGCCATTATTGGACCCAACACACTTACCACAGCAGTATGTCCCTTACTAGCCGTTAAGCCTTCCATGTTATCACTTGAAAACTCTCCCTTAAGAGAGTGCCAAGCTATAAAAACTAGATAGCCGACAATAAACAGTCGAAATAAATTCTTCCATCTTCGTGACCGTTTTTTCTCTAGTGTGCTCTCTTGCAATAGGTTCTCTAGCACCTTGCGCTCAGCAGCACGGTTTGCCTCCATCTGCTCCATCCATGCAGAAGGGGTGGTATCTGTTTCTGCCTCATGTGTTGGATGGGCAGCATCAATATCTATTAAATCCGGCTCTCTTTTATCCATCTCCACACTTTACCCTATTATCCAAGAAACGGCAATTGAAAGAACGCACTAGGCACAACCTATTGATTAACAATACACTTTTTAAATATGACATGTTATTTAACGATAACCATACCGCCCCAATGATACAATAGACAGCATAAAACAATACACAACAAACCAGCAAAAACCTGCTCTATTTAGAATTTTAAGCAGAATTATAAATGGGTTTGAGCTTAAA
>JADGBW010000126.1 GCA_015231305.1 Magnetococcales bacterium | reverse complement strand
AAACAATAGCCAGCGTTTGTAGCTCCAACTAGATATCTTGCTTAATCCACCAAGCAGTGCAGTTTGCATTATCACCTTTAACCTAGTTACGAAAAAAATTGTTTTTGTATAAAAAATTTAAGCAGAAAATATTTCGCACCGTTACATTGTAAGATAGAGCGAGCATGGGTTTTAAAATATTTAAGGCTTATTTATTTAACAAAGGGTCAAAATCACATTGTCGCTGGGCGATAACAAATGATCCTTGGTCATCTATAACTCTAACCGGACATTTAAAACGCGCATTTTTTATATCTGCTTCATTAAACCTTATATTCACATCTGGATATTTGCTATTAGGAGTAATAGAAACACCAACATTCCAAGGCCAGTTAAGGCTACTATCACCAAATTTAACACCTATTATGGAAATTAAACTCTCTTTATCTCCAGCAGCTCTTTTTACCTTAACATTTTTTGTAGCTGCCTCAACACACGGTATGGTCTGCCATCCACCAATGTTAGGCAGCTCTACATTACAACTATTACCAGTGTCCGTGGTTATTGATAATATACTTGGCAGCCCTTTTACCCTAGCAGATTTTATAGCCAATCCTTTGTTAAAAGGACTACCCTTCTCTACCTTGATTGTAAATTCCTCTGATGGGGCCAAATCAATACGGCCTATTTTCAATGGGTTCCAGATTGATATAAACCGTGGAGGCCATCCCTCTAAATTGCGGTAGCGATCCTCTAGATTATCATCTAAACTAGCAGCAATAGTTGCCAGTTTTTTAAAGTTTGTCTGGATATAATAATAATAAAATGCCTCTTCACTCAAAAAAAGAATACGGTCACCCTTTTTTATATATTTGGCAACATTTTTTATCTGGTCAGGATTAATAAGATAGTTATGGCGAGCACTTATATGATTTACAAGGTTGTTAGCAGCAGCCGGAATTGGTGCAAGAAAAAAGGTGAAAGATTGTAATGCCCCAACCACAAAAATTACTGCTGCAACAGTATTTAACCTATATAACTTTGGGAAACTACCCTTAAAATATAATATACTACTCCATAAATAAACAAGAGCATACCAAGTTGCAACCCCTAAAACTCCACATAAAATCATAGAAACAGGCAGAGCAACCCTTCCAGTTAATGCACCAGCATAACCAGGTAAAACCAAAAGGGTGCTAGCAAGAAGCGCCAGAGATGATATTACTAGAGCCAACACACATCGCATTCGCCATGAGGCTGGTAATAGCAACACTCCTGCTGCAAATAACCACACAAAGTTAACTCCACCACCAAACCTATTAGCCCAACCTTTAACAATTGATAACAAAATAGATAAGTTTTGCAAAATACCAGCATAAATAGATTGACTTTCTTGGGCATTGTGGGGATTTCCTACGTGGTCACTAAAACCATTTAAAAACCAACCAATAAAAAAAACAGCAATAAATATTGCCATACTTAATAATAAAAAACGGATTAATTCCTGCTTTTTATAATTTTGAAACTGTATTAAATAAAAGAATGTCCCAGCTAAAAAAGCAAGACGACCAAAAGGATGAAAAAGCATTGCAATAATTCCGAGGCTCCAGAAAACAACCCAACCTCTGCTGTTTTGTAAGATAGCTGCAATAGACCCTAAACCAAAGGCGAGAGAGAATAACCATGGGAAAGGAAAAATAAAATAATTCATCCAAAAAAAAGCAGACAACCCAAGACCAATGCTAGCAGGTATTGGCCCATATAACACAACTAACAACCATGTGACGGTAAACTGCAACAGAACCATGCCCAATAATGCTATGTGATTTGATGCTTCCTCCCAGCTAGAGCTTGCTAAACGTATAAACCTAAGAGATAAAGAGTAAAGCGGAGAGTTATCGTATAGGAGGCGATGAAACTGCCTATATCTGTAATATTTTACCCAGGGATCATCAGTTGATTTTCCTAGTACCTCACTTAGGTCGTCAAGACCTTGGCATGTCTGCCCCAACCTACAGTTCCAGGTCACTGCCTGGGTCATATACCCTATAATATCATCTGGTTCTACGGGGGAGTGGCGATTGTTCTGCACCTGGAACAGAAGATCTGCTTTCCAAATCAACAAGCCTGAGAAAACGACAATTAAAAACAGCCAAGCTATCCTTGATTCAGACATTTTTTCTAAAGGATGATGTAGGCTCATTTGTATTTGCCGAATCTAGTTCGAGGGTGTGGGGTAAATTATCCTAGATTGGTTGGATAGTTTATTAATAAAACAGTTATTTGAGTTATATTTATATTTGAGCTCATATTTTAAACATATTTTTCATAAGGCTAATTGCTGCCTTGCTTAACTGTATAAATTCTTTTTTAGATTTTAACTGCCTTAAACGCGCCCATATAATCCTTGGTCGAAAATAAAACCGATAATAGGCCTTAGCCAATATTGCAGAAACTTCCTCTCGGTTTAATTCTGACCCCAACAACTCAACATTAACTTCTGAGGAAGCGTCTAGTGTATATTTAGCCCAGAAATCACCACACTCGCTATTTTCTTGATAGTACTCATATATTTCTGTATCAGGAAATGGAATTAAAACTGTGTACTGGACATAGTCTAGTGGCAAATCCAAAGAGAATTTAATGGTATCTTTGATGGTCTGCTTGGTCTCTCCCGGATAACCAAACATGAAAAAACCCAAGACCCTAATACCAAGCTCGTGAGTATAATTAAGCCTGTCCCAGACACGTTCGTTGGAGATCTTTTTTTTCATTTTTTTAAGAAGTTCTTGGTCGCTGGTCTCGACACCATACAAAATAGTATGACATCCACCTCTTTTTAACGCGTCTAAAACCTCATGGTTGACAGCCATAATAGTACTGCGAATTGACCAACCGATATCAAGGTTTTCTTTTGCCAACAAGTCGCAAATTTCAATTACCCGGCGACGGTTTGCCGTAAATGTAGAGTCATAAATATCAAACTCTTTTATGCCAAAGTTGTGGTAGTTATACTTCACCTCTTCAACAAAATTTTCAGCTGTTCGCAATCGGTATGGCGGTGTTTTCTGGTCACAAAACGTACAACGATAGGGACAACCTCTAGTTGACATCATTGCAGTAAAGTTTGTGTTTTTCGAAAGTATATTTATATACTTTGAATTATCAATAAGATGGCGGGCAGGATATGGTATTTCATCAATATTATCCACAGACTGCCTGGTTAAATCTGAAACTAGCTTACCTTCCTCCCTAAAACAGAGAGATTTAATACCATGGAGTGATTTACCACTCTCCAAAGCATTTATAAATTCAGGCAGGGGTATTTCTGCCTCACCAACAATGGCATAATCAATAGCCTTATGGCTCATGGTCTCAATAGGATAGAGCATCACATGGGCCCCACCAACTAAAATTGGCAGGTTTGTTTTTTCTTTAAAATTTTTTATCCAATGAAGAATTGGGTGAAAGCTATATGTACTAAGGGTGAAACCCAATATATCTGGGGAGAATTGTTCTATTTCGACAAGAGCTTGCTCTAATGTAAAACGAGAGGCAATCATATCTATGATTTTTACCTCAACGCCAGTTTTTTCTATTTTTCTTGCAACATACATAAGGCTAAGAGGCGGTATAACCCCAATTCCATCATCTCTAAAAGACCAGTCCGAAGTTAAAGCCATATGTTCAGCAGGGGTAAAAATAAGACAAATCTTCATGGTAAATATTGACACCTAAACTTCTGTTTCAACCGCACGTATCGAAGGTTACAAACTCTGCACCACATAGAGGTGTCAAGTCAAGCATTATTTGTTTTTTAAGTAGTTACGAGCAACTTTTACAATTTAGCGCAGCAGTTTGATAATCAATTTTGGCGAAAAACCCAACCTTATCGCAACAAAAATTATAACAGGCAAAGCTGATTTTGCCTTACGCAAATAGAAGTTTTTTATAAAAAGCCTCTTAAACCAAAAAACAAACCTTTTAATGGAATAAAAACATCTCAAGAATACATTAAAACCCTTAAATTTAAGTGGGTAGGAAAATTGATTTAAAGCAACACCAGCCATATATTCAAAAAACTGCTGATCTCCAATAGGCATCTCTTTTAGCCATTTTTCTTTGTTACTGCTCTTGATATCACCTTCTTTAAGCAGGTCATGAGTTCCCCCTACTCCCAACACCCTTCCATATGGGCTATTTTGTAAATTTATGGGAGAGTCGTTAGGTACTGCATTAATAAAAGAGCCAATTTTAGCAATTATGGTTAGAGGGTCATCTATAAGATCTTCATAATATATTTCTAAATATCTATCGGGATTATTGTCTCCCCAACTTTTTTTTTCAGTTACATGCTCTACCCAACGCATTGTAGTATCAGAAAAATTTGTTGGGGCAAACCAAGACTTTAACCAAGAAATTGTTGCGTCTCTACCATCACGAACAAGATGTATGACATGTATATTGGGAAAATGTTTATCCCAATTTTCAATGGGTTCGACATCATAAAACGAACTATTATCTGCCCAATTTTCACAGCCTCGGTTTTGGGCAAAAAGATCGAACATTTTACCGGCCATAGCCCCGAAAGTCTCACCAGCAGATACAATTTCTTCCTTTTGCTCCATTAGAGATAACAGGCTAACCCCCCAATAATCATCAATACTACGCGCAGGATTATTACGAGCTGTCCAGATATCTAGAAAAACAAACAACTCTTCAACTAACTTCTCTCGGTTTTTACGTATAGATAAATCTCCCCATAACCAAAGCAGGCGAGAGTAATAGGGAACAAAATGGGTCTCCATTGGAACAGCTATATTAAACTTAACCTCTAAAATAGCTGAAAGAAGCGTGGTTCCAGAGCGCGGGGAGCCAACTAAAAATATTGGCAGCATTTTACCCTTGGATTTCATGATTTTTTTAGTCACGTTATATAGTTAAATTTTATAGCAGTTTGACCTATCACATTTTAACCTAGAAACAGTAGTTGGAAGTACGTATATGGTGTAATCTATTGATTTATCTGGTGTATAAAAGAAAATTGCTGTCACATAATTGGTGAAAATATTTTCCCCTAAAACACAAGGTGAATATAAAATTGCGCGAGCTACGTACTTACAACTGCTGTTACTTGGTTTATAGATAATCTCATATAGTAATACCAAAGGTAAACTACCTACTATATACTACCTCTTATCAACCTTATCTGTTACGGCCTATATATCAGATAAAATTAAAAATATTTAAATATTTCTATAAAAGGGTATAGCATGCCTATTTACAGTTTTTCCAGCATTCAACCAAAAATCGACCCCAGCGCATTTATCCATCCTGATGCTATTATAATAGGTGATGTTACTATTGGCCCAGACTCTTCTGTATGGCCTGGCGTGGTAATAAGGGGAGATGTAAATAAAATTGTTATAGGTAGCCAAACCAATATCCAAGACGGCTCCATTCTCCATGTAACTCGACCCACACCGGAAAACCCAGAGGGGACTCCTTTAATAATTGGAGATCAAGTTTTAATTGGCCACCAAGTTTCTCTACACGCTTGTAGCATTAAAAACCGCGCCATGGTTGGTATAGGAGCTATTGTGCTTGACGGTGCATGTATAGGTGAACAAGCTATGCTTGGGGCTGGGTCAATGTTAACGCCTGGTAAAGTTATAGAGGCAGATTCACTTTGGCTAGGCTCACCTGCTAAATTTAGCCGGCCAAGACGAAAAGATGAAATTGATGCAACCGCTAAAACAATTGCTAGTTATTGTACCCTGGCAGCGACATATAAAGAGGGTTTGCAAATACCCCAAAGCATAGGCATTTAACAACTATGTCTCACCCTCAAAATATAGACCGTTTCACTGTTGAGTCTGTTATATCTCAAGGGTCAAATAATACTATATACAAGGCTTATGACCCTAAATTAAAAAGAGCAGTTTCAATTAAAACTATTAGCCCAAAAAAGTTTAACAGCCCAGATAAAAAAAAGCTGAAAGCTAAGATAATTTGGGAGTTTAAAACTACAATTGACTTAAACCACCCAAATATAGTTACATATTTTGAACTAATAAATATAGATTCTACAGTTGTTCACACATCACTTGCACAACCTAATTATTCACCTGACAAATCAAAAAAAAATATCATCAAAAACAAAGTGACTTCTATTTTTTCTGATTCACAAGATAAACCAACATATAGCACCATTAACACCAAACATGCTGCTCAACCTAGGTTAAAAGATACTAAAATACCATTTATAGTCATGGAATATATGGCTACTAGAACACTAAAAAGCTGGCTAGTAGATAAACATCAATTTTCTATTAATGAAGGGGTAGAGATAATTGGACAGCTTTTGAGTGCCCTTGAGCATATTCATAATTCTGGCATAACCCATAGAGATATAAAACCGGGAAATATTTTTCTATTTGCAGATGGAAAAATAAAAATTTGTGATTTTGGTATCTCTCATCCCACTGGCAAAACCCAAACTCAAATAGATTTTGTGCAAGGTACACCTGCCTATATGGCTCCAGAGCAGCTGATCTCATCACAAGCTACCCAACATGCGGACATTTTCTCTACAGGGGTTATTTTGTATGAGCTTCTGTGTGGAAAAAAGCCTTTTAGTGGAGTTGAACAAAAAAGCATAATTCAGCAGATTCTCACCAAACAACCTGCTAAAGTATCATCTGTAAATACAAATGTTCCAAAATACTTTGATAAAATTATACAAAAAGCCCTAGCTAAACGACCTGGGGACAGGTTTCAAAGTGCAAAAGAGTTTAAAAATAGTTTGGATAAAGCCTTGGTATAGAGTTATATATCAAATTTCTCAATCTTTTGGGTTGGTGATCTGCTCTCATCTTCATTGTTTTGATCTAAACCGATAGTTTTGCCTACAATATATGGCGGTCGTTTTTTAACTTCGTCATAAATTCGGCCTATGTACTCACCAAAAAGCCCCAAGCCTATTAACTGCACACCACCAAGAAAGACTATTGCTGAAATTATAGGAAAAAAGCCGGGGATTTGCCCAAAAGTATAAGGGGTTATACTAATGGTAAATATTTTAGAAACAACAAAGAGGGCGATTCCTAAAAAACCACTGACAGCAACAATAAGGCCAAATAGTCCAAAAAATCTTAAGGGTTTATAGGAAAAACTGATGATACCATCAAAGGCAAATTTAATCCGGTGATGAAGAGAAAAAGAGACATCCCCTGCTAAACGGCTAGGACGATCATAAGATAGCCCTGTTTGGCGAAACCCAGCCCAAGCTCTTAAGCCACGTACATAACGGTTGCGTTCGGGCATATCATTTAGAACATCTACTACCCTGCGATCCATTACGCAAAAATCACCTGCATCCAACGGTATTTGCAACTCAGACAACCAAGCCATAATACGATAAAAGCACCAAAATGCTGCTTTTATAAAGATATTCTCTTTGCGGTTAGCCCGAACAGCATAGATAACGTCGTACCCCTCACGCCACTTTGCTATAAATTTTGTGAGAATTTCTGGTGGGTCCTGCAAGTCAGCATCCATAATAGCCACAACACGACCATTTACATGCTTAAGCCCAGCAGTTACAGCTACCTGATGACCAAAATTTCGAGATAGGGACACGCCCTTAAAACGAGGATCTTTTTTATTTAGCTCCTCCATTATTTTTAAGGAGTCATCACGGCTGCCATCATCAACCATAATCACCTCAAAATCCATCCCCCACTCCTTGGAGGCAGAACGAATACGTTCAAACAGTGTATCTAATACCAGGGCTTCATTAAAAATTGGAACCACCAAGCTGATCATGAACTTACACCACCTATTCAGCTAATTTTATTTTAAGAGACTTAAAAAACAAAACCACCACTACATCGAACATTATAGCAATTTTTTTCAATAACAAACACTATTAAAGAGATAAAATAACAAACTAAGGCTACCCCTTTTGTTGCTGTAAAAACCATCCCCAGGCTGTAGCAACAATCTCATCTAAACTATCATGTTTAGGGGACCACCCCAACAGCGTTGTAGCTTTTGCAGAGTCTGCAACCAATGTTGGAGGATCACCATCACGCCGTGGACCTATGGTTACCTGCATATTAACCTCAGTTATACGATTTACAGCAGCCAGTACCTCTTTAACTGAATAACCCCGCCCATAGCCCAAGTTATAAACTTCAGAGCACAATTTATTATTTAATTTTGCAAGAGCTAAAACATGAGCGGATGCTAAGTCTGTAACATGTATATAATCTCGCACACAAGAACCATCCGGGGTAGCATAATCGTCGCCATTTATAGTTGCCGAAGCTAAAGATCCATAGGCAGCTTGCAGAAGCCTTGGTATAAGGTGAGACTCTGGTTCATGGGACTCTCCTAATTCGCCATCTGGGTCTGCCCCTGCTGCATTAAAATATCGCAGAAGCACATACCCCAGACCGTAAGCTTTTGAAAAGTCTGCAATAATATTCTCTACCATTAATTTAGTGTTGCCATATGGGTTTACAGGAGACTTGGCACAATCTTCTTTGACAGGTTCTGATAAAACAGGGATACCATAAACAGCAGCTGTGCTTGAGAAAATAATTTTATCAACCTTATGCTCTACCATGGCAAGTAGCAGGTTTATAGAACCAGTAACATTGGCTTTATAATAACTTCCAGGGTCAGTGACCGACTCCCCAACCTCTATTAACCCAGCAAAATGAATAACAGCTTTGGGTTTATAACGCTCCATCACGTTATTTATAAAAGCCTTATTACAAAGGTCTCCAACCTCTATTGGACCCCACTTTACAGCCCAAGAGTGACCATTAGTTAGATTATCTAATACTACTGGCCTATAACCCGCTTTTTTAAGAGCCTTGCAGGTATGGCTGCCAATGTAGCCTGCCCCACCAGTCACCAAAATATTATCCATAAAAGATGGCCTGGTTTTTTTGCTTAGTTTTCATTTCTTTTGCACTATTATTAATAACAATTATTTATAACAAATATTTTAATAAACTGAAATATGATGCCTGAGTAGATCAACTACTGTCAACTTGCCCGAATGTTAAATAAAAATCCAGGCTTGGCGATTGACCCTATCAGTTGGGCAAATGTTTATGCTACTTTACGTTAATGTGTATATGACGTATAATATGCTAAGTTTATTTTTAATAAACAATACACTATTTTCTTTTAACGAAACAGAGTTAGAGAACCTAACCAAGATGTTGCACCCCAAACGGGCTAACATAGGTAAAAATCGATCCATGGCAAACAAATATTTTTTTGCTAGTAACAAACAGCAGGTAAAATTTGGACTTTTTGTTTTAACAACCCTGTTGTGTGTTATCTCTATTATCACCACAAAATCTGCTCATGCTGGGATGGTTATTGACATTAGCAAAGGCGGTCAAGAGCCTCTCCCCATTGCGATACCAACATTTATCAACCTAAACGCACAGGGTAAAGTCAAAGAAAATGTAATAAGCTCTGATGATATGGGCCGCCGTATTACCGAAGTGCTAACTGCTGATTTGGAACGCTCTGGCCTATTTCAACCACTTGACGAAAAAGCTTATTTACAAACTAGCACCAACTTATGGCGTTATAGGCCTCACTACAGAAACTGGCGTTTAATTGGTGCTGAGGCATTAGTATCTGGTGCAATTAAAGAAAAAAACGGTCATCTTTTAATAGATTTCTATCTTTACGATGTCTATAGCGGTTCTTTAGTTGGTAAAGGTAAGCGGTTTACAGCCCCAATAAGAGATTGGCGACATATGGCCCACAGGGTTGCCGACGAGATATACACCCGTTTAACAGGAGAGACAGGATATTTTACCTCCAGAATTGCCTTTGTCGCCCAAAAAGGCGATCAAAAATGGCTGGCATTAATGGACCAAGATGGCGAAAACCGGGTAGACCTCACCAAAGGCCGTAATTTAGTTCTTACCCCCCGCTTTTCACCAGATGGTGAGCACCTATTTTTTGTCTCATACGAAAAAGGCCCGCCAAGAATTTATCGCTGGGACCTATACACAGGTAAAAGAGTTTTACAGGGTGACTATCCTGGACTAAACAGTGCCCCTTCATGGTCTCCTGATGGTAAAAAAATGGCACTGACTCTAAGTAAAGATGGTAATGCTGAAATTTACATTAAAGATTTAAAAAGCAGAAAATTAACCCGCTTAACCAGAAGTAACGGTATTGACACATCACCATCCTGGTCTCCTGATGGCAAAAAGCTGGTCTTCAACTCCAACCGTTCAGGCTCTCCACAGCTATATACAATGGATGCAAACGGAAAAAATGTGACCAGAATTACCTTTGATGGCCCTTATAATGCTGCTCCTGCCTGGTCTCCTCGTGGAGATTACATAGCATATGTACGGGGAGGAGATCGACGCTTTCGCATTGCTGTCATAGATCCCAAAGGAAAAAAGAGCCGCATTTTGACAGATTCCTGGATGGATGAATCACCTAGTTGGGCTCCTAATGGCAGAGTAATTCTCTTTTCCCGACAGATAAGCAATAAAACTCAGCTTTACACGATTGATTTAACAGGTCATAATGAACGATTAATGAAATTAGAGAAAAAAATAAACGGTTCGGACCCCTCTTGGTCACCGCTTATTCAATAGATATAGAAGTATCATTATATTTTGGTAAATTTTAAAATTAAAGGAAATAGCATGAAATCATTAGGATCTTTGATTTTTTCAATACTATTAATAGGGCTAGTCGCTGGTTGCTCCTCTAACCCAAAGTCAACACCTGCTAGTGGCGATACAGCAGCTACCTCTAAAGATGGCTCTGATATTAACACAGACCAAAATAATTCTGAGTCCGGCAATGCCATAGGTCGTTCTAGCAGTAGTAGTGATGATTTAGACTTGGATGGCGCAACAAGTGGTGGCACTTGGGCTACTGCACACAATGAACGTCGTGTCTTTTTTGCCTTAAATTCTTCTATCCTTGATGGTGATGCTACGGCACTGTTGCGCAGCAATGTGAGTTGGCTTTCTAACCTTAACAATGACATCATAATTGAGGGTCACTGTGATGAACGAGGAACTAGAGAGTATAACTTGGCTCTTGGACAACAGAGAGCTGAAGCAGTTGTGAGGTTTTTAATAGCTCAAGGTATCTCGCATAATCGGATTCAAGCCATTTCATATGGTAAAGAACGTCCTTTAATTCGTGGTCATAGTAATTCAGCATGGGCAAAAAACCGCAGAGCTGAAATAGTTATTAAATCTTATTA
>JADGBW010000031.1 GCA_015231305.1 Magnetococcales bacterium | reverse complement strand
TGACGGACCAAAACTATTAAACCACATAAAAGTACTTACCCCTTTACGAAATAGTTATGACGAAATAATTTTTAAAAAATTCAACTCTGTTGCAACTGTATTAACGTTAAGTACGGTAGGTATAGCACTGTTACAAGGTTTATCGTTTTCCCTTGTAACTGGTTTTTTAGGTCTGCCATGGTTCTATTTTGGAGTATCCATTGCCGTGGCATCTTTTATACCTGCTATTGGTGCTTTTATTGTATGGGGACCGTTAGCCTATTATTTTTATATGGACGGTAAACATACTGAAGCACTGTTCATAATAGTTTGGGGGGCATTTGTAATTGGGTTTATAATAGACAACCTACTAAGACCATTGATGATAAATTGGCTTTCTAAAAAAATACCTAGTGGTGAAAGTGGTAGTGATATTAAAATATTAAGCCACACTTTTTTAACCGTTTTGGCAACTTTTGGTGGCATAATTAATTTTGGTATTTTAGGAATGTTTTTTGGCCCAATGATGGCTGCTATAGCAATAACCATTATAGACCTGTATGAAATGACCCATGGTGATAACTTGGATAGATCTTAAAAATGGGTTACTAAATCAAAGTTTATAATCAATCAATTTTTCAATAATTGGAATATCTGCTGCTGCCCAATCCAACTGTTTCAGGTTTGTATTATCTAACCACTTAAAATCAACATGTTCATGCAATACAATATCACGACTTTCGCACTCACATAGATAAGTAATTAATTTAATGGAAAAATCTGGATATTCATGATCAACGGTTAAAAATTTTTCACCTACTTTTATGTTTAGTGAAAGCTCCTCTTGTAGCTCTCTTTTTAAAGCTTCAGTTTCGGTTTCAGACTCTTCAACCTTACCACCAGGAAACTCGAATTTATTAGATATATATTTATATTTACTATATGCTCTTTTAACACAAAGAACTTTGTTTTTATTTATAATAATAGCAGCAACAACAATAATTTTTTTCATTTTATCCTGTTGAATATAACTAGGTTTTGACAAAACAAACCATGCTCCGTAAACAATTAAGAGAGCTGCAAAAATAACTAGAAAAATTGGAGTGTCCAAAAATAGAATAATGTAGGCCAAGCTACCCACCATAGAGGTTAAGGCAACTATCTTTGCAACAGGTGGTATTACCCTATGTTTATCCCATTTTTGCAGTGGATGGCCAAATAAACGGTTATAATACAGCCATTTATGTAATTTTTCAGAACTCTTGGCAAAACAAGCAAGTGCCAGAATTAAAAATGGTGTTGTTGGGAGAATAGGCAATACTGCGCCAAATGCTGCTAAACCTACGAAAACAAAACCTAAAAAAAGATATAATATTCTGGTTAAGCCTACCTTCATGCTACACATCTATCATTGGTTAAATTTTTTCTTAAGCAATAAAACATCATCCAAATTTAATCCTTTTTTATAACAATGTGAGCAAACCATGTGTATCCCCATTGTTGCAACATCATGTTAGTATAAACCCTAGAAAATCACTTATATATATTTAAAAAAACAAACTGATAAAAAACTGTGTTGTATTGTAAAATTAGTCTGATATTTCCTTGGTACTCTTGTGACAATCAAAGCTTAGAAGTATAATCGAGGTTTTTAGTTTAGCAATAAATAGAGGGTTAATTATGCCAATAACAGGTGAATGTTTTTGTGGAAGTGTTAAATATGAGATAATGGGTTCTCTTCATAATGCTCGTTCATGCCACTGTTCTCGTTGCCGAAAAGCCTTTAGTAGCCAAGCTTCAGCATATGCTTTAGTGGAGACAGGAGAATTTACTTGGGTATCTGGTGAAGAACACCTTACTACTTATTCTAGCCAACAGGACTATGGGTTAAAATTTTGCAAAATTTGTGGGTCTACTCTTTGTGGTATTTACAAAGGCGAGGTCCACGGAGTTACTTTAGGCTGTGTTAACGGTGACCCTGAAATTGAAATAGGTGTGCATATTTTTGTTGGCTCCAAGGCTAAGTGGGAAAAAATGCCAAGTGATGTGGTACAGTTTCAAGAAGGCCCAGTATAAATAACTATTAAATCTAAATTTGGCAGCTGTTCACAACATTATTGCACAATAATATAGTTATCAATAGCTTATCATCGTTAAATTATTGCATAACCAGTTATACCAGCCTGTTGTACATTTAGTTTAATCACACTGCTTAATTCAGATAAATGCCGTGCTCGTTTCATTAAAGATTAATGACAAATTAAAATTAAGCACCGAATTTATTAACAAGAAAAACAGATGGTAGATTTTAGGATAAAAATCAATTACCTTTGTTGGTTTTAAAGGTATGGTTTGGGCTGGAAAATTTATTGTTGAATTTTATTTTTATAAGACCAGTTACGTAACCTCTTCTGTCTTGCTACAATTTATTCTGCCCTAGCCTAGTATAGAAGTTACCATATTATTTTTGGATAATTATTTTTTATTTTTTGGCGATTGATATGGCTGACTCAAAACCAGAACAAACTGAAGAACAAAATAAGGATGATACCTCAGTTGCTGAGGTAGAAGCAGAGGCGGTAGAAAAGAGCCTTGAAAGCCAAAAAAAACCAAATATTGTAATCCGTTTTTTTAGCACATCTTACCGTTTGATTAAAAAGCTATGGCTGCTAATACTGTTTGCAGTCTCTTTTACTGGTGTTTATCTTTATGACAACCTTCCTAAAATTGAAAAAGAGCCTATACACTTAGCCTTTGTTGGCCCAATGACCGGTAAAAGTGCCAGCAACGGTATCTCCATGGAACGTGGTGTCCAGTTATATATCCGAAAAATTAACAAAGCTGGTGGAATAAACGGAAGGAAAGTAATTTTAGAAGTATACGACGATCAAAACAACCCAGACTTTGCCCAAAAAGCTGCCAATGATCTTGTAGCTAAAAACAAAGCCCTTGCCGTAATTGGTCACAACTACAGTTCAAGCTCAATTAGGGCTGGTAAAATATATAAAAAGCACAAAATTCCTGCTTTAAGCCCAACAGCAACTGACATAAACGTAACCAAGTCAAACCCTTGGTATTTTAGGACGATATTTAATAATGACTCTCAGGGGCGATTTTTGGCAAATTATGTCAATAAAATTTTGCTGCAAAAAAGAGTTAGCATAATTGAAGAAAAATCTGTTCATGGTGAATCATTAGCAAAAATATTTAGAGAAACCACCGAGAAAATAGGTGGAAAAATTGTTTTTCAAGAACAGTTTTCACAAAACCATGAAACTATAGACCAAGAAGTTAAACAACTTGTTGATAATCTATCAAAAGTAGAAAATCCAGGTCTTATTTTTCTCTCAACTCACGGTCCAGAGGGTGTAAAACTAATAAAAGAGATAAAAGATAAGGGTATATTTGCTCCCATTGCTGGTTCCGACGCTTTGGCTTCTGAAGAGTTTATTAAAGATTTTAATCAACACCGAAAAGAGCGAATCCATCTTGGTTATTACACCAACGATATAATAATAATGGTTCCTATTATTTTCGATGCTGCTAGCGAGCGGGTTCAAGCATTCTATGAAGACTACCAAGAGAGCTTTTCTTCCACACCTGATTGGCGATCTGCCTTTGCTCATGACTCTGCCTTGGTGCTTTTAAAAGCTATTGAAAATGGTGGTATTTCTGGAGATATTAAAGACATTGCTCAAGATAGAGTTAAAATAAGAGATTATCTTGCAAATTTGCTTTTACCTGAAGAGGCAATTGAAGGAGTAACAGGCTATAACTATTTCGATAAATATGGCGATACCCCCAAACCAATTGCTGTTGGTGTATATAAAAACCAAAGGATAGTATCAGCTTTAACCCAACTAAAAACCATAAGAGACCCTAAGCTTCTTACATCTTTAAAAAAATCTTATGACGAAAACTTGGTAGTACCAATTGACGATAAATTTATGTTTCGTACAAATATTGTCAAATCTGGTTTTAAGGTTAACTCTATTAAAGAGTTAGATATAAGAAAACAGACGTATAAAATGGATTTTACAATTTGGTTTAGGTTTCAGGGTGAAATTGATACATCCAGGATTTTGTTTAATAATGCTCTGGAACCAATTAAACTTGGGGAACCCTTAGAAGAGCATGTAATAAAAGATATAACATACCGAGTTTACAGAACATCCGGAAACTTCAAAGCCAACTTTATGCCCAGCCACAATGTTTTTGGCAGATATATTCTTGGTTTTAGTTTTCGTCATATGGATCTCCCCAAAGATAATTTAATATTTGTTACTGATGTTTTAGGTATGGGGCTTGTAACCCAAGGTGCACAGGTGCAAAATATTGAGAGTATGTCCGATGTTTTAAGCCCTGACTCAGGATGGAGTGTTAGCAAAATTTGGATGTATCAAGACATTATCCAGTCCAGGTCTCTTGGTAACCCTAAATTTCTTTCCAGTGAAAAAGGCGGTGTAAGTTTTTCTCAATTTAATTTTGGTTTCCAGGTTAAGTCAAGCCGTTTTACGTTACGTGATTTGATCTCTAGAGAATATGCTAAATATTTAATGATATTAAGCCTGTTTGCTACTATTTTTCTCGCAAGAAATGCCAACTATTCCAGTCACATTAAAAAAAATGAAGAACAGTAAAGGCTTGCGATTATGAATCGATTTATATCTCCTAAAATTGCTTGGTTATTGCAGGCTACGTTTGCAACGCTGTTTGTTATAAGTGCAGAAGGCGCACTTTTGCATTGGTTGGTTAATAAAGTATCCGTTAATTTTCTTAACCTTATTATCCTTGGATTTGACTTGGTTTGGTGGGCACTGCCAGCATATCTACTAAATTTAGCGATAGAACGTTTTTTTTGGATATCTATTGAGAGTCGTACAGGACAGATCATACCCAATATCATTCGTAATTTTGTTGCTTCTATCATATATATACTTGCCGTATTTGGCATTATTGCCTTTGTATTTAACCAACAAATAACCGGGTTATTAGCTACATCTGGTATGATAGCCATGATAATTGGTTTGGCTATTCAGGTTAATATTTCCAATATTTTTTCTGGTATTGCAATTAACTTAGAACAACCATTTCGTATCGGAGACTGGGTTAAAGTTGGTGAATTTCAAGAGGGAAAAGTAACTAACATCACTTGGCGTTCTACAACAATTTTAGATAGAAACAATGTAACTATTTGTATTCCTAATAGTACCGCGGCAGAATCCAGCATTAAAAACTTTACCTATCCTGAAAAAAATGTCGAGTTATGGTTTGAGGTGTTTATTGATCCTCGTTATCGCTCTACCAGAATTTCTAAACTTCTGCTTGATGCCGCACTATCCACACCGGGAGTTTTAGCCACCCCAGCACCCTACGCCAAATACAAAGGTATGTCTGATTGGGCATCTGTCTATATAGTCGGATATGTTATTGACGATTATGGTAAAAAATCTGTCATTAAAAATGCCTTATGGTCAAGAATTGAAATTCACTTAGGCAGAGCCGGAATAACCCCTGCACTACAACGCCTCAAAGTTAATTTTGTTGAGGGAGATGGCGGCTATTCTGAAAAAGAGGTTAGCGCACTTGATTTAATAAACGAGATTGAAATATTCAATCCATTCTCTGTAGAGTCTAAAAAAATATTAAGCGACAGCATGAAACGTATTTTCTTTCCCATGGGACAAAACGTTGTTACCCAGGGAGAGTCTGGCGACTCTATGTTTTGCATAGTTGAGGGAACTGTTGGAGTTGTAATTAATATTGGCCCAGGAAAAACCTTGGAAGTAGCCCGCCTAGGAGCAGGAACCTTCTTTGGAGAGATGGCACTGCTAACTGGCGAACCAAGAACAGCAAGCATTGTTGCAGTAAGTGATATATATGTTTATGAAATTACCAAAGACGACTTAGTACCATTGATAAATAAACAGCCAGAAGTCTCAATGTTAATCAGTAAAATTCTTACAGAACGACAGATTGCAACTGAGTCTAAAAAAACTACTGCTACTAAAGTTAAAATTGACGAAAAAGGCTTGATGTCTCAGTTCTTTAATAAAATACAAAATTTCTTTGGCTCCAAATAATCTCTCTAAGGCAATGCTCACATAACTTTATATAGTTAATGAACTAAAAATGCTAATAACACTCTAAAAAATTATGATTTACTTGGACTATACAGTCATGACTGATATTATGGGATGTTAGATATAATTAGTCTTAAAAAATCTTGAGATAATAGAGTTATGAACCGCAAAAAAAAGATCTCCATAGTAATCCCCAGCTTTAACGAAGTAAAAAACATTGGTCCTATGTATCAGACAGTCAAGAAAATCTGTGCTGATCTGCCAAACTACGATAGTGAATTTATCTTTGCCGATAACAACTCAACAGATGGCACTGTTGAAATTTTACGGGCTTTGGCATCTGCTGACCCTCAGGTGAAAGTTATTTTAAATTCACGCAACTACGGCCATATTCGCTCTCCATATCATGCTATGGTGCAATCATCTGGTGACTGTGTTATCTGCTTAGTATCTGATTTTCAAGACCCACCAGAGCTGATCCCAGAAATGATAGAAAAATGGGAGGCAGGCAACGAGATTGTGCTTGCTGTACGTACAGATACTGAAGCATCTGCTACAATGGAAAAAATTAGAGGTTATTATTACAGGTTGGTAGAGATAATCTCTGAGGTTGGAGTTATAAAAAACTTCACTGGATACGGACTATACGATAAAAAAATTGTCGATATTTTCCGTAAAATGGATGATCCATACCCATATTCACGGGGTATGCTCTCTGAAATTGGTTTTAACCAAGCTAAAATTGAATACACCCAAAAAAAACGTAGATCAGGCATATCTCGCAACAATTTTTTTACATTGTTTGATTTTGCCATGTTAGGAATAACCAGCACGTCTAAGGTTCCACTACGTTTAATAACTATGACTGGATTTGCTTTAGCAATATGTTTTTTTATCATCGCATTGATATATTTTGCATATAAATTAATATATTGGGATAATTTCCAATTAGGTTTGGCTCCTATGGTTATAGGTCAGTTTTTCTTTAATGGGGTGTTGTTAATATTTTTAGGGATTTTAGGTGAATACGTCGGATTTATCCATACCAGAATGCTAAAACGGCCAGTTTTAGAGAGGGAAAGAATCAATTTTGATGACAAACCCGAAAAAAAAGAGGAGAGTAAGTAAAGCTTTTAGTACCTAGCAGAAGCCTGCTAAGAGAATATTGCTTTATGATTTCTTAGGGTAAGGATAAAAAAATGCGACTGAACTTTTTACTTGCCATGCCGAGGCTGGTACAACAAATCGGTGATGGTTATGTTTTCCCTTTGGGAATGGCATATGTGTCTGCCAGCCTAAAAAAAGCTGGTTTTAATGTATTTACTATAAACCTTAACCATCATGAAGGCAGCTTGGATGATGTCCTTCGTGATACTATTAAAGCCAACAATATTAATATTGTTGGTACTGGCGGCCTATCCCCACAATATCATCTAGTAAAAAGTATTTTAAAAACAGTAAAAACCATTGACCCAAATATTATTACAGTCACAGGTGGTGGTATAATATCTTGTCAACCCCAAGTGGCTATGGAAGCTTTAGAATATTCCGACTATGGTGTGGTTGGTGAAGGAGATGTCACCGTTTGTGAATTTGCCAGCACCCTAGAAGCTAGTGGCGATATGGAACAAATACCTGGTCTTATTATAAAAAAAGGGCCAAAATCTTTTCTCACTACAGCTACTCGCCCTGACATTCAAGACTTAGACTCCCTACCCTGGGCAGATTATGATGGGTTTGATATTGAAAAATATTTAAAGCTCCCACCTCCAGCATTTGGTGGTCTTAATTCTAATCTTATGATCCCAATGCTTGCTAGCCGTTCTTGCCCATATAAATGTACTTTCTGCTTTCACTCTCTTGGTACACGTTATAGAAGACGTTCTTTAGACAATTTTTTTGCAGAGTTGGAACATCTAATAGATCGCTACAAGATAGAATATGTGTCTATGGCTGACGAGTTGTTTGAACCCAAACCTGATAATATTAAAGCTTTTTGCGAACGTATGAAACCCTATGGTATTCACTGGTATGCTGATTTTGCCATAAATAACGTAAGAGAAGACCTGCTTCCTATAATGAAAGATGCTGGCCTTGATGTTATGTTCTTTGGTTTGGAGAGTGCTGATGATCGCATTCTTGAAAGTATGAACAAAAAAGGGCTTACTATCAAAAAGATAGAGTCTGTACTTGAGTCTGTACAAAAATATGATATTCCAATTTTTGGTGCATTTATTTTCGGCGATATTGCAGAGACAGTTGAGACAGCTCAAAATACAATGAAATGGTGGAGAGAACACCCAGAACACCTGATACACTTAACATTAATAAAGCCGTTTCCGGGATCTTATATTTATGATTACGCCTGTGAAAAAGGGATTATAAAAGATAAAGTTCAATATCTTAAGGATGGTTGTCCGCAAGTTAACATATCTAAAATGAGCGATACTGAGTTTGCAGAGCTTGGAAGACAGATTTCAGAATCTATGGATTCTCTAGGAAAACTAGAAAATGTAAAAATGTTAAGTTTAGACTCTAACATGGGTCGTGTAGAGCTGTCCGGTAACTGTCCATCTTGTGCTAAACATAATACCTATAAAGATGTTAAGCTTTTTGCCTTAGACTATCTAACCTGCCCATATTGTAATCAAAAATTTCATATTCCCCTACCCGATGAGCTGCAAAACAACCTAGACACTAACTTGCATCGCTTGTTAGAGATACATGATAAAATTGCAATTTGGGGCATGACATTGACAATGATGGAGATGTTTAACAACTCCAAAGTGCTTAAGGATTCTGCAATTTACCCTGTTGATATTGCAGAGAGCAAAACCTGCATCAATTTAAACGGTAAACAGATCCATCATCCACAAATTATCAACCAACAAGATATTACCCTCACCATTATTGCTGTCCCTTCTCATATTGGCCAGATTACATGCCAAATTGAAGAGAACCATCCTGGGGTAAGTAGTGTTTTAGATATTTGCGAACTGGTTGGCACAACCCTGCCAGAAATGCTTATTAAAAACAAACATATTGGTGTTAAGGAACCATCAATTAGAGTGAGCTAATTTTGCATATTTTTTCTTTTATTAAGTCAATTGTTAGACTCTAAACATGTATAAGACAATGTTATGATAAGCATTATCACGCCTGTCTATAATACAGAGAAATATCTAGCAATATGTCTGCAAAGTGTTATAGATCAGAGCTACCCTGACTGGGAGCTAATATTAATTGATGATTGTTCTAGTGATAACAGCGTTGAGATTTGCCAAACATTTTCCGATAAAGATAGCCGCATAAAACTTTTACAAAACAAAACAAATAGTGGGCCTGCCGCTGCTAGAAACATTGGCCTTAAAGCTATTAAAGGTGAAAGTATAACATTTTTAGATGCTGACGATATCTTAACCCCTGATGCACTTTTACATCTATACAACGCTTATCAAAAATCTGGAGCAGATATTGTTGTTGGCTCCCACGATAAATTTTTCGACTCACAAATAGATGGATTATATCCCGTAGAAATTGGTGATATGGTTTTTGCCCAAAAAGCAGAAACTATAATGAATATTGGTGATGTTATAGCCTATGTAAAAGGCTACCTAAAAAAACCAAACCGCAAGCCCTTGTTTACAACTTCATGGTCCCGTCTCTTTCGTGCAGAGGCAATTTTGAAAAATGGCCTGTTGTTTGATGAAAGGCTACACACGTTTGAAGATGTACTGTTTAATTTTGAAATGCTAAAATATGTGAACTCTTTACACTATATAACTGAACATATTTACCGTCACCGTATTCAAGATAATTATGCCTCAGCCACCATGAAAGCTACCAACGGAGCCGAAACTCTGTTTGGTTTTCAACTAGCTTTAGATAGTGTAGAAACTTTTTTGCTTGAACATATGGAGCAAGAAAAGATTGATCCATTAGTGGGGCATGCACGTGTTACATATTCTATTATCCAGCTTATCCGCTATAGTGGCCAACTAAGGGGTAATGATCTGTTGATAGCATATAGATTTATAGCTGACCTTCTTAACTCACAACCCTTACGTCAGGGTCTCTCCTATTACACCCCTACATCAAAGGGTGAAAGCCGTCTGCTGCCGTGGTTGATGAAAAAAAATATGACAGCTTTAACCCTAGCCTTATGTTATTACAAAGCTTCAAAAAGATACGGGAGGAGAAAAAGTGGCTGACCCAACACAGCTTTTAGATAAAGCACGAAACTCTAAAGAACCTGTTGTTATTTTTGGCGCAGGTATTGTAGGAGAAGCTCTAGCAAAATTTTGTGCTATTGCTGGGGTTAATATAGCTGCAATTTGCGATAACAACATAAACAAAGTTGGCAAAAAAATTGAGAGTTTAGAAATAATTCATGTAAGCTCTATGCCAAGCACATACCCTAAAGCCCTTTTGCTTATAACCACTGCTGATATTATAGATGTAGCAGCCCAGCTTAAGGGTTTGGGTTATGAAAACTGGCAAGCTGCTGGCCCTTTGTTACGGACTTTTGACCTTAACAGTGTAGAATTTTCTGCACCTTATGAGTTTGTAGATTTTGCCGTTAGCACCTGTGTAATGTGTCATGATGGCTACTTAGACCCTGATAAAATATTTTTAAGAAGTGTTGATGTTATTATCACTGAACGCTGTTCATTGCGCTGTAAAGACTGTTCCAACTTAATGCAATATTATGAAGACCCTAAAGATTGTGATATTGAAGAAGTAAACCGTTCTATTGAGCGGTTGTGTGAACTAGTCGATGATATTAATGAGTTTCGGGTAATTGGTGGAGAACCGTTTTTAAATAAAAATATGTGGCAGGTTTGCAATTTATTAGCCAAGCAGCCCAAAGTACGTAAAATTATTATCTATACAAATGGTGCTATTGTTCCCAAAAATGAAAATTTAGAGTGCTTAAAAAATGAAAAAATATTGGTGCTAGTTACAGACTATGGCCCTCTTACCAGAAAAACAGCTACTGTGATAGAGACATTTAAAGCTAACGGTATAGCCCACTATGTGCAACCAGCACAAAATTGGACTGAATGCTCTGACCTGGTTAAACACAACAGAACAGCCCAAGAACAGAGCGATGTTTTTACCCGTTGTTGTGCTAAAAATCTGCTTACTCTCTCAAATGGTAAGTTTTTCCGCTGTCCATTTATTGCAAACACCGATAGATTAGGCGCAACACCCGATAATAAAAGCGATTATGTGCAAATAATGGATACTGACTGTGACTTGCAAGAGATAAAAAAACAACTGCGTAACTATCTGTATAGCGTTCCATACCTTGAGGCTTGCGACTACTGTAAGGGACGTTTTTTAGATGATCCTGCGGTTACACCGGGAATTCAGGTGAAAAAACCACTGCCATATGAGATATTAAGGCAGTAATAAATAGATAAAAAAACCATACTATTAAGAAATATAGGGTTTATAAAATAAGGTTATAAAGCAAGATAGTATAATAAGGATCACAAACCATGGCTGAAAAGCAATCCAGTAATATTCTGTTTATAGTACCACCACATATTCCCTATAACGTTTATTCTTCTCCCAAAAATAACATCCGCCATATTCCTAAAAAAGATGGCAAAATGTTTGCGCATTTAATTAGCGATATGCCGTTGGGTATTCTCTCTTTAAGTGCATATATAAAAAAATATAGTAACCATATTATAATATCACGCCTTATTGATTATAATGTAGAGCTTAACGAGCTAGAAACATTCGATTATGATGATTTTAATGGCTTTTATATCCATGAATTAGAAAAAAACCTCAAGGAATTTACCCCAGATATAATCGGTATTTCGTCCCTTTTCACCTCCTCTTATCAAAACCTGTTAGACTTAATTAATATTTGCAACAAGTTATGCCCAAACGCACTTCTTATTGCTGGCGGTAGCGTGCCATCTATATTGCAAAAAGAGATATTTACTAACACCGAAGGTATAGATGCATTGTGTTATGGTGAGGGTGAAAAACCACTATTGGGCCTGGTGGATGCTGAAAATAAAAAAGAGTTTTTAGAAGACCATCATAGCTGGATTACTGCAAATAAAATCAAAAACGGTTTTACACCAGCCAACGACTTTATCTTAGACCTGGATGAAATTCCATTTAATGATTACGATCTATGTGACTCAGAAAAATATGCTAAACATCCAGCTGTTTCAGCTTATGCAGGTTTAAAAGAGAGGCAAACAAACTATTATGTTATGTCTTCTCGTGGCTGCCCATTTAAATGCATATTTTGTGCTGCCCATAAAGTACACGGGCGAGATGTGCGTTTTCATAGTTTGCAAAGGGTAAAAGACGATCTAATTCACCTACGAGATAAACTAGGTGCAACTATTATAGTATTTCAAGATGACCATATAATGGCTGATAAAAAACGCGCATTGGAGTTAATAAAATTTGTTGATCATGAAGGAATAAACGCCTTTTTCCAAAACCTTGCAGTTTATGCTCTAAAGCGTGAAATGCTAGAAGCACTAGCCAGCGCGGGAACAACACATTTAAATTTATCTATTGAGTCTGGCAGCGAGAGGGTTTTAAACAAAATAATGCTTAAGCCCTTAAAGTTATCTATTGTAAAACAGGTAACTAGTGACTGTAGAGACCTAGGTATATACACCGCTGGCAGTATATTAATTGGCCTGCCGGGCGAAACTAAAGAAGATATAATGGAGGCCCGTCAGGTACTAAAAACCTTGGGGGTAAACTGGTATGTTATTTTTTGTGCAAGCCCCCTTATAGGCAGTGAAATGCATGATATATGCACTGAAAAAAATTATCTTTTAGATAGTGGCATGAGTGGCGACTATAGCAATGCAGTTGTAGAAACAGAAGAGTTTAGCGCAGATTATATCCAGGAGATGGCCTATATAATGAATCTGGAATTAAATTTTGTAGAAAACAGCGACTGTAAGCGAGGAGATTATCAACTAGCTTTAAAGGGGTTTGAAAGCGCAATAAGAGCAAAAAGCGACCACGCCTTTGGCTACCATTTTGCTGCCAACTGCTACAAAAACCTAGGCCAGCAAGAAAAAGCTGAAAGCTACCAAAAAAAGGCAAAAGACATTTATACCTCAAGCGAATTTTGGCGTAACTATTTTGAAATGTTTAATATAACCCCTTAATATATTTAAAATAATAAAAACTATATTTAAAATCTAGTTTTGATTCATAAATATGATTTCAAAACCTTTGACGATGCACTGATAAAAATTAATGAAAGTTATAATGCTGCATTTGATAATCTTCATGAATTCTTTTTAATTCAATCGGTAGAAAAGTAAAAACTACACCAAAAATGGATAATAATTACAATATTTGCTACAGGCACACTTTTCTGAACATCAAATATAAGGAAGAATTAAACTTCTCTATAAAAGAGCTGCCTTTATGAATAAACAACAAACAAACCATACAGTTGATGAAAAGTATAGCATCGCATTAGATTGTTATAATACAGAACGCTACACCGAAGCTGACCAAATTTGCACAGCTATTCTTAAAACCACACCCAACTACATCTATGCAATAAATTTACTTGGGCTTATAGCACAAAAAATAAACCGTCACGATTTGGCAGTTGAGCAATTTCAAAAAGCTATCAACATTGATGATAGCATAGCTTTGTTATCCTACAATTTAGGAACATCTCTACTTCCTATAGGGCAAATAAAAGAAGTTGAAAAAGCCTTAAAAAAAGCCGTTGCAATACACTCAAGTTATGTAGAAGCATATAGCAGTTTGGGTAATGCTTTAACCATACTAGGGGAGTTTAACGAGGCTTTTTTAAGTTTGCAAAAAGCAATATCTATTAATCCTGACTATGCTGACGCTCATTACAATCTTGGTAATCTATTAATAAAACAAGGTGAATTTGAAAAAGCAGAAGATAGTTTTCAACAAGCAATTTCAATTAATCCTAACTACATAGAAGCTTACTCTAACCTCGGTTTTGTCAAACAAGCACAAGGAGAATTGGAAGAAGCAGCTGTTAATTGTAAAAAAGTAATATCCTTAAATCCTGAATTTGCAGAGGCATACTCAAATCTTGGCTTTATTTTACAATCACAATTTAAACTTGAAGAGGCAGTTGAGCATTATCTAAAAGCGATATCAATTAAACCTAATTTTGCTGATGCTCATTACAATATTGGTGTTACATTATTGATACAAAACCAGCCAAATATAGCATTTCAATATTTTCAAAATGCCATTAGAATAGATACAAAAAATGGAGAATATTTAGTTGGTTATGCTAGTTGCTTAGAAGATATTTCTTTTGAAATATATGACCATAACACATCACTAGAATTATTATATTTAGTCGATCAACCAACTATCCTACCAAAACGCATAGCAAGAGCTATAGCATCAAAAATACATCATCATCCTGACATGTTATATGTAACAGAACAAATACAGCTTGCTACATATAGAGATAATATTCAATTATTTATTAAAAAGCTGTCTTCTATACAGTTATTAATAAAATTGATGAAGTTAACAACTATAGAAGACTCTAATTTAGAACAATTTTTTACACTTATAAGGCAATCAATGCTTTATGAAGTTTTTGAAAGTAAGAATGAATTAACAATTCAACCATTTCAAGTGGCGCTAGCTATCCACTGCTATATTAATGGATATCTATATTACGAAACCAATAAAGAAAAAAAACTGGTCACTAAACTACAACAACAGATTGCGTCCTATATAAAGAATAATAGAGAAATACCTCCGGTTTCTATTTTAGTTCTTGGCTGTTATTTACCACTTTATAAAACTACTTTTTCAGAAAGATTATTAGAAATAACTTGGCCTGATGAAATTTTAGAAGTTATTAAACAACAAATAAAAGAACCAAATAAAGAGCTAGAAATACGTTCAAAAATCAAATGTTTGGCTCCAGTAAAAAATACTATTTCCAAAAAAGTTAAAAACCAATATGAAGAAAACCCTTATCCAGTTTGGGTTACACCAAACATTAGTGTAAACAAAAAAACTGTTAAACAGTTTTTAAAGGATATTCATATTAATTTAAATAACTTTAAAGGGAAATTTCCTGATAAGCCAGAAATACTAATTGCTGGTTGTGGCACAGGTCAGCAACCTATTCAATCAGCAAGCAACTTTATTAATTCAACCCTAGTAGCAGTAGATTTAAGCTTAAGCAGCCTAGCATACGCAATAAGAAAGACTAATGAACTAAAAGTTACAAATATAAATTATATACAAGGTGATATCTATGACCTTAAAAAGCTTGGTGTAACATTTGATATAATTGAATGTAGAGGGGTATTACATCACCTTGATGATCCAATAGCTGGATGGCAAGTTCTTGTGGATATACTGCGCCAAAATGGAATAATGAAAATTGGTTTATACAGTAAAATAGCTCGTAAAGGGGTAATTAATACCCGCAAATTGATAGAAAAAAAAGGGTACAATTCAACTCCTGATGATATTAGAGAGTGTCGGAAATATATTTTTAATATGCCACCAGATGAAAATGATGAAATTTATACTAGTATCTTTTCATTTGACTTCTACAGCATGAGTGAATGTAGAGATCTTCTTTTTCATGAGCAAGAATCACAATTTACCTTGCTAGAAATTAAAGAGGCACTAAAAGAGCTTGGTTTACAATTTCTTGGCTTCGAGTTTTCTTCGCCTAGAGTTATAAAATTATTTAAAGAAACATATAATGAAGAAAATTCAACTGTTTCACTAGAAAAATGGCATGAATTTGAACAAAAAAACCCAAAGACTTTTAGAGGCCTTTATGAGTTTTGGGTGCAAAAAAAATGACCGTACAAGTTAAGTATAAAAAATGAATAGGCTTTTAAAAAAGTTAGGCTTTAATTCTTCCTCTTTTACCAAGTTGAAAAAAAACTATCTACTATAAATAGGGCCACATTTTGTAGCCCTATTTATCTATTGTAAAGTAGTAGCAATTTTTATGTGATTATTTGGTAGCTTCTACTATCACCACCAACGTTTTTAGTCTGTTTAGCATGAGCAATAACACCTATAAACTCACTTTCAGACTGTAAGGGTTCGCCACTTAAAGAACCAACCATGGTAGCAACTTCAAAACCTGATAAGTTCAACTCTTTTATCAACCTATCTGGGGTGAAATGTTGAAACCAGTTGAATATCTGCCAGGATTCGTTCGGTTCAACTATTAGGTAGCGATCCAAAGCGAGATGTTCAGATTTGTAAAGATATGAACGCTGAAGCCCTACATATTCACCTGATGCCCAAAAGCCACCCATCAACTTATCTTCCAAAATGGTTTGTTCTTGTTTCTGCTTTAAAGAACCTATCCCGGCTACATCTATTACAATTTTTCCACCGGGGTTTAGCATGTTGTGCATTCTTTTAAGGAGTGTTGAACGTTGCTTATATGAAAGTGCGCATAGGTCACAATATATTAATGTCACTACATCAAAGCTTTTAGGCAGTTTATCAAGTAGATAGTCGGCATTGATATATAAAATATTTTGTCCACTTTTATTGGCCTCTTGCTTAGCATAGTTCAAGGTGTAATTGGAAAAATCAACACCAGTTACATCTGCTCCCCTTGTTGCAAAACGTTGAGTATAAAGACCTGGACCACAACCTAAATCGCATAGGCTTTTATTGGATAGTTGCAATTGACCATCTAGCCAACTTACAACTCTATCAATTGTTTCAACCTTTCTTGATGCAAGGTCTGTATCTTGGTTTAGGTGATAATTCAGCATTTGTTCTGCTAAATGTGGACGAGTCCATAAAGTTTTTGCCGTATAACGCGAAAACGGCTTGGGTCGTACTGACAAATCATGAAATAAATCGTACATAGCAATATCCCTTGGGAGTCTATTTATAGGCTCCTTAATATAATGAATTTTTAAAATGTGAAGGGGGGAGCAGCTGGAAATAGGTGCAAGACAACTGACTAGTTCTTAGAATTTGTAGAGAACCAGTTAATTATGCGCTAATAGCTGCGTCTATGTAGAGATCTAATTCATAACGCCGTGAAACTAACAAAAAAGCACAATGATTGTCAACATTGTTCCTTGTATTGGGCTTTTTTTATAAAATGTGAGCTAAAATATACTGTAATGGTTACAATTATTTGCTGACCATGGTTTTAAGGAGCTAAGCTTACACCCCTTTTAAGGGCAGAAACTGCTTATGTCCACCTTTGGTTTTCGGCCTTGCATTAGGTCACAAATTACTTGGGCTGTTATTGGGGTTAGTAAAATTCCGTTTCTGTAGTGACCTGTGGCAAAGAAAAGGTTTTTCAGCTCTTTTGCTGCGCCTAGTAGAAGCTTGCCGTCTTCTGGGGCGGGGCGTAAACCAGACCATGTTTTGCTTAGGCGGGCTTGGGCTAGGTTGGGGACCATCTGGGTTGCCATGCTGGTTATTCTGTTTATTCCGGCTAGGGTTACTGCTTTGTCGTAGCCTCGGTCTTCTAGGGTGGAACCCATTAGCACTCTGCCGTCTGCTCTTGGTACAATGTAACCTTTAAAACCATAAACAACGTGCCTGAAAAGTGGTGGTCTGGTTTCAGCTTGTATTATTTGACCTGCCATGGGTTTTATTTTTGTGCGTACTGCTTTTAGGCCAGTTAGGTTGCTGCTCCAGGCTCCCCCTGCTATTACTATCTTATCACATTGCATCATGCCAGAGTCTGTCTCAACACCTACTACTTCTCCATTTTCTACAGCTAGCCCACTTACAACAACACCGCTTTTAAAAATACCCCCTAGTTTTGCCACACCCGCTGCTAGTGCTCTTGCTAGGCGAATTGGGTCTATTTGATGGTCATCTTGATAATAGTTAGCCCCAACCATATGGTCTGT
Source organism: Magnetococcales bacterium (assembly GCA_015231305.1). Lineage (GTDB taxonomy): Bacteria > Pseudomonadota > Magnetococcia > Magnetococcales > JADFYX01. Next base: position 13,027 of record JADGBW010000031.1, on the reverse strand, counting down.
TAAAGCTGGCTCTATTTTTTTTGCCTGTTCCCGGTCTAGAACATCAACTTGCAAACCTCTATCTAACATCCACTCTGCCCTAGCAATTGCTAACCGACCCTCGGCTGGGTCTAAGGCGACTTCTAAAACACCAGAGTCTTCATAATCTATTGATATTCCACTTAGAGTTTCTAGCTCTTTAGCATATTCTCTAAACATAGCTCGTGAGGCAAGGCAAAGCTCTAAAAACGGTCCGGTTTCTGATACTTCTGATTGCGCACCTAAAATACCGGCTGCTGCTGCCGATGACTCTGCACCGGGGATGGATTTTTCAAGTAGAGTTACCTTAAAACCAGCCTCTAATAGTCTATGAGCTGATGAACACCCCATAACACCTGCACCTATAATAATCACATGTTCCATCTGTTTATTGCTCCACATCCAATCGTAAACATACTAGATTTTGTCTGCGTTTTTCACTGTAGCTTGCCCATTTTGCTGGGGGTATTTGACTTTGATCTACTTGATAAAAGCCGTTTCTCTCAAAAAAACTAACTACTCGACCTCGTGTTGTGCAAGAAAAAATGCTTTTAAGGCCCAATTTACGCGCCTCTTGTACTACATGCTCTATTATCTGCACACCTATACCCTCCCCCTGAAAACGGGTTAAAGCATAGAGGGTGACAATCTCCCCGGTATTATCACTTTCGTAGCTTTCGTTAACTAAGCAACAGACACCAGCAACATGGTTGTCTGCAATAAAAGCCCCATAGCCAGAAAGTAAAATTTCTGATAGCTCGCTGTCAGATCGAGGTAAAAGATAACCTTCTGCTTCTCCTTGGCGGATAAGTGCTGCAACTTGAGCATAGTCGTCTATCTCTAAGGAACGTACACGGCAGTAGTGCTCTTTAGAAAAAAATGTACCGCACCCTTCATAGGTGAAAAGCTCTTGTGCGACATCTTGCAAACGACAGATAGTTACCCCCCCTACCCCTCTGTTTAACAAATGTTGAACGCTGTTTAATAAAACCGTTTTTTCTTTGGGTTGATCTTGTAAAATATTTTTTAATTTATTGTTATTAACGTAACTTAAAAGTTGCCCATCTAAATAATTTACCCCACCCTGCTGTTGAGTTAAAACTAAACGTTTTATACGCCACGCAATAACAAGTCGCACCACTTCATCTAAATAAAAATCATCATTATCTGAGTCAATTTCAATGGGTATAACTGCTGACCCTTCTTGCCATAATGGTTGTGGCAGTAGTTTTCTTTCACCCTTTTTATGGTAAATGATTGGGTTTACATTTTGTTTTGAAAATAGAGAGGATATATCTTGCCAGAACTCTTTAGTAACTTTACATTTTTGCCAAAACAGCAGTACCCGGCAACCATGGCTACTTAGCTCGGTTATTGCAGTTTTAAAACTGGCAATAGATTGGGGGTTTAAATCGCTTTTATTCGCAACTGTAACAGCTAGCGTTGTGCCTTGAAACGCTTTTAAATAAAACGATTTTTCGTGTTGGTTAAAACTCATGAAAATGGCATAACTAGAAATAAAACTATTACAGGGGCTTGGGGACCGTTGTGGTCCCCAAATTATGATTGGAGGCAGCTACTCCAAAGTTGTAAAAAAGAAATCAAATCAATTTTATATACTTAGAGAAACTGATACATTAAAGGGTAAACCTAGCCCAAGCAGAATCAGTCTCTTTATCTAAATTAGTTTTACTACTAACCACGGCTATACTAGCATTTTCTTGCCCTAAATACTGTTTTGCTACCCTTTGCAAATCAGCAATAGTTACCGCCAAAACAGCTTTACGGTATTTACGTCGAAGCTCAGGTGTGCGACCATTTAAATTATCGTGAAACGCACCCCGAGCTTCACCAGCAGGAGAGCCTGGTTTGTCGATAGATCCTATCACACCCAAAATAGCCTCTTCTAACGTGCGTGGTTCATGTTTTTCGGATTCTAACCAATTGAGAGACTCCTGAAAATCTGCCAAAGTTTCATTTAGTCTAGGATCTCTGTATGAGTAAAAGCGGAATGTTCCGGAGTCAGCGTTATACCCTGCCCCTCCTCCATAAGCTCCACCTTTTTCTCTTATAGCTTTATGAAGATAGCCGTTACGTAAAAACTGCCCCAACACTGAAAGGGCCGGAGTATCATCATGGGTATATGGTACACAAGAGTGTACACGGGCGCAGAAGTTAACTGTGGTTACTGTAGCCCAGCCAATTTTTTGGGCTTTTTCACTTTTAGGGGTGTAAGTGAGAGATGTTCCATCTCCTGTTGGTGATTGAGGAATAGCATTTTTAAATGCTTCTTGCACCTGTTGGGCTTTTTCACCTTCACCAACTAACAACAGTTGCCGTGGTGCGGTTAATAGCCTATCACGGATTTTAGCAAGATTGTTGGCAAATTCACTTAATTTTGCAGGATCATTAAGACTGTCATCTAGTGTTTTAAGGCGTTGAATGGCCCCTATTCCACCCCAGCGGTCTTGAATAGCAGCAACCCTGCTTACCCTGGCTGATGCAGCAGACATAGCAAGCATATGACCATTATCAGTGACCCGCATTTCAGCTGAAGCCCGCATTTGGGAAACTAACTCCCGTAGGCGGGATAGCTCATCAAAACGGGCTGATTCTAATGTCTCTTTTAAAATTGTTGCTAATTTTTCGTGGTTACGATTAAGTGCTTTGCCGGAGACAATAAAATAGCTGCTAAATTGATTGAAATCGTTAATAAGACCACGAATAGCAAACCTAGACCCAACCCCACCAGTATAGGCAGATTGGTAGGCCTGTGTCTCTAAATAGTCCCTAGTTCCACTGCCTACCTCTGCTAAACATGAAGCGAAAATAGACATTAAATCTATTAGATCGTCCTCCATATGAGGCACACTAACCACCACCTGTTGATATACTAAGCGGTTGGTAGGCTGATCAAAAAATTGAAGTGGTATCTGCTCCATTTCAATTGCCTTACCAACGGGAATTGATAAATCAGCAGGTACATCTTGCAGCGTTACCCTTGGCAGAAGTTCAGGATCATCTTCACTGTCCTGGCGTTTTTTCAAATCGGCAGACTGTTTTACCAAACGTTGGCAATCTTCCTTGCTCAACCCTTTTTTTATCTCGGCAAGTCGTTGCGCTTCAAGCTCTTCTTTTTTAGCATTAAGTTTGCTATCAGGTGTTAAAACAACACGTACTCTGTGTTTATTATCTAGCAAAAGAGTTTTGACCAAATTTTTAATAAAATTAGGATCTTTAATCTCTTCACGTAGTTTTTCTATTACAGGGTCAAGAGCTAAAGCTGCTACAGGGTCACCACCATTAAGAGCAGCATTTAAAGAGGTGAGCATTAAATTGAGGCCGTAGGGCATTCCATCACCACCAATTTCACGACGGGATAACTCCAACTGATGCAACACAGACTCAGCCCGTTCAATCTCTACACCTTGGCTTGCTACTTTTTGTAAAATGTCAAAAATTTCTTTTTCTACTGCATCAACTCGGTCTGCTTCTGAGCCTTCTAAACCACAAGAAAATACCATCTCATGGCCAGAATCATCTAACCCACACACAGGTGAAGGAGCCGTACCAAGCTTTGATTTCTCCAACACCTTAAGCAGAGGTGATGAGCTATTGTCCATTAGAACAGCTGAAAGCATATGAGCTTTTAATAATGTTTCTTGGTCGAAACTATGGCCAAGCAGCCAACTTATAGTAATGTGGGTTTTGTTAGTGCTATCTTCTTCACCATCAAGGGCATAGCTACTTTCAACATTAACAGGTGTATCAAATCGTTTCTCGTCACAAACCTGTAAGTCGGACACATCTAAGGGACCAAAGCGTTTTAAGGCTAGCTCTTCAAATTTTGATTGATGGTCAGCAGCGGGAATATTGCCAAAGGTCATAAATACCGCATTAGATGGGTGATAGTGTTTTGCATGGAAGCTTTTTAGCTCGTCCCATGTTAGTTCTGGTATATGTTCTGGGCTGCCACCACTATTGAAACGATAGGTTGTTGTCGGGAAAATATTGGCTGAAATTTTTTCATATAAAACCCGAACAGGAGAGCTCATAGCCCCCTTCATCTCATTATATACTATCCCTTTATACACAAGATCAGACTCTATATCTGTAGGATCTTCAAACTCGATCCTAAACCCCTCTTGTGCAAAGTCCAACTCGGCAAGGTTAGGAAAAAAGCTGGCATCCAAATAGACCTGCATAAGATTGTCAAAATCTTTACGGGACTGGCTGGCAAAAGGATAAGCGGTCCAGTCGCTAGAGGTAAAGGCATTCATGAAGGTAGCCAGTGAACGGCGTAACATCATAAAAAACGGGTCACGAACTGGAAAATTTTCACTGCCACAAAGAGCAGTATGCTCTAGTATATGGGCCACACCAGTGGAGTCTTCAGGAACTGTTAAAAAAGCCACTAAAAAAGCGTTATGGGCATCGTCTGCTGCTAGATGTAGATGTCTTGCCCCAGTTTTTTTATGCTTATATAACTCTACCTTAATGTTCAAGGAGTCAATTGATTCTTCTCTTGTTAATTCAAAAAATTCGTTATTCATGAGACTCCATTTTAATAATTTTGAAGTATATTTGAAGTTACAGCACCGTACAGAGTATATTAACGTGAATTATACTCAAGGGACAACCATATAAAAGATATCATGCAAACATAATTGTTGTCATATCGTCGTAATTTTATACAAAGTCACATCTGCCTTTTATGCATATAATTAACTTGCACCAAATCTGCCTAATTACCTTAACACTGAACCTTCCCAGTTTTATTGAAAACTGATACAGTTCTACATGTTTCTATTGCTATAGAAGTTCTAGTATACATTATAACGTAAAATCAAAAGGATCACTTACAATTTTTCTTTAAACAAAACTGCTTTTATTAATGCAAACAAGCCCTGTTTAAAGCAGGCTTAAAAGTTTTTTTCAGTGATAGGCTAACCATAATATGTCCGACACACCTAAACAAAAATATCCCACTATTACCCCCAAACTTAATTTGCCTGAATTAGAAGAGCGAATTTTAAAAATGTGGGCGGAGGATAAAACCTTTGAAAAATCAGTAGAAAACCGCCCTCTTGGTGAAAATGGCGATAATGAGTTTGTCTTCTACGATGGCCCACCCTTTGCCAATGGCCTGCCTCATTATGGTCATCTATTAACAGGCTATGTTAAGGATATGATACCCCGCTACCAGACCATGAAAGGTCGCAAGGTAGAGAGACGTTTTGGTTGGGACTGTCATGGACTGCCAGCAGAAATGGATGCTGAAAAAGAGTTGGGATTCTCAGGCCGGGATAAAATTATTGAGTATGGTGTCAAAGAGTTTAACGACTATTGCCGAGAATCAGTATTTAAATATGCCAAAGAGTGGGAAAGACAGGTAACACGTCAAGCCCGCTGGGTTGACTTTGAAAATGATTATAAAACCCTAGATACCTCTTACATGGAGAGTGTCATTTGGGCATTTAAAACCCTGTATGAAAAAGGGTTGATATATGAAGGAACCAGAATTCTACCATATTCATGGGCAGCTGAAGCTACGGTTTCAAACTTTGAAACCCGTATGGATAACGCTTATCGAGAAAGAGTAGACCCAGCAGTAACAGTTGCCTTCACCCTAAACCCAATTGATGGTGAAGAGCACCCCATGAAAATTTTGGTGTGGACAACCACCCCATGGACACTGCCTTCTAACCTTGCTTTGGCGGTGGGTCCAGAAATTGAATATGCTATTTTTAAAGAAGATGGAATCTGCTACCTAATTGCTTCTGCCTTATCAGAAAAATATGCAAAAGTGCTAGAAAAAGCCGAACAAATTGGTACAGTTTTAGGGGCTGACCTTGTAGGTCGCAAATACACGCCACTGTTTGACTTTTTTAAAGATACTAAAAATTCATTTCAAGTCTTAGCCGGTGGTTTTGTCTCCACAGAGGATGGTACAGGTACTGTACATTTGGCCCCTGGTTTTGGTGAAGATGACCACGATCTTTGCATGGAACATGACATACCCATTGTATGCCCTGTAGATAGCAAAGGCTGTTTTACAAGCTTGGTTCCACCATACAAAGGTAAGCTGGTGTTTGACACCAATAAGCCTATTATCCGCGACCTTAAAGACCGGGGCATTCTTGTTCGCCACGATCAGTATAAACATAGTTACCCCCACTGTTGGCGTACAGATGAGCCTCTTATTTATAAAGCTATTTCATCGTGGTTTGTAAAAGTTAGCGATTTTAAAGACCGTATGGTTGAGCTAAACCAACAGATAACGTGGGCTCCTGAACATATTAAAGACGGGCAGTTTGGTAAATGGCTAGAGAACGCTAGAGACTGGTCAATTAGTCGCCAACGTTTTTGGGGTACACCAATACCAGTATGGAAGAGTGACGACCCTAGTTATCCACGTATGGACATCTACTCTAGCCTTGATGAAATTGAGGCAGACTTTGGCGTACGACCTACTACTCTACATCGTCCTGAAATTGACGACCTTATCCGCCCTAATCCAGATGACCCAACAGGCAAAAGTAAAATGCGCAGGGTAACTGATGTGTTTGACTGTTGGTTTGAGTCAGGATCTATGCCTTTTGCCCAGGTACACTACCCTTTTGAAAATAAAGAGTGGTTTGAGGCTCATTTTCCTGCTGATTTTATTGTTGAATATATCGCCCAAACCAGAGGTTGGTTTTACACCTTAATGGTGTTAGGCACAGCCCTGTTTGACAAACCACCTTTTCTTAACTGTATATGTCACGGTGTTGTGTTAGACGAAAACGCCCAAAAGCTCTCTAAACGTTTGCGAAACTATCCAAGCCCCGATGAAGTATTCAACAGCCACGGCTCTGATGCTCTACGCTGGTTTTTAATTTCATCTAACATTTTGCGTGGTGGCAATTTATCAATTGACCGCAAGGGAACCCTAATTGCAAAATCTGCCAGACAGGTAATTATACCTTTGTGGAACGCATTCCACTTTTTCTGTTTATACGCCAACATTGATGACATAGAGGCCAAGTTCGACACATCTTCTGATCATGTACTCGACCGTTATGTGTTAAGCAAATATCGCTTAATGAGTCAGGCTGTCGAAAGCAACCTTGATAACAATGATATCCCTGGTGCTTGCTCATCTGTTGTTGATTTTACCGATGTACTTACCAACTGGTATTTACGTAGAAGTCGCAGCCGTTTTTGGGCTAGTTCTGAAGTTGAAGGGGCAAGCATTGATAAACAAAAGGCATATAACACCCTCTATTCTGTGCTTAACCTTATGGCAAGAAATCTAGCACCGTTTTTACCACTGTTAACAGAAGAGATATACCGCTCACTAACCGGGGAAGAGAGTGTACACTTAGCAGACTGGCCCGATTATACCACCCTACCCGATGATATTGCGTTAACTCAAGATATGGATGCAGTACGTGCAGTGTGCTCTACTGTAAAATCACTACGTGAGGCCCACAACCTTCGTAACCGCCTACCACTGCCTAGCATGACCCTAGCTGGAGAAAAAGCCCAACGTCTAGAACCATTTTTTAGCGTTATACAAGATGAGGTCAATATAAAGTCAATTAATGTAGCTAGTAACCTAGAAGCAGTAGCTGAAAAATTAATGTTTATCAAAACCCCAATTGTTGGTAAACGTCTTGGCAAAAAAATGAAGGGTGTTCTTGTTGCTTCAAAAGCTGGTGAGTGGCAACTAAACAATGATGGTAGTGTAACAATTAACTCTGAACGCTTAGAAACCCACGAGTTTGAGCTACGCATTAAACCTTTAGAAGGCATGACAGGTGAAGCACTTCTTAACAATGAGATGATGGTCACCCTAGATACTAATGTCAGCCCAGAGTTAGAACGAGAAGGGCTAGCAAGAGATTTTATTCGCCATATTCAAACTGCTCGTAAAGAATACGATTTTCAAGTTTCTGACCGTATAAAAGTCCACTTTTTTAGTACTGATAAAGAGATTTTAACAGCATTTAAAGAGAACCAAGAGTATATCTCAGAACAAGTACTTGCAGTATCTTTAACCCCTGTTGATGCTGATTATAGTGAAAAACAAGTCGATATCGCTTTAGGTGAAGGCAATGTTAAAGTATTTCTTGAGGTTAGCTCATAGCAATAAATAATATGATATTATCTTGATGATCAAATTAATTATTAGATTGGATATTGTTTAAAGGACTTGCAATGGAATTATCTAACAGGCGTTTGACATCACTATTAGAGTGCTCCTCAGATTTTATATTTGAAGTTAACCCACAAGGCACTTTGACATTTGTTAGTCGTCCTGCACCAGGATTCACCAAAGAAGAGATGGTTGGTTCTGACATTTTGCGTTGGATGGAAGAAAAAAACCATCATAAATTTAAAATTGCCTTTGCAAAGGCGGTGAGTTCTGGGAAGACAACTTCATATGATGCTATTGGATCTGTTACCGGTAGACAGTACGAAAACCTTATAAAACCAATGTTTCACAATGGCAAAGCAGAGTACCTAGCCATTGTTGCTAGAGACGTAACAGATATTAAAGAATCACAACGGTTTGTAAAAGAGAGTGAAGAGAGGTTTCGCCTATTATCAGAAGCTACTTTTGAGGGGATTGTTATCTCTGATTCTAAAAATGGTATAATCCAAGACTGTAATAGAGCATTCGCCGAAATGTTTGGCTACGAACGTAGTGAGGTTCTCAATAAAACCCCTGCTGAATTTATAGTTGATAAATATGTTGCAAAAGCAGTTGGCCATATGAAGTCTGGTTATGAACTGCCATATGAAATAGAAGGTGTGAGAAAAGATGGAACTATAATAACAATAGAAGTACGTGGGCGACATCATAAAGTTGCTGATAAACTTCTTAGAATAACAGTAATAAGAGATGTCACACGTTGTGTTGTTAGTGAAAAAGCCCTGCAAGAAGCAGAAAATAGAGACAGACAATATTTACTAGAAAAAGCTTATGTTAAACAGCAGCATTTAGATACTTTAGAGCTAAATAAAAAGATCCTCGCCTCTACCCATATAGGTGTTATCGCCTATAGAGCAGACACCGGACAGTGTATAATTGCAAACCCTGCATCTGCAACAATTGTTGGCGCAACTCAAGAACAGTTGTTAGCTCAAAATTTTCGCAAAATTACTTCTTGGCAAAAAGCAGGATTGCTTCAAGCTGCTGAAAAAGCATTAGCTACAGGCGAAGATCAACAAATTGAAGTTAATGTGGTTTCATCTTTCAAAAAAAGTCTGTGGTTAAATAGTTTTTTCAGCTCTTTTACCAGCCAAAATATAAAACACCTACTTATAATCATAGCTGACGTTACCTCACGCAAACTGGCTGAACAGTCTCTATTATTAGCAAAAGAAGATGCTGTAGCAGCAAACAGAGCTAAAAGTGAGTTTCTTGCGGTTATGAGCCATGAGATAAGAACTCCACTTAATGCAATACTCGGAATGGGCGAAGTTGCAAGCGAATTTAACCAAGACCCAGACCTTTCTCGCTGTATAGACGTAATAAATAGGTCTTCTAAAAACCTGCAAACTCTTATTGAAGATATATTAGACCTATCACAAATTGAATCTGGAAGATTAAATTTAGAACATAAACCTATAGATATTAAAGAGCTTACCCAAGAAGCATTGGATATCCACAACCAAAATGCCAAAAGTAAATGGCTTAGTTTAACATGCAATATAACCCCTGATACCCCGAAACAGTTTGAAGGTGATAAAAGACGCATTCGTCAGGTTTTGCTAAACTTAATAGGCAACGCGATTAAGTTTACCGAACAAGGAAAAATTGAACTTATTGTCTCATACCCTTCATCAGAAAATATTCTATTTTCAGTTGTAGACTCTGGTATTGGTATTCCTGATGAAAAGCAAAAACTAATTTTTGAACCTTTTTCACAGGCCGACTCTTCTAACACCAGACAACATGGCGGTATAGGTCTTGGCTTATCTATTTGCAAACGTCTAATAGATGCCATGAATGGCAAACTTTGGGTGCAAAGTGTAGAGAACCAAGGCAGTACTTTTTATTTTTACATTCCTTTATCAAAAAACGATAAAAACCAATTAGAAAACAAAAATATATCACCACAACATAAAAATGAAACAGTGAATAAACCACGTACAATTCTTTTAGTTGAAGACAATAGAGATAATGCAATTGTTATAGAGGCTTATCTTAGCAATACAATTCATAATTTAGAAATTGTTGAAGATGGATTGCAAGCTGTAGAAAAAATTAAATCTGGCAAAAAATACGATTTAATTTTAATGGACATTCAAATGCCATTAATGGATGGTTTAGAGGCAACACAGAAAATAAGGCAGTGGGAAAAAGATAAAAAACAGCCCAAAAACACAATAATGGCCTTATCAGCTCACGCCATGTTAGGAGATGAGGCAAAATCACTATCCGCTGGTTGCGATAGCCACATTACAAAGCCAATATCTAAGAAAAAGCTTTTAGAATTAATTGACAAATCAAGCAAAAAAACTGAAACATGACACACAAAAGGCTGTCTATTAGACAGCCTTTTGGTTTTGTACACTATAAACCGTGTTTTAATAGATTTAATCTATTTTTAAACGGTTGGTAATTTATCTTACAATTTAGACAGCTATATCCATGTTTTTGCCAACATCGTAGTTACCAGTACTTTCTCCCACAGGAGGTGGTGAAGTACCAATTCTGCCACTTTCAACAGAAAGACCGCCTGTTGCTTCACCAACTGAAACTGGTGATGGAGTTCTGGCAGCTTGAGCTGTTTCGCTAATGGTTACTTTTACTGCATCAGGGGTAGAACGAGCTATACGACTCTCTTCTGTGTTTTTAGCTGCTACATCAGACGGTGTTGTACGTGGTGTACGGCTATTCTCCCGTACTGTACTCATCTGATCTGTTTTTGGTGTTCTGGAGCTATTACTGGTGTCTTGGGTTCCTCTACCTAGATCATTTAAACTAGCGGCTGATGTTTCACGCAGTGTATCACCTGATTGCGTAATTACTGGGCTTGATACATTTCCAACTATAGACATGATATGCGGATTCCTTGTAACTCTTTAAAACAGTGTAGTATAGTATTTACTTTATTTTTTAGTGCTCTTACTTTGAATAGCAAATATGATTAACACACTATTTTTTATATCACAAGAAATATATTTATGAAAACTAGCAACAACACCAGATTTAGTGTTATTGCTAAGTAGTTAAACATTTAATTCTGTTAAATAATATCTACTAGAAACTTTAATATATAAAAGTAACAAACGTTAACAGCATTTGTTAAACCTATAAAATTGACAAGAATATTAACAATTATTTAGCCTTGTTTTTTTATTAAACCCAATTGCTTAGCTTTTGCTTTATCAAATTATTTGTGGGGGGGATATATTATGACTGATAATAAACTAACAACTAAACAGTCCTCTTTTTTGGTTACTGCAGAGTTTGTATTAACAAATAAGCAGGTAGTTATAGGACTTTTTTCACTTGGGCCTTACGATACAATTTCAGAGTTTCTACAAGAAGCTGAACCTTTTATTGTAGTCTCAGACCGTAAGAAAAAAAATCCTGACACAATCATAAAAACCGACCAAATAGTCACTATACGTGAGTTAGATCGTAAAGAAGTTGCAACCAAAAAGCTTAATTTGTAAATCTAATTTACCAATGCATTTACCTACTTTTAGGTTTAGACAGCAACTTGAATTTTTACATGGTTTTAAAAATGAATTTAATCTAAAAGCAAACCCTTTAGATGAATCAGATTTAGAGCATAAAGAAAAAGATAAACATCTATATTGCAAAGCTTGTAATAACAAAATAACCAATGAAAACCAGAAAATTGCCATGGGAGGTAAAATTGAAAACACCTTTTTTAACCCCCATGGCAATCTGTTTCAAGTATGCTGTTTTAAAGAAGCACAAGGTTGCCATATAGTAGGTGTATCATCCTCTGAGTTTTCATGGTTTCCTGGCTATTCTTGGCAAATTGTAAACTGTTTGTGTTGCCAAAATCATTTAGGGTGGCTGTTTTCTAAGGGTCTGAAAACATATTTTTTTGGGCTTATTATTACACGTTTAAAGCAAAAATAATTTACAATAACATTGTTAACACACATTAAGACATAACGTTAAAGGCTAAGATTTTTAAAGGATAAATATGGAGTTTTTTGCTTTTGCAAATAGTAATTGGGATGAAACAAAACTAAAAAAAGCTATAACCATGGATAGCCTTGCAAGTTATTGTGAATCCATAGAAAAGGTTTTAGAAACAAGAGAGGATTGGGGGCAATATTTTACTATTTGGGGAGAGTTTAAAATTGTCCGTATAGATATAATTGGAGGTTACCGCTTTTTAATGCCTAATTGTCAAAACGGTATAACATGGAGCATTACCACAGGGTATGAACCATATCCTGATAAAATAAATATCCACACAACCATAAACCGCACAGAGCAAGACCCCGACTTTATTGAAACACTTGTTGATTTCACAAATGAGTGGGCTAAAAGCATAGAAGCAAAAAGCAAATAAGCCTTGATAATATTTGTCTCATATAAATTTTTTCTTAAATTTTAAATAATTATAATGCCAAAAATTATTCAAATTACTGATTTTCATCTATTTGCAGATCCCAATCATAATTATCGCGGAATCTTACCTGCCAAGACCCTTAAAACAGTATTAGTTACTATTATGAATAATCACCCAGATTGTCAGCTTATTCTTATTACTGGTGATTTAGTTTCAGATGATTTTTTAGGGTATGAAGTGCTAAAAGAAATATTAGGTAACTTAGGCTTACCAGTTTATGTATTGCCAGGAAACCACGACAACCCCAAAGAGATGCAACAACGGCTTGTTGGTGGCTTGGTTTATTTTTCACAAAATTTGATTCTCGATGGTTGGTCAATTGTTATGCTCAACTCTGCGGTTGAAGGTCGTGTGGAGGGCATATTGAACAAACAAGAGTTACAAAAACTAGA